>JBLIND010000311.1:0-8004 GCA_047639095.1 Candidatus Omnitrophota bacterium | reverse complement strand
TCGTGTCGGTCCATCGGTCCTCTATCCCGTGGAGTTCGGGACCCTTCCGGGGCCAAGGCAGATTGAATACGAAGTGGTCTCTCCACTGAAGGGAACCACCTACTCGGAAACACTCCCGGTGTTGTTTTTCAGTCCGGATGTGAATCAACCCGTTGGGGGATTTCGTAACCTGGCCGCACGCCTGGCGGAATGGGGCTATATCTGTGTCAACGTCGGTCACCCGAGCGGGCCGGAAATTGATCCCCAAGCACGCGGGAATGATCTGGTGGGGCTGGTTCAGGAAATGGTGGCGGGCCGGATTGCCCCGCAACAGGTGCTTGGGCGAATGGACACAGACCGCATGGGTATTCTGGGCCATGGTTTAGGTTCCACGACGGCCCTTAAACTCGGAGGACTGACCTTTGACCATGGAGGCAGGAACTCGACCATGATGTACACCTCCACGAAAGCCGTCGTGGCGTTTTCCCCCAACATCGTCGGCATGGATGGCTTGTCCACCCAATCCTGGGCTTCGGTCCGTGTTCCAGTCATGACGATCACTGGCTCCTTGGATACGACGGTGGCGGTGCCCGATGCCACGGCGCGCAAACAAGTGTACGAGGCGCTGCCCCGTGGGAGTTCGTATCAGGTCTGGATGGATGGCGCTTCGCATAATGATTTTACGGACGACGGGATCAAACTAAATGGTCTGCGCTTCTCGGACTGGTACTTTCAAGCCGTGTTGGCCTTCTGCGATGCCAGACTCTACGACGATCAGGCCGCTGCACGTTGGCTTCGTGCGCAAACCCTTCAGCGATTGAGCCAGGGGCTTCATCAGCTCGATTGGAAATGATCCCCACGCTCGTACGTTTCATCGGGGCGAGTCTTTGTTTGTGCGTCTGGTCGATCCAGGCCCTGGAGCCTTTCCGGATCGACATCCAGGATGCCGAGAACGGTTGGCCTGTTCCTCTCGTGGAGCTGCGAACGACCCATCACGTCCGCTTCACCAGCGACAATGCCGGAGTCATCGCTTTTGACCTCCCCGAGCTCATGGGTGTGGAGACCTGGTTTACCATCGAAGGGCATGGTTACACCGTCCCCAAAGACGGCTTTGGATATCGCGGGGTAAAACTCACGCCTCAGCCAGGTGGCAAACACGTCGTAAAGGTTCACCGCATGTTTCCTGCGAAACGCTTGGGGCGCATCACCGGTGGCGGCCTGTTCGGTGAAAGCCAAAAGCTGGGTTTGGAAGCAGATTGGAAAGAACAGGGGATCCTTGGCTGCGATAGCGTTCAGAACGCCACTCATCGGGGAAAGCAGGTTTGGCTATGGGGAGATACGACGCTGGCCCGCTACCCACTGGGCCTTTTTCACATGATCGGGGCAACGACGGAGCTCACGCCGCTGCATCGTTTCGAACCACCGGTGCGGTTGCGCTACGACTACGTATTGGACGAGGCCAGGAAGCTGCGTGTCGTCGGGCGCATGCCGGGTGAGGGGCCTACCTGGATCAGCGGTCTCGTCAGTCTCCCGGACGCCAGCGGCATTGGCCGCCTCGTGGCAACCTATGTCAAAATCGAACCCCCGCTCTCAGAATACGAGCTCGGACAGTGCATCTGGAATGACGAAAAGAACGTATTCGAACCCCATCAGGTGCTTTGGAACAGGACGGCAGATGCGCCAAAGATGCCGCGGGGGACCGACGGACATGTCGTGTTTGAAACGGATGCCAATGGCGCGACCTGGGCCTTGTTTGGCGATCCCTTTCCTCGGCTTCGCTGTGCAGCAACGGTGGAAGCCTGGAGCAATCCGGACGCGTGGGAAAAATTGACCCCGCAACCGACGGTTCGCGCCCGGGATGGCACGTCGCTTACCCCGCACCGGGGCTCCATCGCCTGGAACGACTATCGCAACAAGTGGGTGAGTATTTTTACACAACTCGGTGGAAAGCCGTCTCATCTCGGGGAGATCTGGTTTGCCGAAGCCGACAAAGCCACCGGGCCCTGGGGGCCCGCGATCAAGGTCGTCACCCATGAGAATCATACGTTTTATAATCCCTTGATGCATCCGACGTTCACGCCCAGGGGATCCGCCATCCTGCTGTTCGAGGGCACCTATACACGTGAGTTTGCCAACCATGCGCAGGCGACGCCTCGGCACGATTACAACCAGGTGCTCTACCGACTGGATCTGGACGACCCGGTCTTCAAGTGGGAATAGAGCGGCCTACAAGCCGTTGCCACGCACGATGGACCACATGGCCGGGATAATCCCCCAGACCTGGCTGTACGCAAATTTGAACTGGTCGCTTAACGAGGTGACAAACAGCTCCAGCGTGGGTTCGCCAATGATCACGATACACAAGGTGATGCCGAGAATGTTCAGCAGGTAGATAACGACATAGGAAAAGAAAAACCCATAGACTTTGAGGTCGGGCTGATGATGACACAGCACCAGGATCGTGAAGGTGATGTGAAAACTCCAGGTGAAGCCAATCAGCGCATACCACCAGAGTTCAAAAGGCTTCACGTTCACGAAGGGGTAGAGGACGTAGTACAGCACGATGACCAGTGAGGTATAGATGGGGAAGAAATACGGGGCGAGGGTGATGAACACGTTGTTCTTTGACACCTTTACGCTGCCGCCTTTTTTACCCACCTTAAATCCGGTTACATCGGCCTTGAACAGCTTGGCCCAGACCACATGGGTGAGCTCGTGCCCGAACACATAGGTGCGGATGGGCATGGGCATGACCGCAAACAGAATCAGCCAGCACGAAAACCCGGCAAAGAACCAGAGCGCCTGGGGTGGAAACAGCTCCGCATCTGCGTGCATGGCCTGGGAGACTTCCAGCAGGCTCAGGCTGACCGATGCGCAGCACGGCAGGAACAGGACGGCAATGATGAGGGCTAGTATCCGCATATTCTATTCAACTCGCGAAGGAGTCGGGTGCGCGTTTTAGATTCGATCAGTGCCGGCAGTTGCGGGTCGCGGGCCCACGGGTATACGGGCGAGAAACGATGGAGAAAAGCGATCCGTTCCTCCGGGAGAATTTTACGCCCAATGGATCCGTTCAATTGCACCAGGTTACGCAGCATATGGTAGCGCATGGGTTTGATGCCAAACTGCATGGACTCCAGATCGATCCAGTAAAAAGATCGGAGAGTGTCGTCATTTTCCCGCGTGACCAACAGGTTGCTCGCCTTGGTGTCACCGTGGTAGATCCCGAGCTGGTATAGTTGGTTGAGCATATCAAAGAGTTGCTGGCTGACCACCTGACGCGTCTCGACCGGGCGCTGATGCAGCCAGGGCTTAATAAACTGACGCGCCGTGCGCGCCTCCGGCAGCCAGCGGTTGATGAAATAACTGACGGAATGGCCGTCGTCGTCGATGCCCTCAAGATAACCAAGGGGAGGGGGGGTGTCTATTTTGAGCTCGAGCAAAGTACAGGCGGCTGCATAGGCGCGTCGTCCCCGCGAGGCGCGGGCCCACTTTTTTGCGCGATCGCGTGCCTTGCGAACATCGTATCGTTTAACGACGGCATCCTGCCCGAGCAGCGGGACGCGAAAGACATGAATAAACGCACTTTGCTTGAGCACCTGGCGGTCCTCAGATTGTTCGGCTTCAACCAGCGCCGCCCGGATTAGCTCCGGGGTAACCGACGGATCATTGGACCAGATACCACAACAGCCTTTCGCCTGGGTGCCGTCCTTTAAATGGCCGGAATAAATACGGCGAACCAACCTGCGCGCTTCGTTTAAGGCGTAGTGCCGGATCCTGAACAGGGCGCTGCGAATGGCGTCCTTTTCCACCGTCCGCTCGCACATGAAGCCCGATATAAATTGAATCGCCTCGCGGGTATTCAACCCGGGTTTCCACTCAGCATACCAGCGCGCCAGCAGGTGCAGCTGTTGGAAGTGTGAGAGTGCGAGGTGGGGGTGGCTACTCGGTGGCGGCCAGAGGCGGACGTCTCCGGAGGCATGGTCAAAGGTCGATTGACGCAGGTTAATATCGAGGAGGCTCGCCCCGGACAGGTGATAGGCTCGAAGCTTGGTGCCCGCCTGGCGCAGCAGTTGATAGCGCGCGCCGGGAGAGAGGCCACCCCAGGCATCCATAAGCTGTTCCCCGTTCAGTTCCTCTATAGCGGCATTTTCCGGGCATAATGCCTTGCTGGAGGGTTGCATTTCCTTAAAGTTTTGCATTATTCCTGTTTGACATAAGCCGCTTCACTGTTAATAACTCTCACCTTTTCTGCGGAAAATCAGTAGAAATTGTAAGCGAAGACAGCAGGCTTATGTAGCCCGTACGAAATTTCACCAAGACGAGAGATTATGCCGAATATTAAAAGTGCCAAGAAGCGTTTAAAGCAGAACGAAGGTCGTCGCCTTCTCAACTCCGCTCGTAAGAGCCTGGTCCGCACCGAGCGTCGCAAGCTCTTTGAAGCCATTGCCGAAGGTGATGCCGAATCGCAAGCCAAGCGCTATGCATCCTTCTGCTCCGCCCTGGACAAAGCCGCCAAGCATGGCGTGATCAAGAAGAACAATGCAACCCGTCGTAAGACGCGCGCAGCAGAAGCTATCCGGGTCGCACAAGCCGCTCCCGCAGCATCCTGAATCGACTTCCGTCTTCGCAGATAAAAGCCCCGGTTGATCTGGGGCTTTTTTTGTTGGAGTGGCTTCCGATGATCGGAAGCCGTCCGGAATGAAGTTCCGATCATCGGAACGAAGAAATGTCGCCTGAATATCCGCTACGGGCGCGTTGCGGGGTTCCGCTCCACCAGGATGAGCTCATTCGCCACCGGGTGGCCATCGGTGACATTCCAGCCCAGGGCTTCGGCATGGGTGACGATGAACTCACGCGCCACCTTCACATCTTCCGATTTGGAAAACCGCAGCTTCCATAGGTGCTTTCCATCGAGCTGAGCCTGGCT
Organism: Candidatus Omnitrophota bacterium; assembly: GCA_047639095.1. Taxonomy (GTDB): domain Bacteria; phylum Verrucomicrobiota; class Kiritimatiellia; order SS1-B-03-39; family UBA6053; genus JAPYUI01. The sequence continues at coordinate 3,095 of JBLIND010000311.1, read as the reverse complement.
GCTGCTCCGAACCGTGTCGGCCATCCGGATGGCTTCCTTGCGCGTTTCAACCGGCCGTGTGAACAGCCATCGAACATCGTACATGCCGGTCTGCCGAATGTCACTTGCCGTTTCAGGCCAGGAGATCGCACGAATACCGACTAGCGGGTAGACTTCCGGGTGATAGATTTCGAGCGACGTCTTCGGAGGTGCTCGAAATACATCGGAGACCCCTGACCAGCCCTTGCCTTGACGAATGTCCAGGATGAAGCGCAGGCCTGCGCCATAGTGAAACTTCTTTTCGAATGTCGCCGGAGGAATGGGCCCCTTGTCACGAATGCCGGCATGCGCGAGAAAGTTGTAATCCATGAGTTCGGATACCGCCAGCATCGCTTCTCCTTCGATCAGCGCGGTTAACGCGCGTTGTGAATCGGGATCATCCGCTTCATGGTGAAGCTTCAGCAGATCGAAATGCTGATCCTGCAGGGCATGGAAGAGTTCATGATATAAAACACCTTTGCTGAATTGAGGTCGGTCATCCTGAATCGAAACGACCAGCTGCTTGGTCTCGCTGTCATACCACCCACCCAGTTTATCTTCAGGTGGATTGTTGGTGAAGGTCACCGTCACCGGCGTTTTGAACTTCAGCGTTCTCCATGCTTCCAACTCGGCGGATACGACCGGGATGAGATCAAACAATTCCTGCTTCAAGTCCTTGGGGCTTTCGTCCGGGACAGGCGTGGAGGCGGGTGGGGGGTCATCGGTCAGACGCGCCATGGAGGAGGCTTTCAATCGTTCGGCCTCTGCGAGCAGGGGAGGCAGGGCCGGATAGTCGGAAAGCTTCATCGCGGTCTTGAAATCTGCGCTGGCCGCGTCGTAGTCGCGCGTGTCCAGGTACACTTGTCCGCGGGAGGCGAGATAGATGATCTTAAACATGGTGTTCAATTTGCCTTCAAGCAGTCGCGTGTAGGCTTCAATCGCATCTGCGTGATTCCCCGCCTCCTGGGCGTCGGCGGCAAATTTTGCCAGGGCCTGGGGGGTATCCGGAAGGACGCGCGCTTCGCCGGAGGCCTTGAAGGTGATCATGCCATGCGTTTTCAGGAGCAGGGCGGATTCGGCAAGCGCGTGGATCTGCTCCAGTGGCACCGCGCCCACGCGCTGAGGGAAGGTAACCACATACGGCGCATGCTTGTTGGCCGCATAGCGGACCACGGTGGCGGGGAGTGAAAAGTACGGTCGCGAGTGAATCTTCAACTCGAGGAAGTCATCTGCGAGATCGTCGATGGCCAGATCGCGCTCTTCCTCCTTGAAGGGATGTTGTTTCAGGTCATCGAGGGCCGCATCCAGCTTTGCTTTTGCGTCGTCGCCTGTCGCCCACAGGCGGAGGTTGTCGCCCGCGAGTCGGTTGCCGCTCACCACATTGATTCCCTGATCAGTGGTACGGTTTCGGTTGTTGAGCATCGTTCCGAGGAGCAGCCATGCGTGATGATCCGGGGCATCGATCGGTGGAATACGCCAGAGGTATTCCACGCGTTGACTCCGCAATCCGCTGGCCTTGACGACATTGATCTCTCGGGTCGCCCACGACGGAACAGGTTCGCTGGCGGGTCGTTCGGGCCCGGCAGGCAGCACGCCGAAGCCTTTTGCAATTCGGGCGAGCGTTTGTTGCGGTGCCTCGCGAGAAACGATGAGAACGGCAGCATGTCGGGGGTGGTAGTGTTCTTTATAAAAGGCACGAACCGTCTCCGCAGAAAAAGCGGGGGCCTTGGTAAAGCCCTTCACACGTTCGCCGGAGCCATAGGCGTGGCCGGGAAACACCACCGCGTCGGCCTGGGCATGCAGTTGATCTGCGATCCGATCATCTCCGGCTTCCTCCTTCTTCAAACGTTCCTGTTCAAATCGAAAGGCCGTCTCCTCGAAGGCCAGGTTCACAAGGCGGTCGGCCTCCATGTCCAGCACCGGGTCCAGCTCGTCCATCGGAATTTTGATGTCGTAGTAGAGCGTGTAGTCTTCACGTGTGAACGCGTTGGCGCGACCGCCAAACGCGCGAATACGCGCCTCGAAGGCCTGTGCGGGAACCGTCTGGGTTCCAGCAAACATGGCATGCTCTGTCATATGCGCGATGCCGGAAGTTTTGATGGATTCGTGACGCCGTCCGACATCAACAGCCAGGTACACGTCGGCCAATTCATTCGTGGATTGCAGGGCAAGGGCAAGAAGCCCATTATCCAGGATCTGTTGATGGAACGTGTGTGCTCCGATGGTGAACGTCGTGTCCGCGTATACGGCCGCGACGGGGCCTGTCAGGAGAAGCAGTATGCATATACGATAGGATTTGGTCATGGCTGTTTTATACGTGGTTCGGGCCGGATTTCTTGAACTTAAAATCGTAAAAATCATTTTGGGGGTATGCGTCGGAAACGAGTCAATAGGGCACGATGATCAGAGCCCCTAAGGTTTAAATTCCTGGTTTCCAGCAACTCGAACTGGGTATCCATCCACATGTGATCGATGGAAAGTACGGGGTATACACGTGGCCAGGTGCCCATGGTCGTGTCGGAGCCTGCGGTCAACAAGGCCTGTTGGAAATCGCGTTTCACCGGATCGAACCAGGCTGAGTCCACCGGGGTGTTGAAGTCGCCGACCACCATGGAGGGGCAGGATTCTTCTCGGGCACGATCAAAAATTTCTTTGATCGGTTTACCCTTGTCATAGAACGGCCAGCTGTGGATGTCGACGATATGAATCGCGATCACTCCCTCGTGTGTATTTACCTCGATACGTGCCCATTTATGTTTCGGAGGAATCCCTGCATGTTGGATGTCGGTTACCGTACCGGTTGTGAGGATCACCATGCCTTCTTCTTCAATCAAATAGGTTTGGTATCCGCGAGGTGCTAACGCTTGATATCCTTTCATATCGTGTATTTTTGCTTCCACGAGGCATACGACATCCGGCTTATACCGTTCGAATCCCTGGCAGATCTTTTACCAGTCGTTGAGCGACTGCGGGCGAGCGGCATTCCAGAAGAAGACCTGTATCGTGTCCGCTTTCGACTGGAGGTCATTTGTTCGCTCCGGGACGCGTAAGCTGACGTGTGCATACCCGAGCAGCAC
>JBLIND010000310.1:0-8016 GCA_047639095.1 Candidatus Omnitrophota bacterium | reverse complement strand
TTGCCCGTGAGCAGGCCCTTCTGCATGGGACTGTAACAGATCACACCGATGTGTTGCTCGGCACAGAAATCGAGGATGTCGGTTTCCACATCCCGACGGAGCATGCTGTAAGGCGGTTGCAGCGAGGTGATGGGATGAATTGGCAGACAACGTTGCATCTGCTCGACGTTAAAATTGGAAACACCGATGTGCCGCACCTTGCCTTCGGCCACCAGCTCGGCCATCGCCTGCCAACCTTCTTCGATGGCCTCTTCCGGTTCCGGCCAGTGCATCTGATAGAGATCGATGACCTCGATGCCGAGGCGCTTCAGGCTGTCTTCGCATTCCTGCTTGACCGATTCCGCGGTCATGTAGGCCACGGGTTGGCCTTTTTCGCCAGGGACGCGCGCGCATTTGGTCGCGATGAAGGGCTTTGTACTCAATTCCTTGAGCGCCTGGCCGAGCACGACCTCCGCGTGGCCGAAGCCATACACCGCCGCGGTGTCGATCCAGTTCATGCCCGCATCAACCGCCGCGGCAATGGTATCGATGGACGCGCGATCATCCTGTTCGCCCCAGCCATAGGCCCATGCGGTGCCGCCCTGGGCCCAGGTTCCCAGGCCAAGGGTGGAGAAATGTAAATCGGAATTTCCAAGTTGGCGTGTGTTCATACGTACAGGATCTAAAGCGCTTCATGAAATTGTCGAATGCAAAAGGTCGTTGCAAGACGTCGCGCGAGCGTAAATACTGCCCAACACCCAGCATGAAGATCCTCTCACCCATCGAATTTTTAGCCGCTCGCACCACACGCCCCGTCGTAGATGTGCGTTCGCCGGGTGAATTCGCCGAGGGACACATGCCCGGCGCGGTGAACCTGCCCATTTTTTCCGACGAAGAACGCGCGATCGTCGGCACCCTCTACAAGCAGGAAGGCCGCATCGCCGCCATCGATCAGGGTTTCGAGATTGTCGGGCCCAAAATGAAATCCCTGGCGCAACAGTCGCGCGCTGCCGCCCCGGACAACCAACTCGCCGTCTACTGCTGGCGCGGGGGCATGCGGAGCAATCATATGTGCTGGCTCTTCGAAGCCGCGGGCGTCGATTGCATCCTCCTCGAAGGGGGTTACAAAGCCTATCGCGGCTTCGCCCGCGCCTATATCGATTCGCTCGAAGACCTGCACGTGCTCGCGGGCCCCACCGGGAGCGGGAAAACCGCCTTGCTGCATGCGCTGGCCGACCAGGGCGAGCAGATGATCGATCTCGAAGGCCTTGCGCATCATCGCGGCAGCGCCTTCGGCGGACTCGGCCTGCCCGATCAACCCACAACCGAACAGTATCAAAGCCGGGTCTTCGAGGCCTTGTATCGGCTCGATCCGAAACGCCGCATCTGGGTCGAGAGCGAAAGTAAATCCGTGGGGCGGGTGTATCTGCCCGAAGCCCTGTGGGATCGCATGAATCAATCGCCCGTGGTGACGATCGAGGTCGCCCGCGCGGTCCGCGTGCAACGCATTCTGGATGAGTACGGCGTCTTTTCCATCGAGGCCTTAACCGAAACCGTCCACCGGATTGAAAAGCGCTTGGGATCCGAGAACCTGCAGCGCTGCGTCGATTTGCTCGCGGAGGGCAAAGTCGCAGAGACGATCGACATCCTCCTCGACTACTACGACAAGGGCTACGCCAAGGGCCGCGCCAAGCATAAAACCGATCCCGGTCTAACCGTGACCCTGGAGGGCAACGATGTTCCGGCCTGGGCGCAGACCTTACGTACCGCCATGGCTTGAAAAGGGCTTGTTATCTCGGCCTTCCGAGTAGAGCATGGGCGCATGAAATATCTACCCCTCCTCGCGTTCCTCCTGATCTGTAGTCAGGTCCTTGCTGCCAAACCCTTGAAGGTCTTCATCCTCGCGGGTCAATCCAACATGGAAGGCCACGCGAAGATCTCATCGTTTGACCACATCGGCATGGATCCGAAAACCGTACCCATGCTCGAGGCAATGCGCGCGAAGGATGGCTCGCCCCGCGTGTGTGATGATGTGTGGATCTCCTATTTCACTGGATCGGGTGAAGGCGGCGAGGGCTTTGGCAAGCTCACCGCCGGATATGGATCCCGCAGTGATGCCGCGGTCGCCGGCGAAAAAATCGGGCCCGAATTCACCTTCGGCATCTACATGCAGAAAATGGTGAATGAACCTATCCTCATCATCAAAACCGCCTGGGGCGGCAAGTCCCTGCACACCGATTTCCGGCCGCCGAGCGCGGGGCCCTATGCGTTTAACGAATCTCAGTTGGCCAACATTGCGAAGCAGGGGAAGGACCTGGAGAAGATCAAAGAAGAGCGCGCCGAGGCGACAGGTCGTTACTATCGTCTGATGACCGAGCACGTGCATCGCGTGTTGAAGGACGTCAAACGGGTGGTTCCCAGCTACGATCCTAAACAGGGCGTTGAGCTCGCCGGCTTCGTGTGGTTCCAGGGCTGGAATGACATGGTCGCCCAGGATGTTTATCCCACCCGCGACAAACCCGGCGGGTACGATCTGTATAGCGAGCTGATGGCGACGTTCATCCGCGATGTCCGCAAAGAGTTTGAAGCCCCGAAGATGCCGTTTGTGATTGGTGTGATGGGCGCGGGTGGACCGACCGACTTGTATGGCGATAATCAGAAGCGCTACAAGGGCGTGCACGACAACTTTCGCAATGCGATGGCCGCACCGGCCGATCTGCCGGAGTTCAAAGGCAATGTGACTGCCGTGCGTACGGAGAATTACTGGGACCCCGAGCTGGATGCGGTCGCAGAAAAGAAATCGAACATCGCAGCCGAGGCCCGCCGCTTGAAAGACGAGAACAAGGGCTACCCCAAGAAAGCCGGGACGATCAGTCCGAAGGAACAGAATGAACGCGTCGAGGCTATGCGTGCGGAGCTTATCACCCCGCGAGACCTGGAGCTGCTCAAAGGCATCACCAACGCCGACTACCACTATAAAGGCTCCGCCAAGATCCTCGGCCAGATCGGCAAGGCCTTCGCCGAAGCCGTGTACGAGCTCCAGCCCTGAGTTCTCTGGAGTGGGGCGATTTATCGCAAGGGGAAACCACGAAAGGCACGAAACACACGAAAGCCTGGAGGGCGGCTGGTCCAGCCAGAAAGGAGCATGGGCTTCCAAGCCCGTGTCGTAGGATTCGGCTTCCCAGCCAAATCAAAAGGCCGGCAGTGCCTTTTAGAAGTTGCTGACATCACCCGCGATCCATGCGCCGCCGTTTTTTCTTTAAGGCCTCCGTCAGAAAACGTGAGGTCTGGTCTTTTGCGCAGTAAATGGTCAGGGCCTCCGTCGGCCGGGTAAACGCCACATACAACAAACGACGCTCCTCTTCGTCATTAATGCTCCGTGACGGCGGATACACCTCTTTGTTCACCTGGGGCACGAAGACGGAGGGCCACTCCAAACCCTTGGCGCGGAAAATCGAGGTGATGCATACGGCATCGCGGTTTTCCCGATTCGCCCGCAAACGCTCCTCCTGAAGTTCTTGTATATGACCCCGGAAGGCATGGAAATCTCCCTTGCCGGCCGCGTATTGAATAATCGCATCCACGTTGGCGGCCTTCTCATCGCCCGCTTCCACACCAACTTGATCCCGGTAATGTTCTTTCAAACCGATGCGTTGCTCAAGCTCGGCAAGCAGGGCCGCCAGATCCGGTTGCTCCCAGTTGGATCGCAGCCATTTAAGATCGGCTATCAAATCGCGGGCGGCATCCATGACGAAGGGTTTCAGCCGGCCCATACCGATCTGAATCAAGCGGGTCAGCGTTTGCTCCTGCCGCTCGTACTGCTGTGCAATGCCCTCGGCGAAGTCCCGGCTCAAATAGCGCTTGGGCTGGTGGTAAATGCGCATCCAGGCGGCACAGGCTTTATGTATCTGTTCGTCGTCGAGCATCTGGCCGGCATCGATCGCCGCATCCGCCTCGGCAAGAGTCAGATAGTTCAACAAGACCATGGCTTCCATCCGCAGGTAAAACGGCTGGCTGCCATACACCCGGTAGGGGATCCGATTCAGGATAAACGCCTGTTCGATCACCGGGGTCTGCGCGTACATGCGAATGAGCACGGCTGAATCGTTCCAGTTTTTGCCCTCCGCCTTGTTCCGCAGGATCCGACGGACCATGTCCGCCGCCATGTCGCCCGCCTCTTCGTATTCCCGGACGTCCGTCTGCTGGTTGGCCGCCTTATGCGCGACCATGTCCTTGGGCCGGCGGAGCCGGTTGAATTGAATCACTTTCTTCGCGAGCGAAACCGCCTCGGCCGGACATCGGAAGTTGCGCGTCATCACATATTCCGCTGCCCCATATTTTTTTGAAAAATCCAGGATGAACGCCGGCTGAGCACCGCGCCATTCGTAGATGGTCTGGTCATCATCGCCGATGACCATGAAATTGCGATGGGGCTCTGTGAGGATGTCGAGTATTTCGGCCTGGGCTTTGTTCACGTCCTGGAACTCATCGACCATCACGCAACGATACCGAGCCTGGAAACGTTCGCGAATTTCCCGGTGGCGCACCAGCAGCTCCCAACCGCTCATCAGCATGTCGTCGAAGGTAATGATCTGCTCCACCCGGCGGAGCTCCTCGTAGAGTTGATAGAGCTTATCGTACCACCACAAACTGGGGGGTGCCTTCGCCTGGGAGGCCGTGCCGCGCGTGCCTTCGGGCAGCTTGGCTTGCTTGAGATCGGCATAGATCAGCCGGCCCTTGCTCTGGGCGACATAGTTCAGAAAATCATCCGTATCCATGCCCCGCATTTCATCCTGCCATCCGAGTTTGCGTTGCCGCGCTTCGCGCTGGGCTTTGAACAGCAGCCGTCGGTCCGCCCCATCGATGTCCGACTTTGTCGGGTCTTCATTCAAGGGCGGAAATTTACCCAGGCGAATCGCCTCGCGAATAATTTGAAATCCAAGCGCATGCAACGTTTGCACGCGGACCTCCCGGCAGGCGGGCCAGGGCTGGAGGCGTTGGGAAATTTCCCGGTTGGCATCCTTGTTGAAGGACGTGGCCAGGATTTGCTTCGGCGTAAATATCCCTTCATCCACCAGGCGAGCGATCCGATGCACCATCGCCCGCGTTTTCCCCGATCCCGCGACAGCAAAAACCAATGCCGGACCTTCATCGTGGGCAATGATCGCCTGCTGTTCTGGGGTGTGCTCATCCATGACGCAAGATGCTACGACATTTTCGCAGACCACGTCACGTGCAAGATGCGTCGCAAAAGGAACATGGGCTCCCAGCCGAATCAGAAGTCGGGCAGAATGCCCGCGCTCCCAGGGAGCTTGTTTGTTTTCGCGGCAGGGTGCGGCCTGGGACACGGGGACGGCAAGGATTGCCGGGCTACGCGAGGGGCGAGCCTCTGGAGTGGGGCGATTTATCGCCGCTCTCCCGCAGCAATTTATTGCCAGGACCGACCGGCCAATAAATTGGCCAACCCAGAGCGGTAATAAATTCCCCCACTCCAGAGAACGCACGCTTTAGACCACCGCCGTAGATAAGCCGAATTGTTTAAGCTTTGCCGCATGCTTGTTAGACGCTCTATTTTCCACCTCCCGAATTAGCTCCCCCGACCTCAAGCTTCACGTCGACACGCAACAAGCGATTCCCTATCCATCTTGACAATACAATCCCGCCATCGCCACACTGCGCGACATGTCCAAGCGCTTCCGCATCGCCTTCTCCTTCGCGGGAGAGAAAAGAGATTTCGTCAAACAGGTCGCCGACCTGCTGGCCGAGCGTTTCGGTGAAAACAAGATCCTCCCCTAGATACAAAAATGGGGGCCTTAACAAGCACCATTTATATTTAGACGGTTGGACCGGCATATTATCCATCCGCCGGGCCCGTTCCAACTAGGGAGTCTATTTATCCGGGCTTGTTAAACGGTTACGTTTGTTGGAGAAGTACGGGCGTTTCCGTATATGAAAACAATTCCTGCATGAGTTCCACATATGAAAAAGATTGCTCCCATTTTACGGTTCCTGCTGCTTATCGCGCCCTTGGTTTTTTCTCCTGCACAAGCCGCACGGCCGAACGTGATTTTGATCATGGCGGACGATCTCGGTTACCAGGACCTGTCCTGTTACGGCAGTGAAATTCTGAAGACTCCCGTACTCGATCAATTGGCTCGGGACGGCATTCGGCTGACGAGTTTTTATGCGGGCGCGACGGTCTGCACACCTTCGCGCATGGCCTTGCTCACCGGAGCCTATCCGCCGCGGCTGGGTTGGCGTGGGGGCGTGCTCGGCTACAAAATCAAGGACGTGAACGGGCTCGCACCCGAAGCCTTGACCATGGCGGAGGTGTTCAAGGGAGCGGGTTACCATACGGGCTTGATGGGCAAGTGGCACCTGGGCGATGCGCCGGAGCTGCTGCCGATGAACCAGGGCTTCGATACGACCTATTACATCACCAAGAGCAACAACCAGACAAAGAAGCTGTATCGCGGAAGCGAGCTGATTGCGGATCCCTTTGAGAATCGTCGGCTCAGTGAAAACTTCACCGCGGAGGCGATTAAATTTGTCGAAGCCCATCGGGCCGAGCCCTTCTTTTTATATCTACCATTTACCGCACCGCATTTTCCCGCCGAGGCGCATCCGGATTGGAAGGGGAAATCGGCGCATGAGGCGTACGGCGATGTAGTGGAAGAGCTGGACCATCGGATCGGGGAGATTCTTAAGGCCTTGGCGCGTAATAAGCTGACGGAGAAGACGATCGTGGTATTCCTCTCAGACAATGGCCCCGAGCCGGGGCAGAAGCGTTGGGCGCGATCGGCTCCGTATCGCGGTTTAAAATGGAGCTCGCTGGAAGGCGGCACGCGGGTGCCCTGCATCCTCCGTTGGCCAGGTGAGGTGAAAGCCGGGCAGGTGAGTCATGCGCTCACCGCAGCGGTCGATCTCTTGCCGACCCTGGCGCATGCTTGTGGAATCGAACGGGGAGTGGGCGGAAATCTCCGGATCGATGGGGTGAATGTCTGGCCTTCACTGACCGGAAACGCCACCTCCCATGCGCGGAACGATTTACTGTATTGGTCCGGCTGGGCCGTGCCACAGGCGATTCGCGTAGGCGAGTGGAAGCTCTACTTGGACCAGGTGAAGGAGATCAAGGCCTCGCAGTCGGGTCCGGCTTTATTCAATCTTGCCGAGGATCCTGCGGAGGAGAAGAACCGGAGCGCCGAGCACCCGGATAGGGTGGCATCGATGAAGGCGCTCGCCATCAAACAGCTGTTGGACATTGAAACAAATGCCCTGGCCCTGGGCGGTCCTCCGGATAAAAATCAGGCTCCGCCCAAGCGCGGGCATTGGCTGAAATAGGTAAACCTGACCGGGTGCGGTTGCGGAAGTAACCACAGAAAAGGGGCAATCGCTTCGAACTGCTCATCAAGCAGCAACGCAGCTTGGCTGTCCCCAGCCGAGAACGAAGCCCGATCGCTTCGCGATCCCACGGCTGGGGACAGCCATGCTACACGACGACGGGCCGGTCTACGGCTATCTGGCCAGGCGGAATACTTTGAACGTCGCATCCATAGCCGTCGTGTAGGCGGCGTTCTCCGCGCCTTCTTCCACCACCAGCAAGAGGCTGTTAGTAAAAACGCCGGCTACACGATCCACGCTCTGCAGGGTGAAGCCTCCCGGATCCCGCGGCCAGGCGATGCGGATCATATTCCCGGGTACGCGGGCGATGGACAGCACCGTGATATCGGTGGACACGCTGTCCGGACCGGCATCAAAGCTGTCCGCCACATCGAACGCGGTCATCGCACCTTGGTAGATCCGGAACTCATTGTATGACCCGTTGTAATACGGGTCGGGCCACTGGGAGCGCCCCAGCCAATTGTTCAGATCGTTCAGCTCACTGAGCTGCATGTTTAGCACGGTGGTTCCGACGAGCTGCTTGTTGATGTATACCGCAGACGTTCCGGCGACGCCGTTCCAGACCACGACGTAGTGGTTCTCAGCACCGGTACTGGATTGAACCGTATCCTGCGCCTGGTTTTCCTGCGCCGCCGG
>JBLIND010000309.1:0-8028 GCA_047639095.1 Candidatus Omnitrophota bacterium | reverse complement strand
GCACCTGCTGCAGATCCACCGCTTCGCAGTACGCCTCCATGCGCAGGCGATGGGCGGCCGGTCGAAACAAAAACGCGGCACTGAACAAACGCCCGCCCGCCCAGGTCCAGCGATTCTCCTCGATAAATATCTGTTCGCTATTCTCGAGTGTAAACGTGATGGCTCCATCGGTCATTTCAAACTTCCCCGCAGCGAGCTTTCCGATGCTCATCTGCTGGTGAGGAAGGCTACGCAAGTGCAGGAGATCGATTAATTGAATCGTCCCATTCAGCCCATCGATCGAAAATTCTTTCTGGTGCACGCCCACGTTCATCAACGTGGCGCTGAAGATCAGCGGTTGGTCCGCCCGTGGATCCATCACCCCGGTTATCCCGGTAGTACCCACGAGATCCACCCCGGCGATGGACTTCGCCAAAGCCAGCAAGCGAGGTTTAGACTCCAGGGCAAATGGGGGAAGCACCAGCGAAGCTTCTGGCCCCTGCTCACCCGACGCGAAGCGCAATCCGACTTCGGTGTCTGTCAGCAGATCGGTGGTCAACACCGCTTCGGCCTCCTTAAACGAAATTCGAGTACGTGCGCGCAGGCCTCCCAGGTCGTGTTCGCCACCGTGGATGGCTGCAATGCTTACCTGGCCCGTCGCCGTTTGCCCGGCCTGTACGGGCAACTCAATCTGTGCGGCCACGGGTCCTACGCGAATTTTTTTACGGAGGTCAACCAGGTGAAGATCTTCCACCACCAATCGCGCCTGAAGATTCGTCGCTTGGCCCGGCTGAACTCGCAGGGCAAACGGCAGCTTGAACTCGCCCGCGGTGACGTTCAGGTCGTTAAGCGTAATACATTGATTCTCCAGGCCCAAATGGCCGTCAAGCGTTATGCCCTGTGGCCCTGCTGTTCCTTCCGCAATTACGTGCACCGCATTCGTAATGCCATACACCGACAACGGTTGGCGCAGCACCACGTTCAATTCGACGGGCTGTTCGCGAGCACGCTGCTCGACCTGCACGGTCGCCTCCAACGATGCCAGCTGCACGCCGACCGGCAGATGTTGGTCCAAACGGGCCAGCAGGGCCGACCAACGAAGGTGCGGTTCCTTCAGGTTGACCCGCCAGCTCCACGAACCCAAGGCGACGGTGCCCACGGCTGACACGTCGCCGTATTCGCTGTCTGCTCGCAGGGTCAAACCCAGGGTGTTGTTGGCTTCGGCAACCGCCTCTCCGCGCAGCAACAATTCCTCCGTCACCTCGCCCAAGGTCACAAACACCCGGGCATCGGTAAATGAAAAGGATCGAAATGGAAGCGATGTAATCGACGATCCAGCAGTCGGGGTCTCAGGGGTGGTCGAATCCGGAAAGAGTTTCATCACCTGGGGATAGCGAATCTGCACCCCACCCAGCAACAGGTCGTCCACCCGTTTTTGCAACAGACTCTTCAGCGAATAATTCACCCGGATCGAATCGATCTTTACCGCATCCCCGCCCAATTGAACCGCCGCGAAGTCCGCGCGGCTGAGGGAAACAAACCGCACCTGGCTGGAAGCCTGTTCGAATCCCTGCTGGCGCAGCGAACGATTTACTATTTTCTCCAGGACGGGTGGAACCAGTACGTTCAGCAAAACTAAAAAACCGACCCCCAGCATCAGCGCCCACACCAAAACGCGGCGCGTGCGTCGAAATTTAGTTGGGGGGTGTTGATTCATCACGGGCATCTTACACAAAGGCCGCGATACGTCAGCCGTTATTGCCAAGGTGAGATCAAGGGACCTGCCACGCATACCGCCTGCGCGATCAAATCCCGATCAGCTCTACGACCTGAGCCGCGATCCCCGCGAAACCACCAGCCTGGCCAGCAACCCGGAATACGTTACGAAACGGGAACAGATGGAAAAAGAGTTGAAGCACTTGCTCGCCGAGCTGCCCGGGACCTTCGCGGATTTAAAGCCCGAGTCGAACGAGAAGTATGCCTGGGGAAGCCTATTTCAGCACGGCCAGGAAGGCGTCCATCCTGGCCACAAATTGAGGGATTAAGGCTTCTCCTGGATAGGCCTCCAGGGGGCCAAATCTCCAGTAGATACTGGCTTTTTCGAGCGATTCAATCACACCGTCCTCCAACACCCGGCGGAGAGCAGATGCCTGTGCGATGTCGGGCTCATTCGTATCGATCGTTTCGAGAACGGACGTGATTCGTTCGCATGCGCCGAACAAGGTGAGCCAATCGATCCAGCGCAGGTGCACATTGGCCCCCATCAGCAGGTGTTTCCAGGGCTGGGGGTCTATTCGGTAAACGGTAAAGCGTCCGTCCTTCCGGGATTCGATTAATCCTGAATCTACCATTTCATTCATGGCCTTGATGATGTTTTTCCGGAGATCTGGTCGATCGGTGTTCACCCGAGCGCAAAGCCGAACCTTGGCGATCCTTGCTTGCCGGCCGGTTGAAGTGATAGAAAGCCGCATATGAACACGCAAACCGACCTCCTTGCCGAGTTGGAAAATACCGATCAGCGCACGCGTGCGTTGCTCACCAACCTGAGCGATGAAGAGCTGGAGGTGCCGTTCATTCCGGGCATCAATCCGCCTATCTGGGAGCTGGGTCATGCGGCTTTCTTCTATGAATATTTTATCCTGCGTGCGCGGGATCGTATGGGCGCGGTCATGCCGGGCTACGATGAAATCTGGGACTCGCTGGAGATCCGTCATGAGGATCGCTGGACCAACGGCGTGGTCCCGGGCAAGGCGCGTACCTGGGCGTACTACGACGAGATTCTCGATGCGGTTCGTGCGCGAATCCAGAATCGTGCGCTCACGCCGGATGAGCTCTACCTCTACAAGTACGCGATCTTTCATCAGAACATGCATCTTGAATCGCTTATCTGGAGCCGACAGACCCTCGGCTACGCGCCGCCCCCTTCGCTGAGTGATCCGGCCTTGGTTCCGGATGAAGCGCCCCTGGGCGATGTCGAGATTCCCGCCGGCCTGTACCCGATCGGCATGCCTGGCGAGAGCGCGGACTTTGCCACCACGGACTTTGCTTTCGATGCGGAGAAGCCGCGCTTCATTCGGTCCCTGGAGGGGTTTACCATCAGTAAAACGCTGACGTCCAACGAGGCCTTTCTCGCCTTCGTGGAGGATGGGGGGTACGAGAACACGCGCGCCTGGAGCCCGGGCGGTCGCCGGTGGCTGCGGGATGTTGAAGAGCGCCATCCGGTTTATTGGCACCGGGCCGAATCGGGGTGGCAGGTACGCTTTTTTGATCAGTGGATCGATATCCACCTGGGTGCCCCGGTGATGCACGTGAGTTTTTATGAAGCCGAAGCCTGGTGCACCTGGGCGGGTCGTCGCCTGCCCACGGAGTTCGAATGGGAAGCTGCTGCACGGGGGCCGGACGGCCATGAACCGGATAAAACGAAGGCCGATCTCGATGCCACCGGACTGGGACGCGCATCGACGCGGGCCTTTGCGGATGGGGCGAGTCCTTTTGGTTGTCGCCAGATGCTGGGCACCGCCTGGGAGTGGACCACGACCCCGTTCCTACCCTACGATGGATTCAAGGTGGATATGTATCCCTACCTGTCCACGCTGCAGTTTGGGGATCATCGGGTGACCCGCGGGGGATCCTGTGCGACCTCGTCCTGTTTGATTCGGAGTACCTACCGACAGGCCTACCTGCCCGGGCGGCGGGATGTGTTTACCAGCTTTCGTAGCTGCGCAGGGTAAGGGCGGGCTCAGTGCGCTTCTGCGGCGCGAAGGACGAGGTCCTTGAATTCAACTTGCTCCGCCGTCGGCTTTTCGCCCATGACATATTCGGTCAGTCGCACGATGTGATCGTAACCGAAGGGCTGTAACAATTCCTCACCCCGCAATTTTTCTCCAAAGGCCGCTACGGCTGCCGCCCACTGGAAGCGGTTGCTGGCCTGGTTGATCGAAGCCAGCTCCTTGTCTTCGAGTCGCTCGCGCAAGGTACTGCTTTCCGAACTCCCGGGAAGGCGGTAGCTGACCGCCACACTTAAGAGGTCACCGACGTGTTTGCGCTGACCGGATTTTTTCAAACTCCCCTTGCCGGGTTCGGCGAAGGTGCCCATCTGGCCGGGAACGATTTCGTATAGGGCGGTGAAGGTTTGTCCGTGCACCAGGCTGCTGCGTGCGAAGGCGTTGGTGTGCCCGTATTGATACCCAATCAGGCGATAGGCCTGCACCAGGGCAGGGTTGAATCTCACTTGAATATCCACGTCTTCGACCACGGCCTGGATGGTTTGACCGAGATGTTGCGCCAGCACGTGATAGCCTTCGTTCATCGTATCGACGGCGATGGCCTCACCCGTGCCCCGGGCGGCGAGTTGGTGCATCTCTTCATCGGCGGCTTTGCCCGGGCCGTAACGGAGCACGCTCATGCGAATATTTTTTAGCCGCTTTGCATCGACGAGCGCGTGCAGGTATTTTTCGTCGACCACGTGCTTTACGTAATCTTCATCGGTTACCAGGACCACCCGATTGACGCCGTCTTTCAGAAAATGCTTTTCCGCGGCCTGATACGCCAGGTCGAAGGCGCTTTCGGCATGGCCGTCGCCATTGGCTTCGAGCCCTTCCACGATCTTGCGCAAGCGGGCTTTCTGGCCCCCGGGTACGGCCTCGCACAGGGTGAGCGCCTGATCGGCTGCGGTTACGATGGTCACCCGGTCGCGCGGTTTCAGGTCGCGAATCAGCATGCGCAGGCTCTCCTTGAACATCGGCAGCTTTTGCATCGCCGCCATGGAACCGGAGCAGTCGACCAGGAACACCAGGTGCGCGGGACGGCTTTCCCGTTCGGGCAGCTCGCGTGCGTGAACCGAGGCCATGAGCAGCTGCCGACCCGGCGCCCACGGCGATTCAGCCAGTTCCAGGTAAACCCCCAGCGGTTCCGCGCCGGTTTTGGGATACCGATAATTGAAATAGTTAATGAGCCCTTCGGTTTGCACGGAAGCGGGCGGGGGGAGCGTACCCTCGTTCAGGTAACGTTTAATGGAGGCATAGGAGGCGCTGTCGACGGCCGTCCCCAATCGGGGGCTGACCGACTGGGCCATCGTGTTGATCAGGCCCGGGTTGGCCGGACCGGTCGCGGTCAGGTTGGGCGGTAAAGGGAGTTTTCCGGGGAGCGGAATAAACGGATGCGGGAGGGGGCTTTCCAGTCGAATGGGTGCCCCGTCGTTCAAATTCTGGAGGGCGAGCGGATTCCCGGAGATCTGCTCGGGTCGGTCCTCCATTTTCAAATCCTCGAGGTCGGGCAGGGTTCCCAGGGTCACCAGATTGGTTTTGCCGATGCGGATGTCCATCCCGCCGGGTTCCAAGTCCTTGCCTAAGGAGATTTCGAAGCGGCCCATGGTCCCTTTGCGGGAAATCAAGTCGACGTTCACGATGATACCGACGAAAACCAGGCCGAGCACCAGCATGGCCGCGAGGTGGATGATGTAATCGCTGCGCCGACGTGGGGGTTGATGACTCCCGTCCAGCTGGTGGATCTGTTCCAGGACGCGCGCGGTGAATTTCTGCTGTTCATCCGGGGCTTGCAGGCTGTTCATGACCCGTTCGGTCAGAGAGGTCGAAGGCCCGGCGGCCACGGCATGCAGGGCATTGTCCACGGTAAGGTGTTCGAGACAGCGGTGGCGCAGGTCCTCCGAATCCCGGATCGCCGCCAGCAGTTCGGCGGATTCGTCCTCGCTCAGTTCGCCGTCAGCGAGTCGTTGGATCAGGTTTTCAAATCGATCTTCCGCCATGATCAAGCCTCCTTCATCCGGGCGTGTTCGAGGCATTGGCGCAGGGCCTTGCGTACGCGGGAAAGGGTGCTGGTCACCCAGGTGACGGAACGCGCGGTGGATTCGGCGATTTCCTTGCAGCTTTGGTCCTGGCTGTACTTCAACTTCACCACTTCGGCGGCCTTGGGCTGGAGGTGTTCGATGCATTCGCGAAGCTGGGCGTAAACATCCGCCTCAGGCAGCTCGTCCAGCTCGTCCATCGCCTGCAGCATCAGTTCCGATTTCAGTTGTTCGGCATATTTTTCCTGATTGGCCACGCGGCGGGAGTATTTTTTGAGCTCGGCGAGGATCATGTACCGGCAGATCACCCGGAGCCAGACGCCAAAATCCTGACCCGAGCGAAAATCGGCCAGCTGTTCATAGGCGCGAATGAAGGTTTGCTGGGTGACCTCTTCGGCCAGGCTCCGGTCGGGAACCCGATAGGCGGCATAGGCCAGGAGCATGGACTGGTGTTCATCCACGATTTCGGCGTACGCCTCGCGATCGCCTGCCAATATCTGTCCTATGAGTCCTTCGCGCATGCTGGTTTAATTGTAAGCTCTGGCCTCTGTTTTGTCACAATCGATTCCACCCGGAGGTAACAAAGGTGAAAATGAAGAACGTTGGCAAAAAACTTGCGCAAATCCCCGGTTCAGTCAGGTTTAACAACTTTATGCAGATTACCGGAAAAACCAGAACCTATGCCGTCCTCGGCCAGCCCATACGGCATACGCTGTCGCCGCCCATGCACAATGCGGCCTTGCACGCGCTGGGCATGGACGCCGTATACTTGCCCTATGAGGTCGCTCCGGACCAGCTGATGGAGGTGTTGCAGGCCATGCAGGCCATGGGATTTGGCGGGGTGAACCTGACCATTCCCCACAAGCAGGTCGCCTTTGCGGGCATCGCGGAGCTGGATGCCTCGGCTCAGCTGGTCGGCGCGGTGAATACGGTCTGCTTCACGGACCAGGGCCTGAAGGGCTACAGCACCGATGGCTATGGCATCCTCAAAGCCATCGAAGAGGCGTTCGGGCTTTCGGTGCAGGGTCAGGCGATCACCGTGATTGGCTGCGGTGGCGCCGGCCGGTCCATCGCGCTCGTATGTGCCCGCGCCGGTGCATCATCGATCACCTTGTGGAACCGCAGCCCGGAACGGGCCGAGCAGGTCGCCTCGGAAATTCTCGATTGCCCGGTGCATATCGTCACCGATCTCGAAGCCGATGCGACGGCCATTCATGCCACGGACCTCCTGATCCAGGCGACCTCAGTGGGAATGAAACCCGGCGATCCCTCGCCCCTGCCGGCGTCTTGTTTTCGCGCGGGGCAAAAGCTCATCGATACCATCTACGTTTCCGAAGAAACACCGATCATGCAGCTCGCGCGCGCGTCCGGGGTCGAGGCCGTAAACGGCCTGGGGATGTTACTGCACCAGGGCGTGAAAAGTTTTGAAATCTGGACGGGCGTATTGCCACCCGTGGAGGTCATGCGTGAAGCCCTGCGTGAAACCGTTTATGGGAAGGGCCGCTCATGACCTTATCGCCCGAGCTCCAGCTGGTCCTCTACGACACCCCGCTGTTGCTGGTCTACTCCTTCGTCTTCGGCGCGATTTGGGGGTCATATCTTAACGTATGTATTTACCGCATTCCCGCCTGCCTTTCCACCGCTCACCCGCGTAGCCGATGCCCGAAGTGTGAGACGCCGATTAAGGGTTATGACAACATCCCGATTCTCAGCTGGTTGATCCTCCGGGGAAAGTGCCGTTCCTGTAAAAACCCCATTTCACCCCGGTATATGCTGGTGGAAACGCTTACCGGCGTGCTGTTTGTCGCGGTTTTTTATGTCTACGGCATCTCTTGGATGACGCCGATCTACTGGTTGATGGTGTTTGGTCTGCTGCTCGGAACCTTCGTCGATCTCGACGAACAATGGCTGCCGGATCGCGTGACGAAGGGCGGCATCATCTTCGGACTTATCCTCAGTTGCATCTATCCGATGATGCATGGATTTACCTACTGGCGGTTTGGCTTGATGGCTTCCATCGGCGGGGCGGCCATTGGTTTCGGCCTGCTCTGGCTGGTGGTGGAGTTGGGCAAACTTTTCCTCGGTCGGGTGAAATTTCTGTTCGACGAACCGATTCACTGGGTGCTTCAGGAGCAAAAAGCCCTGGACGAACCCAAGATGCCACCGATCCCCTTTTTCATCGTCTGGTATCGGGCGCTTGCGCCTCGGATTGTGCCCGCGAAGAAGGAACAGATTGAGACCTGGGT
>JBLIND010000308.1:0-8036 GCA_047639095.1 Candidatus Omnitrophota bacterium | reverse complement strand
TGGGAATGGACTATGGATTCACCGCCGAGATGGCCGCCCAGGCGCTCGTCGAAAGCTACGATGTCCTGTGGACGAAGAAAATAGTGCTGCCTTCGCCCGATGAATAACCTCGTGGTACGAAGCGTTACGCTCCTGGCAATGGGCTTGAGTTCAGCTACCGCAGCGGATGAAACAGGATCAACGCCAGAACCGTCTTCCGGGCTGATTGAGTCGCCACGCATGCGTCGTCCGACTCCTTTGCTCAACCTGGGGACGCCGTACTTGTCCCCGGGGACGATTGGGCAGGGGTATACGCTGCCAACGGGTGCGGTATGGAACCCCTGGTTCATGCTCTATGGCACGCTGCAGACCGCCGCACAGGGCGTCTACCAGGATTCGACCTCAACGTCGGAATGGGCTACGCGATTGGATCTTTACGGGAACCTGCAACTTTCCGGAACCGAACGCCTCTTGTTGGGCTTTCGCCCCCTGGACCGCAACGGCGGCTTTACCGGCTATGGTTTTCAGGGTGAGCCGGAAGGCTGGCAGGATGCCTGGAGCGGTGAGCCGATAGCGCTGTTCTTCGAGGGCGACTTCAGCCAGTTGTTCCCCGGTCGGCGACCGCTTCGAGGTCCGGTTGCGGACTGGGGGTTTACCGTCGGACGCCAGCCCGCCACGTTCCAACAGGGTCTGCTGCTCGACGATGACCTGGATATGTTCGGCTTGATCCGAAATACCCGTTTGCCGCGCCAAGGGGCCAATCTGCGCCACAGTCTGGTGATGGCCTGGAACGAGATTCACCGTGACAACAATCGGGAAGATGAAGAGAGTTATCTGTTCGGAAGTTTTAATGCCTATGACGGCCCGTCCCGCACGCTCGAAGCGGATCTCATCTATGTAGACGACCAGGCTGGTGTTTCCAGCGCGGTATATGGAGGCCTTGCTGCCATCCAACGGGTTAATCGGGTCAACCTCAGTCTGCGCGCCCTGGTCTCGCAAACCCTGAATGAGGAGACCGCTGCGGCTTCCGATGGGCTGCTGTTCTTTGGCGAATTTTCGACGACCCCGAATGGGACCGAAAATCTGGCGTACGTGAATGTGTTCTGGGGCCTGGACCGCTTTACGTCTGCCGCCCGCGGACCGGATCGCGGGGGCGCCCTCGGGCGTACGGGCATTCTCTACGAAGCCGTCGGCATCGGACGCTATGGGGCGCCGCTGGTCAATCGACCGGAAGATGCCGTGGGTTTTGCGCTCGGCTATCAGATGTTTTTTGATCACCAACGCCGCCAGCTCGTACTGGAGCTCGGTGGGCGAACCAACACGGATTCCGCCATGGTGGATTCGGGCGCTGGATTCGGTGGGCGCTTCCAACAGGCGTTTGGACAACATTCCATTCTGCGCATGGACGCTTTTGTTGCCGACCACGAACAAACGGGTTCGCGATACGGCGGACGCGTGCATCTGCAACGTGAGTTTTAGTTGAAAAGGATCCATAATATGAATCGAAATCAGATGCGTTTGCTCTTTAGTATTCTTCTAGTTTTGTCCTGTTCGGTGGATGCGATCGAGCACACGGATGTGTTCACCTCGGGGGCGGGCGGGTATCATACCTACCGTATTCCTGCAGCGATCGTCAGCGCAAAGGGGACCGTCCTCGCCTTTTGCGAGGGGCGAAAAAAGAGCCGATCGGACACCGGCGATATCGATCTGGTCCTTCGGCGATCCACCGATCAGGGCAAGACCTGGGGGGAACCGCGAGTGGTTTGGGACGATGGTGGGAACACCTGCGGGAATCCCTGCCCCGTTCTCGACCGGGATACCGGCACCCTCTGGCTCCTCCTGACCTGGAATGCGGGTGAGATTCATGAAAGCAAGGTCAAGCCGGGTTTCGGCTTGGATTCGCGCAGGGTTTTCGTCACGCATTCCACCGATGATGGTCTCACCTGGGCGGAGCCTTCGGACATAACGACTGTCGCAAAGAACAAAGCCTGGTCATGGTATGCCACCGGGCCGGGCGCGGGTATTCAGCTTCAGCACGGGGCACATAAAGGGCGACTGGTGATTCCATGCGATCATAAAATGCCCCTGGCTGCCGGCGGGCTTAAATGGGGGTCCCATGTAATCTATTCCGATGACCATGGTGCTCACTGGAAACTCGGGGGCGTTGCCGAGAAAGGCCTGGTAAATGAATGCGAGGTGGTTGAGCTCAGCGATGGACGCTTAATGCTGAACATGCGCAACTACGACAAGACCATGAAGGCGCGACAAATCTGTTTCAGCAAAGACGGCGGTGCGAGCTGGCAGGAGCAACGACTGGACCCGACCTTGATCGAACCCATTTGCCAGGCGAGTATCCGGCGCATATCCTGGCCGACGAGTGAAGCAGCGGGTGTGATCCTGTTCTCCAATCCGGCCAGCACGAAGGGGCGTGAGAATATGACGGTGCGCGCAAGCATGGACGATGGAAAAACCTGGCCCATACAAAAAGGCCTGCATGCGGGTTCAGCCGCGTATTCATGCCTGTGTATTTTCGATGCAAGGACTTTTGGCTGCCTCTACGAATGCGACGGGTATAAACACATCCGTTTTGCCCCGCTCACCCTTGAATCATTGAGCTCAGCCTCCCGGACCCCTTGACGTCCTTCTGAGACCTCCTGCAAGGGATGTGTGATCGCCGCTCCCTGCGTGCACGATAGGAGAATCCCTGATCCCGGACTGGCTCTGTTCCCTGATGGCTGTTTCGGCGAATGGTCTCCATGATCCTGATTCGAGGTGTATCGAAGTCATGGTCACGAAAGGAGCGACGCTGTATGGGACAATCGTTTGAACATCTAATCGAGCGCATACAGACCGAAGCCATCGATAAGGCCGATGCCGAAGCAGAGCTGTTGTTAGATCAAGCAACGCGGAAGGCGGCTGAGATCGTCCGAGCCGCGGAAGAGCAGGCCGCCCAGCTGCTGCTGGATGCCGAAGCACACGCCGTCCGCTATACGGATCAGAGTACCCGTGCCCTGGAGCAGGCCTCGCGTAATTTACTCATGTCGATCGGCGATGGCGTACAGCAGATCCTGAATGACCTGGTAGAAGGGGCGGTGGATGAAGCCATGGACATCGGTCTTTTGCGTGAGTTGATCTGCAAGGCGGTCGATGCCTACCTCGCGCACGAAGGTCGCGAGAACCGGATACACATCCTTCTCTCCCATGAGGATCGTGAACAATTGGTCCGGTATTTTCAGGGTAGATATCAGGATATGATCCAACACGACCTCGAGCTGGCGGTGGATGAAGCCGTGTACAAAGGCTTCAGGGTCTCCTATGGTCAGGAACACGTATATCACGATTTCACGCGGAGTTCGATCGCCCAGGCATTGGTTCAATACCTGCGCCCACATCTCTCCGAGATCGTTGAACGAGCAGCCCTGCAGCATCAGGTGTCGGAACCGGAGGACCCGGTATGAATTATTACGACATCATCGCCGCGGTACCTGCGCTGGCCTTCGGCATGCCTCCGCCCATGACGCTTGAAGCCTTCATCCAAACCTGTGAAGGTCGGATGCCATCAGGTGATGAAGCGGAGTTGGCGCATTTCGTCGCAGGAGACTTTCATGCTTGTCGCTCTGACTTTTCCCGGAACTGGGCAAGCGTAGAGCAAAGCCTGCGCAATGAAGTGGCCGGACTGCGCGCGGCCCGATGGAAGGTGGATCCGGCACCGTATGCTCAATACGGTCAGGGATACGACTCCTTCATCGATCGCACCGTCGTCGATGCCTACACTAAATCGAATCCCCGGGAACGAGAGCAGGTCCTGGACCAAGCCCGATGGCATGTCCTGGAAGACCTCGTGGTGCCGACGCCATTCGGACTGGCGGCTATCCTGGCGACGGGCGAAAAACTGCGGATCATGAACCGGTGGTCCCGTCTTCGTGAGGATAAAGGATGGGAGCGTTTGGATGAAGCGATTAACACCCTGCTTACTTCGGCTGGAGTACCGTCTCCATGACGGCACCGCTTGGCAAGGTTTGTGCCGTGAATGGGAACCTGGTGTGTGCACACTTCTCCGATGCCGTCGTCCAAAACGAATTAGCCTACGTCAGGCAGGGGGCGGTTCGCCTTAAAGCGGAGGTCATACGAATTCGCGACCAGGAGGCGGAGTTGCAGGTATTTGAGGATACCTCGGGATTGCGAATCGGAGACGATGTGGAGTTCACCGGTGAATTGTTGTCGGTCGAATTGGGTCCGGGCTTACTCGGCCAGATCTATGACGGCCTCCAGAATCCGCTCCCTCAACTCGCGGATGCCCACGGGTTTTTCCTGCCTCGCGGGGTCTATCTGGATCCCCTTGATCACCATCGCGCGTGGGAGTTTACCCCCTCGGTGAAGCCGGGTGATGTACGGGTTGCGGGCGAAACCCTGGGAACCGTTCCCGAGAATTCTTTCACACATCGGATCATGGTACCTTTTGATCTTCCAGGAACCCTACGGGTCATTGAGCTTGCCCCAAAGGGATCGTACACCATCGATGACGTGATTGCACGGGTGAGCGATGAGCACCGGCAGGAGCATGAAGTCCGTATGCTCCAACGCTGGCCGATTAAAATTCCAATTACGGCTTACGCACATCGTCGTCGTCCTAAAGATCCGTTGGTGACTCAGGTCCGTATCATCGACACCTTTTTCCCGGTGGCCCTTGGGGGCACGTATTGTATTCCGGGTCCTTTCGGAGCCGGCAAAACCGTCTTGCAGCAAATTACCAGTCGGCATGCGGAAATCGACATCCTGATTCTTGCGGCGTGCGGCGAACGTGCGGGCGAAGTCGTCGAGACCTTGAAGGAATTCCCCGCGCTTACCGATCCCCGAACCGGCTGTAGTCTTATGGAGCGGACTCTGATTATCTGCAATACCAGCTCCATGCCGGTTGCAGCTCGCGAGGCCTCGGTTTACACGGCGATCACCTTGGCAGAATACTACCGTCAAATGGGCTTGAACGTCCTCCTCCTGGCGGATTCCACCTCGCGCTGGGCGCAAGCCTTGCGGGAAATGTCCGGGCGCCTTGAGGAGATTCCCGGCGAAGAGGCTTTTCCTGCCTACCTCGAATCCGTGATTGCCGCATTCTACGAGCGGGGTGGATTGGTGCGACTACGGGATGGCAGCTACGGCTCTGTAACCATTGGGGGAACCGTGAGCCCCGCCGGGGGCAATTTCGAGGAACCGGTTACGCAGAGTACGCTTAAAGTCGTGGGCGCATTTCATGGTCTATCCCGCGAGCGTTCCGATGCGCGTCGCTATCCGGCCATTCATCCTCTTGAAAGTTGGAGCAAGTATTCCAGTATCGTTCCCGATGTCGATCTCGCCTTCGCCCGAACCATCCTGGAACAGGGTGATGAAGTGGCTCAGATGATGAAAGTGGTGGGGGAGGAAGGCACCGGCATCGATGATTTTATTACCTATCTGAAAGCCGAATACTTGGATGCGGTCTATCTGCAACAGGATGCTTACGATCCGGTGGATGGCGCCAGTTCAGCCGACCGCCAACGATATGTATTCACCCACTTGACCCGTCTGCTCCGCAGGCGTTTACGTTTTGATGCGCGTGATGATGCGCGATCATTCTTTCAGCGATTGACGCAACTCACTCTCGACTGGAATCGAGTGGCGATGGAGGACCCCGCGTTTAAAGAGATTGAAAGCCGATTGGATCAGCTGTTGGCTGGAGTGCATACCCATGCAGAGAATACATAATCAAATCGATCAGATTGCAGGCAATGTCATCACGTTGAAGGCCCGGAACGTGGCCAATCGCGAACTGGCCACCGTCACCTCGCGGCGTGGCACCTCGCTTGCCCAGGTCATCCGGCTGGATGGGGAGTTGGTATTTCTGCAGGTCTTTGCAGGCGGTCGCGGGATTTCCACCGATGCCGAAGTGCGTTTCCTCGGGCATGGCATGCTGGTACCTTTTTCGAACACCCTGCTCGGAAGGGTTTTTAATGGTAGCGGGGAACCCCTCGATCAAGGTCCATCCATCACGGAGAACCTGATCCCGATTGCAGGGCCTTCGGCCAATCCGGCCAGGCGGATTATACCCAATAAGATGGTCCGGACGGGTATCCCCATGATTGATGTGTTCAACACCCTGGTCGAATCCCAAAAACTCCCCATTTTTTCCATTCCGGGAGAACCGTACAATGAACTCCTTTCACGTATCGCCTTGCAGGCTGAAGTGGATGTTATCGTGTTGGGCGGGATGGGCTTGAAATACGATGACTACCTCTACTTCAGGGAAGTCCTCGAACAGGAAGGCGCAATGACCCGCTCGGTGATGTTCGTGCATACGGCTTCAGCGCCGGTGGTGGAATGCCTGATGGTTCCGGACATCGCTCTGGCGGTTGCCGAACAGTTTGCCCTGTCTGATCTTCGCGTACTCGTCTTACTCACGGACATGACCAATTATGCGGATTCACTCAAGGAGATGGCCATCACCATGGAACAAATCCCATCCAATCGGGGCTATCCCGGTGATTTGTACAGCCAGTTGGCATCACGCTATGAGAAGGCGGTCGCCTTCGATACCGCGGGATCCATCACCATCCTCGCGGTGACGACGATGCCGGGGGATGATGTCACCCATCCCGTGCCGGATAATACGGGATACATTACGGAAGGCCAATTCTACCTGCGCAATGGCAACATCCAACCGTTTGGATCCTTAAGCCGCCTCAAACAAGCGGTCAATGGCACGACCCGTGAGGACCATCGGGTCATCATGAATACGATGATCCAACTCTATGGCAGTTACCGCGAGAGCCTGGAAAAGAAGGCGATGGGTTTTCGTGTGAGCACCTGGGATTCTAAATTGCTTCGGTACGGGGAGCGGTTTGAAAAAGAGATGATGGACCTTCGCGTAAACATTCCGCTTGAGGCTGCGCTGGATCTCGGCTGGGCCATTCTCGCGGACTGTTTTGAATCGAATGAGACCGGTATTCCAACCCGTTTGATCGAGCAGTTCTGGCCACGTGAAGGTGTATCTGCGGTTGGGGAGGCCCCGTGAGGTAAAGCACATGGCGCGCATTAGATTAACCAAGAATGAGTTGAAGGCGCAGCGCGATGCACTGAAGCGCTATCAACGTTATTTGCCGACCTTACAGCTCAAAAAACAGCAACTACAGGCCGAATTGTGGAGCCTTGAAAGCGAGCTGCACGAGAAAGAGGCCTATCTGCACGAACTTCGCACGCGCTTGAACGCCTGGATCGAACTTTTTTCTGAACCGTTTGATTTCGAGGGCCATCTTTCCATTGTACAGATCGATGACCAGCCCGACCGTATCGCTGGAGTAGAGGTGGTGCTGCTTAAAGAGATCACGTTCACCGTTCAAATCCCTGATTTGCTAACGACTTCACCCTGGGTAGATGACGGCATACGCATGCTGCAAAAAGTGATTCGAAACCAGGTCGAATGGCAGTACTTGAAGGCGCAGTACGATCAACTCTTCGACGAATGGACCGTGACCACCCAACGCGTAAACTTATTTGAAAAAGTCAAAATTCCGGATGCCCAGGAGCACATACGGAGGATCAGGATCTTTCTCGGAGACCAGCAGACGGCAGGCGTTGCCCGTGCGAAATTGGCGAAGGCGAAAATGGCAACCCGAGGCCAACGAACATGATCGTGCCGATGAAGAAAGTGTATGTCGTCTGCGCTGCCGAGCAGGCCTATTTAACGCTGGACCGCTTGCATGCGCTCGGCGTCCTGCACCTTGAACCCGTGACCATTCCGGAAGGACACGAGCTGGATGAAGCCAGTCACCAGGTACAGCGAGTGCAGACCATCCTGAAAGTCCTGAAACCCGATCCGGATAGGGCGCCTTCAGGCAAGGATGGCCCGTCCGTGGTCGAAGCGGTCTGGGATCTGTATCAGAAAAGGCAACAACTGGATGGAGAACTGGAGGCCTTGCGTGCCGAGCGTGAACGCATTGCGCCTTTCGGTGATTTTGACCCGAAACGCATTCAGCAGTTGAGCAAACGGGGCATACATGTCGGCCTCTATTGCGTGGAATCCAACA
>JBLIND010000307.1:0-8061 GCA_047639095.1 Candidatus Omnitrophota bacterium | reverse complement strand
CATGGCGTGTAATCCGGGAATTCATCGGAGCGGACACGGGTTCATTGGGGGGACCACCGGGGATTCTCCGGGAGCTTATTCGAGCAGCCTTAACTATGCTTCCCCACGTGTTCCTCGGAGCAGGCTAGACGATTGACGCTAAAACGCGCTTAATTCTCGCGCCCACGAAATGCGTCCGGTTGGTTTGCGCTCGTCTAAACCTGCTGTGCCGCCTTCTCGGACCGTCACTGCTCCATATCATCCTGCCCGGTTTCTGGGTACGCGGGTAGCGACCGTCTAGTCTCCGCGTCACTGCCCCCCAAAGGTTCAAATAGAAAAGCAGGTCCAAAAATGCCACTAAAATGCCACCTGGGGTTTTACGCGTCATTTTAGATGAAGAAATATATTACGCAAGTCGTTGGTAATAAAGGGTTTAGAATGGTGGTCGATACAGGATTCGAACCTGTGACTTCTACCGTGTGAAGGTAATGGCAGCCGAAATCATACGTGCATGAAATTGCATAACTTATAGCATTATCAATGACTTGTGCTCCCTATCAGATTCCGCCAATAACGCCAATTCCGCCAATTCCGCCAAATGGGATGCAAAAGTTGCCACTAATTTGCCACCTTGCATACGCCCGAGTCCTGAGCCGGAGGCGAGAATTTCCAACCGAGGATGGGTTTCAATTTCCGCGTGGGACGGAATCCTGTCCCCACGTCCCGATCACAAATCCAAATCCAGGTCATCAAACTCAGGAAGGGGCGCCTTCTCGGGCTTGAACACTTTGAGTAGCGCCCTGCCCGCGCGTTCTGAAGTGGTTTTCCACCCCGGATAAAATCGATAATCGTGCGCCTCAGGCCCGCCGCGCAGCTGGGTGACCTCGATATACTCAATAACGCCCTGCAAGGCATCGGCGGCGAATTCGCGATCAGCAATCGGGGCCTTCGCCATGCCTTCTGCACAAGCAATGATCGACTTCGTCGCCGTCGTCGTGGAACCGCGTTTCATCGCATCTTGCAAGGCAAGAATACTGCGGCCGGTATGCACGCGGCCCAGAAACTTGATGATGGAATCATCCAGCACCATTTTCAGCACCGGGCCGGCAAAATCCATTTTCTCTGTATCGGTCACCGTATAGACGCCCTCAGGTCCGATCAGCAATCGTCGGGTACAGTGAGCGGCTATTTGCTTTGCACGATCGGGTTGCGCCCGCATCAACTTGATCAGGATCTGATCCGCCTCGCGATCGGGTGAGTACGACAGGGCGTTTATGATTTGGCCGAATACTGCATCATCAACCGCTTGTAAAGCGGCTGCGTCCAATGCCGCAAGCGCCTTGACGCCACCGAGCTGGGCGAGCACCCAATACAGTGATTCACGCATCGGACCTTCACTCTTCGGCAGCAGGGCGATGCAGGCGCCGATGGTTTTCTCGACGTGTGCAACATCATCACGCCGGGACAGCAGCGCTTTTTCGCAGCCGTTCAATTCCGTGGCTTCGCTGGCCGCTCGCAGTTGCTTGAATACATCAATCAGTGCGGCATTTCCGCCGAGAGCAAACACCGTCTGGATCGCTTCTCCACGCACCTTGGCATCCGCGTGCGCCAGGGCGGTCCGTGCGGAGGTGAGTGCTTCGACTTCGCCCCGCGTCTGCAGTACGGCAAGAATCCCGCAAGCCGTTTCCACGTCAACATCGGCGGAACCGAGCGCCTTCGCCAAGGCTGGCGCAATCGATGGACCCGTCAACCCAGCCACAAGTGCGCGGGCATGCGCTTGCAAACGAGGATTCGGATGCCCGACAAAGCGGACCAGGTCTTCAACCCCGCCTTCTTCCACAATGTCTACGCCCAACACCTCCACCAACTGGCTCAAAGCCGTCATCTGTCGAAACGTGAGATGGCGGCTGGGGTCTTTCAACACCGTACGGCAATGCGTAAGCGCATCACTTGGCCAGCCGGGATGGGCGGTGGTGACGAACCATTGTTCCACATCCTTGGCCAGGCTTTCAGCAGGCGACGCAGCGGGCGCGGCCTCAATGAGATCTATGAAATAGGTAACGTCGATCGGCACCTTTTTATCGCCGACCACTTCAATGACCTGTGCCAGCGGCTTGTCGGCCACCCAGTATTTCATCGCGGGCAGCAGTGCCTTGAATGCGCCGGGTTGTTGCTTAACCAACTTGGGATCCAAGAGGTTCTGCTTGAACCCCACCTTCGCCCGGATACCCCGCGGCAAGGCGTTTAATTTTTGCAGGTAGGAGGCACTGGCTTCGACGGTTTCTGCATAGCCAAAGGGCATGAGAACCGAAAGCGCCGCCTGGCGTCGGGCGTTGAACATCTGGTCGACGATCTGCTCGTTTTCCGCAATGTCCATGAGCGGACCAGCGAGCCGAATTACGGTATCCTTCGACCACACGCCTTTCCGGGTACTTACAAACGGACGGTTGCCCATGGGGTCGAGTACCAGCAGTTTTTCCAGGGCTTGCTGCACCAACTCCTCGTCAAACCCGGCATCGAAGGGCGCATTCGCCAAGGAATGATCGCCCTTGAATAGAACAGACTGGGCATAGTACCCCAGGTTGTTCGGCGACGCCCCCATGTGTTCGAAGTCCTTGGTCGTCGCCTTCAATATAGCGACTTGAGACTCCTTGCTGGTGGTGATTTCCCCCAGGGCTTTCACCGCGCTGATGCGGACAAATTCTTCAGGCGCGTCAAGCAGGGTAATGATCTTCGACTGGTATTGCAGGGCCGCATCGTTCCCGCAGGCGAGGAGGCCCCGGCAGGCACCCTCCCGCATCCGCGCATCCTCGTGATCCAGCAGTTTGGCCAGCCGCGGGAGGATTTCTTTTTCTCCCGCTTGGTAGCGTTTACTCAACTCGGTGGCGACCTGTCCACGTGCTTTCGGCTTGAAGATGTTGAGTAGTTCGAACAGCCCATCCGTGTTGCGCTCGCGCCACGGGGTGCCCGCGCGCTCGATGAGCATCGGATCGTTCAACTGCGGTTGCGCACTGGCCAGGAGTTGCTCCATTTCCTTTTCAGTAGGATAGAGTTCCTCATCGGCATCCTTGCCGGTGATCAGGGTCTGCTTCAGGTAGACCGCCTGGTGGAGAATTTCGGTCGCGGTGGGGTCACGCAGGGTCTTGTGCTCTATGGTCGGCGAGTGATACACAAAGCGGCCGTCGTGCAAGCGGCACAGGGTGCGCCGCCAGCGCAGGTTGCGCTCGTTCATGATGCGGACATCCGGGCCGCACATCGTGGCCGCCCAACTGGACCAGTTGCCGTGATAATCATGACCGTGACCGCCGCGACGGGTGAAGGCACAATGACTGGACATCATGGCAAAAAACTTGGCGCCGTGCTTGTCGCCAAGGAGCTTCATGCCAAAGGCAATCCCAGTGTTTTTCCCGTTGCTGTCGTCGGTCGCGTAGGCCGGGAAATCACCGTAGGGAATGCCCCCCTGATCCACGTAGGAGCCAAAGTAGCGATGGGCGCGATAGATGGCCGCATCGATTTCGGGATGCTCCACACCGAGCTTCTTGGCGAGCACGATGAGAAAAAAGCAACGGTTACCCGCGGCGTTCAGTGCACCGTATCCGGGGTTCATGTAGTGGAATTTACCGCCGTTGAACGAAGGGTAGGCGAAGGTGTGTCCCCAGCTGCCCCCACCGCTCTGTCCCATCGCGGTTTCGACCGCGTATTTGCGCAGCGCGGGCAGCACGTAGTCGTCGCCGGTGGCCTCGTAATAAAGCGCGCAGTACAGGCCGCCGAATCCTTTGTGCCAGCTCTGATAGCCTTTGTAGCCCTTGTAGCCCGGTTCGAACATTGCACCGATCGGTTCGGTGGGCGGATGCCACGGCGAATGCTTGCTGCGAACCCACTTGTGCACCAGTTCACGATGCTCCGGCTTGCCGGAGGCCACCAAGGCAAAGGCTTCCAATACGCCCCCTCGTCCGCTGCGTCGCTTATTCGGGTCAGCGACAAACTTTTGCTCCAGGACCTTCCACGCCTCCTCCAAAATCTGTTCCGTCTTCGGACAATCATACGGTGCCGTATCGCTATAGGACGGCAACACCCGAAGCGTCAGGTCGGCCACCAGATTCGTGCCATCGATGGGAAACGTGTCGAAGCCCAGGGCTTCCCTTTCGCGTGCCTCCTCCGGCTTCCACTCGTACAGCGAGTTGTCGTCCCGCGCCTCGGAAAACATTTCCTCGATATCGACGTTCACCACGTCCTTGGGGCCACTGCGGGCAACCAGGTTCTTGTCCCGCCACACCTGGAAACTGAGCCGGCCTCCGTTCTCCTTTTTTTCGGCTTCGACAATGGCTTTGCCAATGCGATGGCCGAGGTGTTCACCAGCAACAAACTTTTTGCCGTTCATCCCAATGAGGACATCGCCTTTCAGGAACTTGCCTTCGGCCGGAGAACCCTTGAGTGTGGCCACCACTTGGAGCTGGTCGCCTTTAAAGCCGCCCACCATGAGCGCGACGATCCCACTAGGTCCGAGGTTCCATTTCTGTGGCCCGCTCTTACCACCGGGTAAGCGATCGCCCCGGGTGAGATCCGGGAGGTTGACAGGGCGAGATACCTCCTCAAAACCGCCCCCGCTCTGGATCGCCGCGAGTTGTTCGTCGCTGACAGGGCGTTCTTCGGCAAAGACCAGATAAGGGAGGAGGAAGCACGAAAGGACACAAAAAGACACGAAAGGTTTCATAGGAGGGCTCATTTGCAGTTAAAGAGTGAAAAACCAGTGGCGGCGGCTAGCTGGACGAAGGCTTCAAGACGATGAGTCAGATCCGATCGGTCCAGCACCAGGTGCACGGTCTGACCGACGCGGGCCCGAGTGGCCTTACGCTCTTTGAGCAGCTCAGTAAAACGCACCAACAGCTGCTCGGCACGGTCAGCAGAGTCGACGGCAAACGAGCTGCGGCCGTACCACAGAGACTCGAAGATAAAGTCATCGTCCATGGCATCGGTCACCTGCAGCACGCTCTCGGGCACAGAGACATCGCCGAGGTACAGGTAGGCGTCACCCCGCTTGTTCAGCCATTCCAACTCCTGCGCTATACTCCGCCGGGCTGGGTCGGGCCGTTGGAGCAACGCGGGCACCCGCGTACAGGCATTCAGCCAGGCGCTCGGCAGGCGCAACGGTAAATACGCTTCGTTGTACACATTGGCGCGGCGCAGGTAATCGACGATCACGATGACGATGCCGAGCAGGATCAGGAGACGAATGACCTGCAGATTCGCGCCGTCGAGTCGCTGCGCCATCGCGAGTTCATCGGCAAGCATCATTACCGGCGCAGCACCTGCTGCTTCGCCCAGCGATTCAGATTCCATGCCTGTGCTGGATGCGCCGCCCCCGATCAAGCCCTCCAGGCTATCGTCCTGGGCGGCGCTTTCCGAGCGCTGCTTCTTCCCCATTTTCCAATCGGGAACCGGCCCCTTGTTCACCTTGTCAAAATATTTGAGATCCGCTTCGTCCATGCCCGCGCTATCCAGGAAATCGCCCTGCGCATCCTCGGCAAAACGAATCTGCGCGACATCTTCGCCCCGGCTCGATTCCGCCATCTTGCGCGCCGCCTCCTGCTTCGCTTCCCAGGCCGCCATTTCTTCCGTGCGATCGAGCTGAATACGGTTCACGTACGTGAGCGAATTGATCTTCGCGAAGGCAAAGGCCAGCACCGCCAGACCCAGCGCGATATGACACAGCCAACGCCGCGGACGGATGACCTTATGCGCGAACCAAAGCAGCGGCACGCAAATCCAAAGGATCACGCTGAGGTAACCGATGATACTGAAATACGTCGGGATCATATTCTAAGATTCACTACTCACTGTTTACGACTCACTGCTTACGGATCACTGTTTACGGATCACTGCTAACTATTCACGCTTCACTCGATTACTTCCTCTTCTTCGCCACTGCGTCATCCCACTGGTCAAACGCGTAGTACACCAGGTTAATGCCCAACTGCATGGCCGCATCGCGCATCTCGGGAGTCACATCATTGTAGCCCGGAGATTTCCAGGCATCGTTCATATCGCCGGGGTGATAAAAGACCATCCATCGGCCTTCGTGCTTCATACCCAGTGCACGCCTACCCCCGTGGTGCCAGAAGGCGGGAGCGCCGTTGGGAAAACCATACGGCAATTGGTACAGCATGTCGTCATCGGCAATATCCAACAGGGGTTTATCGGGAAAGACCTGCTTGATGAAATGGGTAAAGGAACGATGAAAGCCAGCGCTGCCTGCATCGCCAATCAGCATGCCGCCATTCAAACAGTATTCGCGGAGAATCTTCTGATCGGTGGACGAAACCCGCCCCATGTTTCCATTGCCGGTCAGGTAGACAAATGGAGGAAATCCATCCTTGGGATATTTGCGCAATAAACCGATCGAATGGCTTTCACCCTTCGAAGCAATTTTCTTAAACCCCGTGCTTTGGGCGAAGCCGTGAAGAAAATTAATATCCGCTCCCGAATCGTTCATTCCATCGTCCCAGCCGGCACCGCCATGATCCAGGCGAATGAAGCGGACTTTGTAATCGGCCATCCCTTCGGGCCATCCCCCTTTGGTCCCTCCGCCCTTGCCCATCTTACCGGCTTTGGCATTGGCCATCGCCTGGTACTGGACCTGCGTCTGTTCTTCCATTTTCTGATCGACCTCGGTCTCTTCAAAAATATCTGGCACCTCAAACAGGATGGCCGAGTTAGGCCGCAGGGTCATGGACTTCTTCTTTTTCTTCTTCGGCTTCACCATCTTGACCATGGCCACCACCGGGTTGCCACTGCCTTTGGGCACCTTGTACGCCTCGACGCATCCGCCCAGCTGCATCAGCCAGGGAATCATGACCAGGATCAGGAGGTGGGTACACACGCTGGCGTACATGCTACGGCGGGCACGCGGTTCGCGACCGTGGGTGCGGATGTCTTCGAGCACGCGGTCGCCGTCGAGAGACGCGCCCGCTTCTTTCGTAAACGCCGCGTAGACCGAACGACTGCCCAACAGGAGATGCAGCCAGGCCACGTATGCGATAATGGCCAGGGCCGGCCAGGAGACCTGCCACCAGCGGAGCAGGATGGTCGCCCGGTCCTGCGGAGTCCCGCCGAGCTCGATGCCCTCATCAAGAACCAGGAACAGGGCCGACCAAGTGGTGAGCACATAAATCAGCAGCAGGGGATAGACCACGAGCAGCGATCCGCGCAGGATACGATAGGTCAGACGTATACGGATGAGGCTGAGCAGACCGGCTCCCGCGCAAATCAATCCCAGCACGCCCATGAGCCGGCATTCAACCAACAGGGCCAGGCTGTGACCGGACAGACCGAGGAGGACGCGGACCGCCAGGTTGCTCTCCAGCCAGGCATCCAGCGCCGGTGGACAAAAAGCTTCAACCGCGACCCCGAGCCCGGCAAGCAGGATGGCCGCCACGCTGACGATACGCGCCTTGCGGGCAGAGGCCTGCGTCGGGATCTCGTGGATCCATTCGGCGGGGACTCCTGGTTTTTTTACTTGGCTCATGGATTGCTAATGCTACGGGCGAAACGAGGTAGAAAGATTAAGTAGAAAGACGAAGTACACTTGGAGAGATACCTTGTCTTTCTACTGAATCTTTCCTCTTAATCCTCCTGTGCCGTCTACTTAAACAAGTCATCCTCTTCTTCTTCGATGTCCGAACTCACATCCGGCAGCCCTGGACCGGGTGCTTTCTTCTCCAGGGCCTGTTCAATGGCCGACTTGGGCTTCTCCGGTTCCTGCGCAGAAGTAGCCGGTGCTTCAGGCTCAGTCGACGGTTTCGCACGCTCCACCGGTTTCATCGTCTTCCCTGTGCCAAACTGGTCACTGATCTCCTTGGGACTCAGCCCGTGCTCGTCCGCAATCTTCTGCAGCGAGCTCGTGGCATCCGCGACGGCTTTTTCGATCCGCTCATCCTTGCTCAACTCGCTGGTGTTTTCGCCCAACACCGATTTGAGCATGAACGGCACGCTCGTCCCGAGAATCACCACGACGTGCACGACAATCGTCACGATCATCATCTTCGACAAGCCGGGCCCATGAAACGAATTCATCAACGACTC
>JBLIND010000306.1:0-8063 GCA_047639095.1 Candidatus Omnitrophota bacterium | reverse complement strand
AAGCCGCCGAACGAGGTGACGTGATCCGCAATCGCGCCCGGGACAAAATCATTGCTGGAAATGAAAGGTGGCTGCGCCAGGCCAGTGACACAGGAGAGCACATTGCTCTCCGAGAAGAGAAAATCGGCAAAACGAAATTCCGTCTGGATATCGCTTTTCACCAGGCGTTGTAAAAACTGGGATTCATCGAATTGCGGCCAGCGCACGTTGCGAAAACTATCCGAGGTGTAGAGGGCGTAGGCCGTTCCGGCCGGTCGGGTGTAATCCGCGGCCAGGCTGCGATCGATGATCGTCTGGGCTTCCGCCAGGGTATCCAGGGTCAGGATCGCGGACAGGCGATAGCCTTCGGCGTTGTCCGGTGTAAACGCCGTCTCGCTTCCGGCATAGGTATTCTCGCCTGCGGGCACCAGCTGGCAATCGGGGCTCGAGGTATAATTCTTGAACCCATAATAGAAGGCCGAGGTAATACCGTTCTCCTGACCCGCGGTCCGGACGCGATACGGGCGTCGAAAGGTAAAGACAAAGGTGCTGATTTGATCCGCGAGATCATGCTCCGCGAGGAACGCCAGGGTCGGAGTCAGGATCTGGCTGCCATAGTCGTTTAATCGGATAATGGCAGTGTCCGGGATGTTGAGGTGCAGGATATGCGCATCGGGAATGCCTCGCTGGGCGGCGTAGTAGCGACCGATAGCCAGGGACTGGGTTTCGTTGTCGTTCACGATAACCAGTGTTTGCAGGGGGCCGCCACCCGCCCAAACTTGGTGAGCAATCAGGATGGTAACCCACCACATTCCATGTAATAAACGCTGCATCTTACGTACGCCTAACAGGATACACGAGAACGCGCACGGGATAAAGGTCCCGGGAGGCAACGATAATAAAGCCAAGCTGTACTTGACCTGTTCCAGCCCGATACGTAGATTTTCGCGTTTTTTCTAATAAACCGCCCAGGAGCACATACATGTTCGAAGAACAAGAGAACGTAGACGACCACACCGAATCCGCCGAATCCGCCGCAGCTGCTGTGGAAGAGGCCCAGGAGACCGCAGAAGAAGAGGCCGCTCAACCATCTTTCGCGATTCTGTTCGAGCTGGACAACCTGATCGGCAACGCACGCTACGCCGCCTTTGAAGTGCTCAGCGGCATTCTGAAGGAAAAGAACATCACCTTCACCGGGCCGGAATTTGCACGCTATTGCCTCTTTTCCAAGCCGCAATATTACATCGAAGCGGTACAGGAAGCCGTCGGCGCCAAGAAGTTGTCGACCGCCAAACTGATCGAAGACGTGGAAAGCGGTATCGGCCTGCACCTCAGCTCCGCCAAGCTTGACTTGCCCGAAGGGTTGAAAAAAATCATGGAGAAGGGCAAGGCCCGCGGCATTGAGTTCGCAGCCGTAAGCTGCCTCCCTCCGAAGATCCTCAACGCCCTGACCAGCAAGCTCGACCTGCAAAGCCTCGGCATCAAGCTCTTCACCTTCAAGGAAGTGGAACGTCATTTCCCACGCGCCGACGCCTGGTTGCGTGTGGCGAAGGAAATGGAAATCGATCCGCGCAGCTGCCTCGTTCTCGGCACCAGCCAGTATGCCTGCAAGTCCGCGTTGACCGCGGGCATGCGCACGGTGGCGGTTCCGGATCAACTGACCGGATTCCAGGACTACGGCGGCTCATTGATGGTCGTCGACAATCTGGATGAGATCGATCTCGAAGAACTTTTCGAATACCTGCCGGAATAAGCCCCGAGGTAACCGGCTGTACTCGTCGGCTATCCTGGATATCTGCCCCTGGAGACATGACCGCGCCGATTGATCGCCTGCTGGACATAATGGCCACGCTCCGTTCGGAGCAGGGCTGTCCGTGGGATCGCGAACAGAATCTGACCACCCTGAAGCCCTACCTCATCGAGGAAGCCTACGAGGTGTTGGATGCCATCGACCGCGGCGATGTTGATCAACACCGGGAGGAGCTGGGCGACTTGCTGCTGCAGGTTGTTTTTCAATCGCAGATCACCAAAGAAGCCGGGCAATTCGCCTTCGACGATGTGGCGAATGCCATTTCCGACAAACTGGTTCGCCGGCACCCGCATGTATTTGGCGATGTGGCCGTTTCCGGCTCGGATGAAGTCCTCACCAACTGGGATGCGATCAAGCGCGAAGAAAAAGCAGAAGCGGGAAAAACCGAATCGGCCCTGGATAGCGTCCCCAAGGCCCTGCCCGCGCTGATGCGGGCGCACGAGCTGCAGAAACGTGCAGCCCGACTCGGATTCGACTGGCCCGATGCCTCGGATGTCTTGCCCAAGTTCGACGAGGAACTGGCTGAAATCAAAGAAGCCATCGCGGCCGGAGACGAGGCCGCCATTGCCGAGGAACTGGGCGACCTCCTCTTCACCGTGGTGAATTTTGCCCGCAAAAAGAAGCTCCGTTCAGAAGACCTTCTCCAAGCGGCCAACCAGAAATTCAGCCGACGTTTTCATGCGGTTGAAGCGCTTGCAACGGAGCGGGGGCTGGACATGAAGTCCATGAGTCTCCAGGAGCTCGACGGGCTCTGGGACGAAGTGAAGGCCGTATCACGGTCGTGAAACACCGGGTCCATCACCTGCTCGCGGGCCTGTTCATCCTTGGCTGTATCGGCTGGACCTTTCACGAACCCTACGCCCCCGGCCGGGTTTCGCATGCCATCCCTTCCAACGCGGCTTATTATTCGCGCCATTTCAATTTTGCGGATCAATGGCCAGCCTTGATGCGCAACCCCGCGATCCAGGGCGTGCTGGTCGCTTCGGGCGTGGAGGAGGACGCGCTGTCCGACCTGGCCACCAACCCGACGACGCTTCAGTGGCTGCATAAACTGGCAGGCGACGAAGCCAACATCGCCTGGGTGCCCGCGATGGGCTATGAACAGAAACCCGCCTGGCTGGTGTCCTCCTGGGTCGGTGGTCGCGGGTATCGGCTGCGCTATCTGCTGGCCGTGACCGGGCTCAAGGAGTTTGAATCCCAGGCACGCTATCGCGGGCGCCAGATCTGGAAAATCGATCTGGGAGAAGCCGCGGATAAACCCCACCTGACCGTTTCCATTGCCGAGGGCGTTTTGATTGGATGTTACAGCGAAGATCCCCAGGCCATCCATGTCGCCATCGACAGCCTCGACGGACTGCAACCCGATCTGGGGGATCTGGCACAGGGCAGTTTGAGACGCCTGAACGCCTGGTCGCCCGGCGCGCGCACCCGGGGCTTTTTCTACCTGCCATCGGCCACTTTCCCCCAACCGGGCTTTTTCCGCCTGGATGAAATCGACGAACACCATTTCACCGGCACCTTGCAGGCCACCTGGCTGCACACCCGACACGCCGCGTTCACGCCGGAACACGGAATCAACCAGACGAGCCGCTTGCTGGGGGACATTCCCCTCGGCGTTATCATGGTCCCCACGGATCTCCTCGCCGAGCTGTGCTCCTTCAAGCTGCTTTCCAACAAAGCACAGGTCTACGGCACCCTGCTCAATCACATCCCCACGGAAAACATCACGCTCGCCCTGCTTGGCGATGACTACAAAGGCAACTTGAAGGAGATCGGTATTCCTTCGCTGATTCTGGCGGTGAAATGCAGCTCCCCGGAACAGGGGCCGAAGCTGGCGACGGCGTGCATCGAGACGATGAACGCCCTGCACAAACTCGGCCTCCGCAGCGAACAGCTCACCGATCACGCGCGGCCGGTTTTCGCCCTGCAGGGTACCGGTGACGAGGTGTACAGCTACGTGAAGGGTGATGATCGAGCGGGTTACGCCCTGCTGGACGACCTCCTCGTCATTGGAAGCCACCTGGGTCCTTTGCGCCGACTGGCCGATCGATACGACACGGAGGTTGCCACCTTCGAAGCCCGCCAGGGGCGCTGGTTGCCGGAACTTTTTCTCCATCACAACAACGGCTTCCTCTGGATGGATGTGGCCAAAGGCAGCAAGACGCTGCGCGAGGCGATCGCCGCGTACAAGATGAGTCTACTCTTCGACGATCCGATCAAAAACCGGAAAGCGATCAAGGATTGGGAAAACACCGGCGAATGGCTGAAGCAGGTCGAGCCGGTTGAAACGCTTCGCCTGTGGCACAACATCGAAGCCGGGGATAACCAGATCCAGTTTTCGTTCGGTGTGCCAAACGGCTAGTTCTCAGCAAACGAGCCGCAGCATGGGCTTCCGCGCGTATCCTGTCTTAAAATGCGGGCTGAAGCCCAAGCTACACACTCCAATCTTTCCGTGAGCGGTCAAATATGGAATAACCTCTCCATGCTTCCCTGGCGCAACATATTGCTCATGCTCACGACCCTGGTCTTCTCGGCCCGGGCCGGATTTATCGAGCATGTGGGCGACCGAACCATCA
This sequence comes from Candidatus Omnitrophota bacterium, assembly GCA_047639095.1. Lineage (GTDB taxonomy): Bacteria > Verrucomicrobiota > Kiritimatiellia > SS1-B-03-39 > UBA6053 > JAPYUI01. The sequence goes on along the minus strand of JBLIND010000306.1, from coordinate 3,698 downwards.
TCCATGTGACGGTTCACGACTGGCTCTGGGAGGAGCTCGACCCCATCCGCACCGAAACCGGCACCCGGGCGAATGCCGCGGCGGTTAAAGCCTTCCGCGAACAGTTCCCGGACATCTTTGCCGCGAAGTACCAGGAGAAATATGGCTGGAACAAGGTGGACGTCCGGATCGAGAAATTTTCCGGCATCAAAATCGAAGGCATCGAATCCGACCTACTCGCCATCGCCGGCAAAATGGCACCGGACATCATTTACCTGAACTTCCGCAAGTCGGACACCTACATCCAACAGGGTTTCCTCTACCCCATGGATCGACCGGAAGACGGCTATTTCTCCGAGATGAGCGAGGCCGCCATCGCGTTTCGCATCAACCCGAAGATCCGACCGGTGATCGACCGCAAGGGGCCCGGGGGCAAGCACGTCTGGGCGCTTCCGCACGGCGGGGCGATCGGCAAGGTGCTGATTTATCGCAAGGATTTGTTCGACGAAGCCAACATCCCCTACCCCGATAAAACCTGGACCTGGGATGACCTCTACGCGGCCTGCCAGAAACTCGCCAATCCCGCTACCGGGCAATATGCGATCGCCTTGCGCAATGTGAAAGATGAGTCCTGGCGCTGGATCGACTTCCTCTTCGCCTCCGGGTCGAGGATCATGGAGTACGATGAGCCCACGGATCGTTGGGAGATCGCCTTTGACAATCCCAACACCGTCGCGGCCCTCGACTATTACGTAAAGCTCTGCACCGAACCGTGGAAGGATGCGGAAGGTCGGCAGCGACGCGGGTACGCCTATCGCGATCCGAGTTACACTGCCGCCAATCAGGCCTGGAAGAATGGCAGCATCGCGATGATGCTGGGGACCATCCAGGAGGATGTTTTTGCGCGGACCTTCGACCCGACCGTGGTCGGTCTTGCGCCGATGCCGATGGGTCCGGGCGGACAACGCACCGCCGCCCTGAACAGCAAGATGCTTGGTCTGTTTGCTGAAATCGAACACGAAGCCATTCGCGATGCCGCCTGGGAATTCATCCGCTACTACGGTTCGGAAGCGGCCACGGAAATCAAGACCCGCATCCTGGTCGAAGGGGGGTTGGGGCGCTTCGTCAACCCGACCTACCTGAAGCAATTTGGCTACGACGAGCTCATTCGTTTTGCGCCACCGGGATGGCAGGAGACCTTCGAGATTGCCATTCGCGACAGCGAGCCCGAACCGTACGGGCGCTTTGCCAACCCCGTGTACAACATTCTCGATCGCCCCATCAAAGAAGCCAACTCGCTCGCACTGGAGGAAAAGCTTCCAACGGAAACGAACGCGCGGAACGCCGTTCTCGCCAGCTTGATCAAGGAAGCCGCCGGGGTCGCCCGCCGGGAAATTCTCGCCGAGCTGCCGCCGCAGGAAATGAAAAAGCGCCGCACGGGAGCCGGCATGTTTATCCTCGCCCTGCTCGCCCTGTTTGCGATCGTGTTTCGGATCATCGTCAAGTCGTTCACGCCACCCGGAGACATTGGCAAGCACGGTGGCTGGCAATTTCGCAAATACGGGCAGGCCTACCTGCTCTTGCTTCCCGCCATCCTCACCATTCTCGTCTGGCAGTATGTGCCCCTGCTCCAGGGGTCGATCATGGCCTTCCAGGATTACAAAGTGATGGGCGGATCGGACTTCGTCGGCCTCGACAACTTCGGGAACGTGCTCTGGAATCCGGAGTGGTGGGCCTCGGTGTGGAATGCGATTCGCTACAGCTTCCTGATTGTGGTGCTGACCTTTATTCCGCCGGTGATTCTCGCGATTCTGCTCCAAGAGATTCCCTATGCGAAGGTCTTCTTTCGGACCATCTATTACCTGCCCGCCGTGATCACGAGCCTGGTGGTCATTCTGCTCTGGCATTCGTTTTATGCACCGACCGAACTCGGGGCCTTGAATCGGCTGATCATGCAAGTGCCGGCCTGGGCGTTTCTCGTCTGCGGCGCTGGACTATTCTGGATCTGCGTGATGTTTTCCCGTCGACTCAAACGGCTCGACAGCGCCCTCGCCTCCTGGCTGTTCATCGGCGGCGGCGCCCTGTTGTTTGCCGCCTGTTATGGACTGGCGACACCCGCGCTGAACAAATCCGGGGTGGCCTTCCCAGCGTCCTTACTCGCGACGGCCCCGGAGCCGTACCACTGGCTGGAAAGTCACGCTACCGCGATGATCGCCTGCGTGATTCCCTTGTTCTGGGCGAGCATTGGACCCGGTTGTTTGATTTATCTCGCCGCCTTAAAAGGCATCGCGGAAGAGCTGTATGAGGCGGCAGATATGGACGGAGCGACCTTCATCGACAAAATCCTGTTCATCGTATTTCCGATCTTCAAACCGCTGTTGATCATCAACTTCGTCGGGATTTTTATCGGGAGTTGGTTTTACGCCGGGGCGAACATCCTCGCGATGACCCAGGGTCAGGCCGGAACGGAAGTCGCGGGGCTACATATTTTTTACCAGGCGTTCATGTTTTTAAAATTCGGACCGGCAACGGCGATGGCGTGGATTCTCGGGTTTATGCTCATCGTGTTTACAATGTATCAGCTGCGAATTCTTTCGCGGCTGGAGTTTAAGACGACGGGGGAGAAATAATGGCTGGCGCCGCGCAGCGGCTTTGGAGTGCGGGAATTTATCCCCGCTTTTACAGAGGCCTTGAAACAAGTTTCTGCGGCGAAAGCGGGAACAAGTTGCCGCACTCCAAAAGGGAGGCCGTGTGCCAATAATTGCCCGTATCGGACGCAAGGACCCCAAGGTCATCGCCTTAATCAGCGCGCTGTATGTCGCGCTGATCATCGGCGCGATCACCATGGTCTATCCGTTCCTGCTCATGATCGCGGGCAGCACAAAGAGCAATGTGGATGAGAAGGAATTCACGGTGCGCCCGGGATTCATGACCGACCACAACAAGCTCTATCAGAAACACGTGGAAGGAATGTTCAACGAACGGCTGGACATCATGCGCGCGATCTACGACATCGAAGTGTCGGGCTTTGACAAACTCCCCGCGGCGCCTTCGAACAAATTCCAGGTCATGGACTGGGAGGAATTCCTAGCATACGGAACCCTGCCGGATTACAGCTACACCCTCGGATACATGCATACGCCCCTGAGTCGAACGAATGCCGAGTCGCTGCGCGCATTCAAGAAACGGATGATTCAGCAATACGGAACGATCACCGAAATGAATCTGGCACTGGATACGGAGTTCGTGAACTGGAATGCCTTCGAGGTGCTCCCCGAGTATTACCTGCCGCGCCGGAATCAATACCTGACCTCTCCCTGGTATAAATCCATTCAGGCGTTCAAGGCGACGCAACCCATCAACATGCGCTACTACTTCAACGCGGAAGGCTTCTATAAACACCACTTCCTGCAGTCGCTGTATACCCGGGACATCACCGCCTACAACGCGCAGCATGACACAACCTATGCTTCGTGGGACGAGATTCACCTCAGCCGTCGACGGCCAACCGGGACCGCGAAGGAACAAGAGGATTGGGAAAACTTTGTGCGCCGCATGCTCAACCTGCTCTGGGTTCGCGTGGAACCGGAGGCGACCCCCGCCTACCAGGAATTCCTGCTGCGTAAGTACCAGCATATCGACGTGGTCAACAGAAACTACCAGACGAGCTATGAACGCTTTACCGATATTGCCCTGTTCGACGAACCGCCCACCGAAGG
>JBLIND010000305.1:0-8096 GCA_047639095.1 Candidatus Omnitrophota bacterium | reverse complement strand
CCCAATAGCTGGTAGCCGCGTCCTTGCCGCTCGCGATCTCCAGGCGACGAATGATCTCCGCATCATCCAGCGCTTCCCGCTCCGGCACCTGCAGCAGAATGTGATACATTACTTTTACTCTGTGTAAATCTTGCTTGCAGGGTGAGGGTGAACGGGACGGATTTCACATGGCCCTCAAATCCGTGCAGGGTGGAAGTCCCCGAAAAAGTAATGTCCGCTTCCGCGAGCCATTCCCCTGCAGTCACGTGTGCGGTAAGGGATGAGAGGGTGAACAGGATAAGGGCTAAAAACGTTTTTTTCATAATGCGTTCAGAGAAAATGTGTGTCCTTCAGAATAATCCTTGAGGGGTGGTTTTATCAAATGATAGATTCTTAATCTCTGGTAAGAGCCATCGGGGTTTTGGGGTAGGGGCGACACCCTGGCACAGAAAAACCATATAACTTGCACCTTTTCCGTCGAACGGAAGAAAGCCGGAAAACGTTTCCGTTGAACCATACTCGAGGGAAGCGAGATGCCTGTGCTCGACGACAAAGGTAGCACCACCCACCAGGAGATCGCAGCGCCCGTTCGCGAACACTTCGACCACCGCCGAAAAGAGCACGAAGCCGAACGGATCATTCGGAAGAGCTGAAGCGACTGCAACAGGCGATTAAATATGAACAAAGCAACGGATAAAACGACTTGGGAACCTTTTCAAAATAATGCTTGCGTCGTTTTTGGCACTTATAACCCTTTCACCTAATCCGCCACGTACACCAGGCGGAAGTATATCTTGTCGACCTCATCGAGATCGACGGGGTACAGGAACTCCACCAGGTTGCCTTTGCCATCTACCACGTGAATGGTATGCCAGACTCCATCGGTGAGCGAATTTCTCATCTGCACACAGCAACGCACGCCTTCCGGGGCTTGAAAGGTCAGCAACGCGGGGTTTCCCTGCGTCGGATCCAATATCGCCTGGATGGGCAGGGCCGGTGGCGTGTTGCGCACCGTGCGTCCTGCGGACTGCGAGCGGTTGCCGGCCGCGTCTTCGACCACGGCATAAATGTGGTGAGAGCCGACGGACAGATCGAGCATCAAGATCTGTTCCAGGGGACCATCGACCGAGTGAACGGGTAGCCCGTCAACGTAAATCGTGGTGCGCGAGACCCGCCCGGTTTTGATATCGTACGCCAACTCAACCGGGATAAGGGTCCCCAGCGGGAACAGATCGTAGTTCGACAGGCTGGCGATGGACACGACGGCCTCGACGATGAGATGAACGGTGCAGCTCCCGATATTGCCCGCGGCATCCGTGGCGGTGACGATAATGGGATGCACCCCCTGTCCGACCGGATCTCCGGCCCGCGGTTGCTGTGCCATGATGAGCTGAGCCGATGGGGTGATATTGTCCGTAGCGATCGCCAGGGAAAGCACGTCGGGAATGGGCACCTGTAGATCCTTCACCCGCAGGTTGCCGGAAACGAAGGGACCCACCAGACAGTTGACCACCGGCGCGACCTGGTCGCCGATCATCACCGAAGTCGAGGCCCGCGTCGTCTGACTGCCATCGGACACCTCGACGTCAATCAGGTAGAGCCCAAGCGCGTATACCTGGGCGAATTCGGCATTCCCGTTCACATCGGGCGGAAAGTTCGTGATGACCCGGCCATTGACAGACCATGTCGTATCGAGCGCTTCATCTCCATCGAGGTCGATGGTGTGCGCGCCCACGACAATCGGCGTGCCGGGCGGATTGGGAAAGAAAATCGGGTCGGAGATTTCCACCACCGGCGGATTGTTGCCGGGTCCGATGCCGAAGGCGTCGCAACACTCGATACTGAACCAGCAGAGCTCCGGGCTGCACGGCGGCGGACATCCAGACGGCCGGTTGAAGATAAACCGCACCTGGAGGTACCGCCCCACCACGCCGAGCGTAACGGGATTCGGGCAGAACGACACCCCGTTGTCGACCGACAGCCAGGTGGTCGGGAAGTCCAGCGAGTCATCGGACGCGCGCACCTCGGCGCTGATGCTGCAGCCCTCATCCGATTCACCGATCGCACCCCATGTAACATTGCCCCACTGCGTGCCCTCGCACTCGCCGTCGTGTGTGTACAGCGCAATACCCGTCTGGCCGGCCGCGCCCAGGGTCACGTATCCGGTCATATCACTGTAGTTATACGGACCCGCATCCGGGCCCATATTTGCGGTGAGGTCCACCGTACCGACCCCGGCCGGATCGATGCGTCGGGCCGCATCCCCCAACTGGTCCGAAGCCCATATTTTCCCGTTGTGATCCACGGCATTGCCGGTCGATGACACCAGGATCGAGGGCAGCCAAGTTCCCACGCCGTCGAAGCGGTGGAGCGATGGCCCGGACAGCCAGACATGTCCATTCTGATCCACGCTCAAGCCCTGGGCTCCACCGGGCTGCGCCCAGGTGCCGACAACGGTGCCACCGGGATCGATCCGGAACAAGTCTGTCGGAAATCCGCGCCCCGACACCCATATGTGGCCATCGCAGGGATTGATTCCAATTCCGTAGGCTGCGAACGCAGAGGTGAAGGTAGTGCTAAGGGTCACAAGATCATGGCGGTACACCCCGGCTCCCGACTGTACGGACCACAGCACATCGTTCTCATCGATCAGGGCGCCGTACCCACCGGCAACGGTATGCTGTACGCCGGGCGCTCCGGTCACGCCATCGAGTTGTTGATAGATGCTGCTGTTCAATCCACCTACCCACAAGTCGTTGTTGCTATCGATGGCCAATGCGCGCGGGGCGTTGTCCGGGGTACGGACGAAGTTGACGATGCATTCATCATCGGCGAGCAATACCGTGCCAGGGTCGTCGCCCCCGGTAAGTGCAGTATCCCATTCCAGGATGTTGCCCAGTCCAGCCGAGGTGCGGATAAATCCATCGCCGTCCCGATCGACGACACTCGGGCTGACATAGGTGAAGGGACCCTGCAGGTATTCCCCTGCCGGATTCGGTGCGAAGGTATACGGTCCGCCGGATGGCCCCAGGCGGTCTCCACGCGTGCCACCAATCACCAGGCCGAGCCGCATCACCGAGCCGAGCACGGTGCCCGGCACATAGGGATTCGCAGGCGGAATATAATTGTTCCGGTTACCGAGCCAGCATTCGCCGAACTTGTCCACCGTGGTGCGTGAAGGATTGCTCCGCTGAAGCCCCCCCTGCGGATTGATATCAAAGTTGGTTTCCGGAGCGGTCCAGTACTCGCCGAGGATGACCCCGGTGTCGGCGTGGATCCGCACAACCGTCCCCCGCTGGCTCGCAGCCATGTAGACATACGGGAAGGGTGCGATTTTTCCGTCCGGCGGAAAGCCCAGCTTGCCCGTTTCCGGGTGCTGCTCAAGATTGATCAAGGCCAGACCTTCCGGCAATCCCGCCGGCAGCCCGGCGACAAACTCGAAATGCACGAGCTCATCGCAATCGCAACAATCCGGGACCAACAACCAGCGCTTAACCGCGCAGCATTCCACGAATGCGGTGTTGTGCACGCTGAGGATGAAATGGATTTCGGTCGTGCCCACGGGGATTTTTACCGTGGTGGTTACGTTGGTAAAACCGCCGGGTGGCAGACCGCCCGGGAGGTTCGCGTACGCCGGGTCAAACGCGATGCCCAGGGGATTCCCATCCTCGGGAAAGAAGAATACCTGGGTAAGTGTATCCGTGGTCGTGTTGTGAAGGGTGGCACTGTAGGTGTAGCAAAGGAGACCGGGATTGGTGGGATCGGTGCCTTCGCAATCCAATTCCTGATCGCTCACCTGCACGCAGTCGCATTCGGGCAGGTCGATCTCGTGCAGAAAGCTGCAGCAGCTGCAATCGTCGAGGCCCACCAGCACAATCGGTAGGGTAAACAGCCCGGCGGATGCTCCCGAGATGGTAACGGTGACCTGCGCGGCTTCGCCCGGATCCAGTGGATCGCCAAACAGCACCTGGTTCGGGGTCACATTGGTAGATGGGAACAGAATGTGACTCACCACCGATGTTCCAAGATTAGCCACGTTAAACGTGTAGAGGTAGTCTCCGGGGTGGTCGGGGTCGCAAATGATGTCATCGCTGCACACTTGGATACAGCCATTCGACGAGGTCACCACGGTGGGATCCGTCGGATCGCAGGGTTTAAGCTGCTGCCCGTTGTCGTCCTTCACCGGATCCGGACCAATGCCGCAGTCCGGTAAATCGATGCAATGCTCCTGGATGCAGCATTCCGTGAGTTCGGCATCGAGCAGCACGACGTTGAAACAAAACGCCTCGCCGGTGGCCGCCCCGGTTATGGTCACCGGACCGACCGGCATGCTTACTCCGTCACCCAGTCCTCCGAGCGGGATCATGGCCGGCGAGATGCTCACCCCGGGCTGATTGGAAATCAGGTAGGCGTACTCCGCGGTCCCCCCGCTGATGTTGGTGAGATTAAATTCGTATAGCCCCCCCCCTGTAACCGGAGAACAGGCGATGTTCACATCTTCAATTTTTACGCAGGGCACTTTGACGCAGATTTCTTCGCGGCAACATTCCCCCTCCTCGTAATTGAACAATACAAATTCAAAGCAGACCTCGGACCCTGCCTGGGCGCCATCGAAGCCCAACGAAACCGTCGCCGTTTCGCCCGGGGGCAAGTCGGGGCTGAAATCAAATGTATTCGGCTCGATATCCACGCCCGTGGGATCGGGAATCAGTCCTACCTGGGCAATTTTGTCGGAGAGATTGGTTACGTCGAAGACGTAGTTCAGGGTTAGCTCGCCGGTCGCGTCAATCTCACATTCCCAGTGGCCGTTGACGACATCCATGCAGCCCGGACAGGGTCCGTCGCGCAGGCAGATGTTATCCCAGCACCAGCGTTCGGACTGTTTGGCATGGTAGTCGACGAAGAAGGCAATCTCGTCGACATTGCACAAGAGTTCGTTCCAGTCATCCGGTGTAGGGTTGCCGTCCGCATCATTCATGATCCATTCGCCCTGATCGTTCGAGGGCAGGTTGCCCGAAGCATCCGCGAAGGCGATGGGTGCGCAAAACGAATACCAGCCGTTATGCGGCCCGCCCTGTTCGGTGATATCAATGGTTGTACGAAAGGTCGCGCGCAGGCTGCCGGACCAGATGGTGATGTGGGCCGGCTTGGCGATCACCTGGGAGTTGTCGCCGTCGGTTACCAGCTGGACATCCCAGCACAACTCGAGACAGCGACCGGGTTTCAACAAGTTTTTCCAATCACCAAAACAACTCGGCTTGCCATCGTTCGGATCGGTCAGTCGCGCCCACGACGGGCCCGAATCATCTTTCGCATGGAGATACCCATCCGCCGCATCACCGCTGAATCCGGGATAACGAATCTCCAGTTGTTCAACGTAGGACCCGCCGATGCCTCCCTGGTCGGGATTGTTGAAATCGATACAACAGGGAAGCGTTGGCGAAATTTGTGCAAAAGCACCGACCGTAAATACGGCCCAAAGGATGGCCCCAAGAGAGGCGAGAAGCGAGAGGGGAGAAGCTTTGTTTTGCATGGCATACGTTACCTCTTCTCTCAATAGCGTGTCAATCCACCAGCATGCCCCGGCCCTGCTTATCCTGTCGGCGGGATCGTTGAACGGATTCAACACACGGATGAGCGCATGATCCGAGATCAAGCATCGGATCCACCAAGGCGAGATCGGTGGGGAGGCCTTCCTTTTTTACGTTGGCCGGAGCGCAAAATCATCGACTCCACCAAGGCCGGCTCGGTAGGGACCGGAGCATGGTGCCGGCAGACGTGGCTAAAAAGAATTTCTAAAAAGAATTTCAACGTGTAAAAGCGGAAACAGCGGATTTCATTAACGAATTCCCTACATTTTCTTGATCAGCTGACCACGTAAACGCGCAACTCGCGCAGGCCAGACAAATCGCTCAACCCTTGAAACGTACGCACGTCGCTGACGTGATCGCATCGTTTCTCAAAGCGATCTTCAATACAGATGAGGCTGCCGAAGGCGACCATTGCAGGCGAGTAGATGGAAAAGTCAGTGTTCATGCGGCATTCGGATAGTTACTCTGTGTACTGGAATTCGTACTGGAATTCCGAGAGGGTTGGGCTGCCGGTTAGGATCGTGGGTTATGCTAACAAATACTCGAAACTGCTAACAAACCGATGTCGAGGTTTGGTGCGGAACATCGCATATTAATTATTTAGTAATCACACTAGTTAGGAGATCTCTCATAGCCATTAACGATACTATTTCCATTATTCCTCCCGTCGCAGTCTCGCCAGGCGAGGCGATTGGTGCTGAATTGGTGGAGCCTAGCTCCCTTGTGCATGCCGGTGATGCTCGAAATCAGTTTCGTGTTTCTGGTGCAGGCCTAGCCGTGGCAGTATTGGACACTGGTATTAACCCGCGTCACGTGGACTTCGCCGGTCGTATCGTGGCGGAACAGAACTTTACATCTGATAACGGGGGGGATGTCGGAGATGCTACTGATGGGAATTACTTTGCTTTTACTCTGTGTACATCTTGCACCTTCGATGTTGAAGAGGAGACCTTACTGGAGATGAAGAGTACGCAGTTGGAGAAGCAGGCCATCGCCTGGTTGCTTAAGACCCAAACCGTTGTGACCGGCGTCCGGATTGCTGCCCGTCTGGGCATGGGTCATCGCGTGAATGCCTTAAGGAACCGACATTCCGGTCTGACCCCTCTAATTTTCACCTCTAATTTCACAGCCAATCTTTCAGCAGCATGGAGCAACTAACTATGAACAGTTTTTACATAAACAATAACCGCACTAAGGAGTTTTCAATGCATCATTTAACTATGACCAAAAATAAATTCAATCGTTATGGCGCACTAGTTATCTTTTGCGCCTCAATGTTGATGAGTAGCATAGCATCAGTCCAAGGCGGAGCGTACAGTAGTCCTCCTGATGCAGATACAACTACCGAAGGTTTTCCGATAGTGTACTCTGGTGTTGCTATGACATTGGGGGCTCATGCAACGGTCTCAGGTTCTATTCAGTCAGTCGCTGCGGTAACTCTTGGCGCAGCAGCAGAAGTTAGTGACAGCATTTTGGCTGGAGCGGCTGTAACGGTCGAGAGGGATGGAACGGTAGGTGGCGATGTTACGGCCGGTGCGGCCGTTACTCTAGGAGCGAGTGTTTCCGTAGGTGGCGATGTTGCGGCCAGAGCGGAGGTAACGATAGGCGATTCGTCAGAGATTTCAGGTAACGTTACGGGTAGCCGCAACATAACGCTCGGAAATACTGCCAAGATTTTTGGTAATACGACTGCCGCAAACTCGGTAACGCTGGGGGCTTATGCTGAGGCCGGTACGGACCCAGCGGAGGGTACGGTCGTAGAGCCTAATTATGTTAGAGCAATGAGTGGACCCATCATTCTTGGCGCGCTCGCCAAGGTGAATGGTAATGCTACAGCTGGTTCCATTGTATCAATGGGCGTGGGTGCAGTAGTTTCAGGTGCTTCAGGAACAGCCGGTCCTGTGCCTTTTGATAACAAGGCCGAGGAACCTGTAGCTGAAATGACTGATTACCTAACTACGTATCATGAAGCGCTATCTTTATGGGAGCCCGAGCCCGGCAACGAACTGGCCACGACCATCGCCACTAGCAGAGCGTTTGCTCCCGGGGTTTATCATGCATCGGCTCTGACGACAGCGGCGGGCGTAACCCTTACTTTTACCGGCACAGAGGGTAACGACCCAGCCCATTGGCTTATCAATATCGATACTTATTTAAGCATCGGCGCCAACGTGACAATAGAATTAGTTAATGTAGCCGAGGGCAGTACCATTATCTTTAATGCTGGCACCTACACAACCATTGGCGCAAACTCAACTTTAAGAGGCACCATTATTACTGGTACCTACATCACTACTGGCGCAAATTCGACGGTAGCGGGTATCGGTTCACATTCTGGAGGTCTGTACGCAATTAACGGAGCTATTACAATTGGGGCATACGGCAAGGTTGAAGCAGTAGAAGTAGGCTCCACCGACCCGATCCATGCGGCGACCCCGCAGGCAGGTATGGTGTGGATCAATGAAGGCTCCTTCGAGATGGGGAGTCCCGACTCTGAGGTGGGCCGCAGTGGTCATGAAGGCCCGC
>JBLIND010000304.1:0-8125 GCA_047639095.1 Candidatus Omnitrophota bacterium | reverse complement strand
AAATCGTAGGCTTCCTGATAATTCAGCGAGAAGACCAGATTGTAATCGAACCAATCGAAGCGGAAGGGCATGGAAATCGTCAGGTAGTTCAGGCCATTGCTTTCGTAATCGTTGTCACCTACCACAAAATCCGGATCGTTGGAGGTGTGACGATTCTTGATGCGGGTATGCCGGTAGACAAATGACGCTTCGGGCGCTTTGAGCTGGGTCAGTCCCGCAGGGTTCCAGGAAGCCGCGGTGGCATCGTCGGCCACACTGGAGAACGCCCCGGCAAGGCCAAGCGCACGCGCGCCGGAGCCCACGGGCAGGGGTGCAGAAAAAATGGAAGGCGGTCGGAAGGCGCGGGGCTCCGGCGTCGCGAGAGCTTGCTGACTGAGCTTTTCACCCGCAGGGGCGACCAGGATCGGAATCGGACCAATGGGGGTTTCGACTTCAAACTCGAATGCGCCCGCGGCCACACCTGGCGTCTCGGCTAATAAGGGTCCGCCCGAGCGCGAGCGGAGGGTCTCCATGCGGACCGCAGAGCGCTTGCCACTGCCGACAACCGGCGTGGGATCGGCTACCGGGATACCCGGCAGACCAAACGGGTTGCCCGGGGTATTATTCAGGAGGCCATCGATGTTGCCGAAAAAGGAACCGCCACTTCCCGGCCCGTAGATCGTATCGAATCCCCCGGAACCTGAGGCTGAAACCCCTCGAAGCTGATTCATGTTGCCCCAGAAATCGGTGACGTCATTGCCCCCACCGACCACCCCACCCACGGTGGCAGAGAGACTTGAGGTATCCGCCGGAGCAAGCTCCATGTCTAACGCATTGCCGTTGACCACAAACAAGGTGTTTGCCAACATCCCCATCAGTAAATGAACCCAATGATTGCTCATATGCCATTCAAACGATTGTATGCTCGTGTAATCAACGTGATAATCTGTCCCTCGAAATGAGGGGATTCCTGATAGTTATCGGCGAATCCTTCCGATTATTCCTACCTTAAATAAACTATATGCCGAAAAAACCAAATTTGAGCAAGGCCGATGAGGAAATCCTACGACTCTTCCGCGATGGCGATCACAATCCGGCCACCGAGCTGCTGATCGCGCATTACGGCAGCTATATTGCTTCCATCCCACGCTGGCCCCGGTGGAACTTTGATGCAATGACCCAGGAAGAGCTCGCTTCGGAGATTACGGCAGCCGTGGCCAAAGCCCTTCCGACCTTTACCACCAATGCGAAATTGAAGACCTTCATCAATGGCGTCGGCCACAAAAAATGCGTGAGTCGCATTCGCGAATGGGCGCGCAAAGGGGCGCACTTGATCCTCATTGACGATTACAGCGAAGAGGAATCCGATCGCTTGTCCGCCACGCCAGCCGATGACGCCTTTAATCCCTGGAAATTGGTCGTAGACAACGAGCGAGCCGGCCTCGTGCATCAACTCCTGGGCATGATCGGCGAAAAATGCCGTAACATCCTGAAAATGCGCTTTATCCGGGATATGAGCTATCGCGAAATCAGCGAAGAACTCGACACAACCACCAACGAAATAGGCAAACGCATCTATTATTGTAAGGAGGAGGCCTTCGGCATGGCAAAAAAAATGAGACTTCAAGAGGAATAAGACGTCGGTACCGGCGATTAGTGGGGAGAACCAAGAAGAAGCAGACATCATGCACAACAAGGAAACAATCGAAACGATCTGGGCGGGAATTGAGGGCGACAGCGGGGTGCCGGAAGGTAGCCCAATGGCGCCCAGCGAGATTGCGGAGCGAGAACGCTTCAGCAAGCGCTTTAATCGAGGGGCTCAGGCCCGTGTACTCAGCGAAGATGAGCTGGTCGCGATTACCCAGGCCGCATGGGAAAAGGAGCAGGGAGGCGGTACCCGCATTCTGTTCCCGACAGGGAAAACCCTGCTGGCCCTGGCGGCGACCATCCTGTTGACCTTTGGCTTAACCAGCGCGGTCGTACTCTACCAGAATCCCGTTCGCTGGATGACGCCGCAGATCGGCCTCGTGGGTGGCGTGAAGAGCCTCGACCAAGTGCCTGACGAAGATGTCACGAACTATACGCCTCGCGAGATTAAGAAAGTCATCCGCAGCTTCCAAAGCGCAACCCAAGTCAAGGTCGACCGCCGACGTGACGGTATTTGGAAGCACGAGAAGGTTGACCTGCATGTGAACGAAAAAGCGGGTGGTCGTCTGGTCGTCGACGCAACAATTGGAAGTCGTCGATTCGTTCAGGACTACGAATCCCTGGATGCCTTCCGAGACGGGATCGAATCGTTTAGCGATGAAGTGGCAACCTATTTGATGGAGCCGGAGACTGCACCATAAACATCCAACTCGGTGGCGCGAAATCCTGGTGGCGGGACTGGTTACAGTTCCGCTTTGCCTTGTCAGCGTCTCATGTATCACTACGGGCGGATCGAACCCCGGGGCGGACGATGCCATTCGTTTCCCAAAATATGAGGAATACTATCATCGCGGGCGCGAACGCGTTATCGTAAATAATGTAGCCGGGGCGATCGAAGATTTTGAAACCTGTATCGGTCTGCGCAAGGGCGTAACCCGCGCGAACAAAGTCGACGACTGGCAGGTCCGGACCCACGGGATGCACATCCTGGACAGCTACTTCCCCAATCGTGAATTAGGGATTTGTTATCACGTGCAGGGAGACGACGCCAATGCACTCAAGTACCTTCAGATTTCGACCAACCAACAGGCCAGTGCCCGCGCACATTTTTTCATCAATAAAATCAAAAAAGCCCAGGCGGCCGGGGCGGTTACACCCCCACCTGCAATTGCAACCGCCCCGGTTCAATACAGCCGCCTGCCGGTCATAACGCTTACCGGAACAGCAACATCAAGCATGTCGGTCAGCAAACTGGACATCAATGGCGAGGCACACTATATCGAACTTGCGTCGCCTACAGTAAGCTTCGCTCAGAGCGTTCCGCTGAAGGAAGGCCTCAACGAACTCGACATCACCGCGGAGGATATCCAGACGCAAGAAACGGTAAATTCGGTTCGGGTGATCGGCGATTTTTCTGCACCGGTCATCGCCTTAATTTCCGCAGAGCCCGAGGGGGATGCCATCCGAGTGAAAGCCCGTTGCAGCGACACCTATGGCCTTTCCGAAGCACGCCTGGACGGCGCTTCGCTCCAACTGGAGGACGAACCAACATCCGTCACCTTTGAGACCCTGGTATCGAAGGCCTCCCCCACCCTGGTCATCGCCCGGGATCTCGCGGGGAACGAGAGCCTCCTGGATCTGTTGGAGTTATTGCCTTCAAAGCAGCCCCACTCCGCCTTCAATTTCAATCCTGATCGCTCGTCCTTTGTCGTGCATGAGGAATATTTCTATTTTGATGGACGGCTGGACTGCCCGAGCGGCATCGCCTCCGTCTCCCTCAACGGAAAAGCCCTCGTCCCGATTACGGACTCTCGCTCTACAGCGATCCGCTTCAAGACCCTGGAGGTGCTTCAGCCAGGCGAAAACACGTTCCTCTTTACCTGTACGGATCGGGATGGGAAAAAAATCGAGCGCACGGTCAAGGTGACCTACACCCAGCCGATCTTTGTAAACCGGAGCTTGCGATTGGGCACCTCTATCCCGCCCCTGTTCGCCAGCCGAACCGCCTCTGAAGGCTATGCGTGGCAATCGGGATTGATCAACGTAATGAACAATCGCGAGCATGAACGGTTTAATCTGCTGACCGCCAGACCGGAGGCCATCAATGCCATCATCCGGGAAAAACGCGTCGAATTAAAAGACCTCGTAAACCCGGATGCACACATTCGCTGGGAAGAGCTGAATGAAGCCGACTGGTTTTTCAATGGACGGGTAATCGAGCATTCCCAGGGAGTTGAACTCCGTTTTTATCTCGCGGACACCAGCAACGTTTCCGAGCCCAAATTCGTCGACATTTATATCGACCGTGAGGCGGACGAGCGCGATTATTATCTCAAAGGGCTACTCAGTAAAATCGAGCGTTTTTTCCCGGTCGTTGAGGGTCAAATCACGCGCTTGGAAGGCAACAAAGCCCATCTAAACCTGGGCGAAAATCAAGGCATCTTTGAAGGGGCTCGTTTTATTGTCATCGCCCCGGGGGAAACCCCCGGCATGGCCAATGGGTCTCTCCGCAAGGTGGAAAACCAGGTGGTGGAAATGGTGATCGATCGAGTGTACGAGAACTCCGCGCGGGCCAAAGTGCTCGGAACAGGGAATAAAGTGATCGCACTGGACGATTATGTGTATGCGAGGTGAATATTGTGGATAACAAAGCATATGAGGACGGAAACGCGCCTGAAGATCCCAGGCAAGAAGCTGAATCAGACCTGTATGGTGAAACCCAGACGGTTTTCCCGAGGCGCTCTCCGGATGTACCCCGGAGTTTTGCCGGTCGCTATCGTGCGTTGAAGCAGATCGGAGCGGGGAGTATGGGTATCGTCTGGCTTTGCTATGACGAGTTGAGCGGGGTCGAAGTCGCCCTGAAAACCGTAGGCCCCAAATACGCCGACGATCCGGAAATCATGGAGCAGGTGAAAGTTAATTTCCGGATTGTTCAGCAACTGAACCATCCGAATATTGGCAACGCCAAAAGCCTGGATCTGGATTCGGAGACCGGTGACCACTTTCTCATCATGGAGTTCGTCGATGGTGTAAGCCTTGCCACGCTGTTGAAGAAGAAGAAGCATGGCAAAATGGACCTCGATGAAATTATCCCCATCATGTCCCGCATGGCTAACGCTCTGGACTACAGCCATGAAAAAAGCATCGTCCACCGCGATGTGAAGCCTTCGAACATCATGCTCGATCGGGATGGCACCCCCAAACTCCTGGACTTCGGCATCGCAGGCACTTTCATCTCCACCATTATCAGTCTGAAAACCGGACTGCACGGCGACGATACCACCAACAAGTCGGGCACGCCCTACTACATGGCTCCGGAGCAATGGCAGGGGTATAAACAGAATGGGCGAACCGATCAGTACGGTCTCGCCGCGACGATTTATCATCTGCTCTCCGGCACCCCGCCTTATGGTGAGTTATCCGATCTGGAAACGGTTCGCACCTGCGCCGTCGAGGTGCCGATTGAACCTTTGAATGACCTTCCCCCGGCCGTATGGGACGTACTTGAAAAAGCGTTAAACAAAGATAAAGATTTTCGCTACGAGACCTGTGCCGCGTTTGTCAAAGCGCTTGATCTGGCCCATACCAGCAAGAGCACCTCGGGTAAAAAAATCACCCCGATGAAAATCGCTTTCGCAGCGGGACTGGCCCTGATCGCCGGTGCGTTTGCCGTCTCCTCCATGAACAAGGTTGAGCCCACTCAGAACCAAGGCATAATTCCGGTTGTCGTCAATACCCCGATCCCCCAAACGCTGCGATACCACGCCTTAGTGATCGGGATAAATGAATACGCGAACGGATGGCAGCCACTGAAAAATGCGGCGGGTGATGCCGAGGCCGTTGGCCAGGTGCTGAATGATCAATACGGCTTCTCCGTCCAGTACCTGCTGAACGAGCAAGCGACCAAGGAAAACATCCTGTTCGAATTGGAGCACATCACCAACAAGACGGTCGAAGACATGGTGCTGATCTATTTCGCGGGCCACGGCGAGCATTACACCAAACTCGCCGAAGGATACTGGATCCCGTACGACGGACGCAGCCGGGACAAGGCGTCTGCAGCCAAATCTTCATGGCTCTGGAATACGATCATCACCAAATATCTCGAGGCGTCCAGCGCGCGACATATTCTGGTCGTCGCCGATGCCTGCTATGCGGGATCCCTGATCAACAGCGGCCTGCCAAATCCTCGTTTACGGGACAAAACCGATTACCAGCAACTCCTGAACCGGCCTTCGCGCTATGTGATCGCCAGTGGGAATGCATGGGAGACGGTCCTCGATGCCGGAACACGCCACAGCCCGTTCGCGGAACATTTCCTGCACTACCTGGAAAATGCAAAAAATGCGCTGTTCTCCGCCTCGGACATCGCCCTGGCGATGAAAGATTCCTATGAAAAGGATACGCAGAAATCCATGCGAGTTGCGCCTTTGGTGAAAGATACCCGGGGCGAGTTCGTATTCGCCCAGCAGAACGTGAAACGCCAGGGCAGCCTGATGGATATTGAAGATGGATGGATTCCTGAACGGTTGGTTTCGTCTGAACCGCACAAAACCCTCGGCCTGCTCTCACGCGGCGGGCATACGGGTGCTGTCCAACGGGTAAAGCAAAAACTGCATCGTACCGGCAGCTCAGACGAGCTTGTGGATCAAATCAGCGTGATCGAGCGCGCTTCGGATCGGACGGCCCGCATCCAACAGGTCAACGCCCTGATGGACACCTTGCAGTCCTTGAAAAGTCAGCCGCAGGAACAATTGTCGGAGAAATTGAGATTCTCCGCCCGTCCACGGCTGGTTACCATCATAGGCCCCAGCACCTCGAGCGATCGTCGGGAAGATCAGGAGGCGGCTCTCACCTACAGTTTGATGCTCAAAGCCGCCCTGCAGCTCCATGGTACCCGCGTGGTTGAGCGCGACCTGCTGGTCGAAATCCTGCGCGAACAGGAGATCAGCGGAAGCGACCTGTCCGATGCGCGGGTTCAGTCCATGATCGGCAAGCTCATGCCGGCCTCCTTGATTCTCACAGGGAACTTGATTGCCGAAGAGGATGGCGAAGTACTGGCCATGGCCTTGGTCGATACCGCGACGAGCATTGAATTGCAAAGCTGGACGGTCAACCTGGAGGCCAATGAAAACCCGCATGCGAAGATGGCGGGGTTGGCCAAGGACATTCAGCAGATTGCGGTCAGTAAACACCCCTTTAAGGCGCGGCTGTTCCATGTGGATCAGGCCTGGCAGGCCCTGGCTGGCGCCTTTCACGGGGTGGACCAGGCTACTCGCTTCGACATCGTCGAGATCACGAAACAGCAGCACGCCTTTCTGGATGACGAACAGAAAAAATCTTTAGGCACAGCCACAATTTTGGAGGTACGCGAAACCGGCTCTGTGCTGGATGTCGCATGGGCGAATGGGAAAGCGCCTGCAGGTCTCGATAAAGTATGGGTGATTGAGAATGCGCCGGGAGTGAAATGAGGTACATGGGGTATGACACTTACGATTTTAGAAAACCGTTTTGACATCATCTTCAGGAGTGGTCGTCGTGCTGGCGAACGACTGAGTCTACATCGCAAAAGTGCGGCCCTTGGACGCGCGCCGGAGAACGACGTTCACCTGGATGATCCTTCAGTATCGCGCCATCATGCGACCATTTATCAGCTGGGTGGCGTATGGATGATCCGGGACGAAGGAAGCTCAAGAGGAACCTACCTCAACTACCACATGCTCAACGGACCTACCCGATTGCGAGACCGCGACGTCCTCATGCTCGGGTGTCTCGAATTGGAAATTTGCGACAGTAAAAGAGTCGCGTCCCCCGTGGAACAGCCCGCCCCTTCACCGCAGCAGGAATGCTCAGCCACCAACGCCAGGCACACGTGGAAGAGGGCTGCCCTATGCAGTGTGCTGAGTTGTACCGCGACGGCTGCGATTGCTTACACCTACGTACTGCCCGGCCAAAACCCGGACACGGACACAACGATCTCGGCTCAAGAGCCGCTGGAAATGCAACGTATACTCATGGCCTTGGAAAACAGTGTATATCGAAGCCTTACCAATCCGCTGCCTCGCAAGATCGACATCGTGCTGCACTGGGATTGACCCTTCTCCTGCCGCTCATCGTTGCAGGTAACAGCTACACTGTTGTTCACGAGACCCACCCCCACGCGCCCCTCTTAACGCAGAAGAGGAATATAACTATATTATGATTATGCGCGTAGAACGGGAAAATCAGTCAAATTCACATGATATGGGCCTTTTGAGGGCATCTGGCATAAAACAGGCTAATACATAAACCGTAAACGGTAACTGGATAAAGAAATGAACAGACTCGGATTGATAGATCAAAATTTAACCGGAAAGTTGCTGCTTTCCGGGACGTTTCTGGCCTGCGCCAAGGGAAAGGTATTACTGGATGGCGAAGGGCGGTTCAACATGCCGCACCTACGGTCGAAGGATCCGGAAGGGCTGAAAGACGCCTTCATTCTCTTTTCACGGAATTAGAA
>JBLIND010000303.1:0-8183 GCA_047639095.1 Candidatus Omnitrophota bacterium | reverse complement strand
GCCCGAAAGCTAAATCGGAAACTCGTTAAAACCAATGCTAGTGTGCCGGATGGTACATCTGACCGATGAACATCGCGGACAACAGGGTGAAAATGTACGCCTGCAACAAGGCGATGAAAACTTCCAGGGCGTCAATTGCCAGGGCCATGATCGCCGCGGGTGCAGCCATGGCGCCAAACGTGACCACGAGGCCGAGCAGGGAAAAGACGACGATGTGGCCGGCAAACATGTTGGCAAACAATCGGATCGTCAGGGCGGCACACTTGATTACCACGCCCACGACTTCGAGTGGAATAATGATAATGAGGATCGGCCAGGGAATGCCGCTGGGGACGAAGCTCTTCATAAAACCGACCGGGCCATTCACATAAATAGCACCAAACACCATAAACATGAAGGTGACGGAGGCCAGACCGAGGGTGACGTTTATGTTTCCGGTCGCAGTCGAGAAGAGCGGAATCAATCCCATGAGATTCAGGGTGGCGATGAAGGTGAAGAAGGTCAGGAAAATGGGTGCCATCTTGCGGCCATCTTCTTCGCCGAGATTGGCGATGCAGATGTCGTCGCGAATAAACTTCACCAGCGCTTCCAGCATGTTCGTGAAACCGCGTGGCGCCTTCTTCTCTTTATACCGTACAAACGCGCTGAACAGGATCACCAACAGGGCCGCGCCAATCAGCAACATCAAGGTGTTGTTGCTCAACCAGGGGGGAAGGTGCAGGTGAAGAAAGGGAAGATGCCATTCATGCGAATCAGTCACGTGGTGCATGATCCAATCCTGCACTAACGCGCTCTTCTGCTCTGCTACTGTTGCTGCTGCTGTTGCTTTATCGCTCATCTTCGATCAATTATTTCAGGTGCTCTCAACCTGACGTACTATCTTCTGCTTCCTGCTTATAACCACGCATGGTCTGCACGTGCAGGCTAAAAACCTCGCCAAACATCATGACGAAATAACCCACGATCGTCAGCAAAGCAAAAATTTTAAAATCAACAATCTGCAATCGTTTGATCAACAATAAGGCGATCAGGAAAAACCCGATCCGCGCAGCATTGATCAACATCGACCACACGAAAAAGCCCGTGGACCCGTGTTTCAGGGCGCGACCGGCAATAAATGCGCCGCTATATGCATTAATTAAAACGATGAGCCAACAACAAATGACCTCTTTTTTGGGAAACGACCCCGCCATCCTGATGGCAATCACACTCGTGATGACAAACATCAGAAACATGGCAATGGTCATATGGCGCGTCCACACCTTGCGCACATACGGGTGAGCTTGATTCATCAGTCAGCCTCCGGATGGTCCTGCGCAGCAGCCGCCGCATCCTGCTCTGCGATCTGCTGGTTCGCTCGCTGAACCAATTTCCACATCTCGTAGCCCCCGTAGACGAAACCGAGTGCAACCCCCACAAGGGTGTAGGCGGTTTCGTGCCCGTATTTCCGCCCCAGCCAATTGCCGCCCATGGCAAAAACGGCCATTCCAGCTGCAAAACTGGTGCCAAATGCCAATGCAGGCCCTGCTCTACGCCGCATGGCGGCCATCTCATCGACGGATGAACGCTTCCTGAAAATCACCGTTTCTCCCTGCAGGCAGCAACCAACATACAGGCCCAGCCTACGATCAAGAGTACGCCACCCAAGGGCGTAACCGGACCCAGCCAGCGAACATTCAGTCCGCCGAGCAGGTCCCGACAGGACAGCACATAAATGGAGCCGGAGAAAAGCAGGGTACCTGCAAGAAAGCAGCCGTACATTATTTTCACGATTTTCAATTTTTCTGAAAACAGCGCGGTGATCCCGAGGAGAACGAGCGCGTGGTACATTTGGTAACGCACACCGGTCTCAAACGAACTCAGCTGCTCAGGTGACAGCAGCTCTTTGAGCCCGTGTGCGCCAAAAGCACCAAGGATCACAGCGGTCATGCCCAGCAGGGCGGCAGAGATAAGGATCGGTCGTTTCATGTTCAAGGTTCGCAAACGGGTGGAGCATAAATGATTCCTGGCTATGGGCAACAAGATGCGGGCAAAAAATTGGTCGGCTCGACAACCGGCCCGACCGCGGCCGGGTGGAACCTTACATTCGACCGACCAAAAGTGAGAGTGGCCAGCGAACACGAATTGCAGGCTGGGTGAACTGAAGCGATAAAACCTGTCGGAGCGCTGGAATGGGATCGTGCCCCTTCGCCTGGCGATAGCGCGCCGTCGCCGACCAACTCGCGAAGTGGCCCAGCAGCTGCTCCATGGACCAATCCACCTCAAGCGTGAACGAGGGTGGCGGCAGCTCGGTAAAAGGAAAAAGAATCGAGCAATACCCTTCCTCGACCAAGCTTCGCTCCGGAGGCCAATGGGCGTCTACGGTGGTCTGGTGAAAGTGATCACAGACCGCCTGAATGGAAGGGTCGTCCAACTCGAACACTCCATAACACCAGGCGGCGATCACCCCTTCGGGCTTCAGCACGCGACGTACCTCCGGCCAGTAGCGATCGAAGTCAAACCAGTGTAAGGCCTGGGCAACGGTGATGAGATCCACGGTACTACTTTCGATGCCGCGTTCTTCCGCATGTGCAAGCCGCCAGGTGATTTTTGGCGAGGCCGGGGCATGATCCAATTGAGCCCGACTAAGGTCCGTCGCAATGATCGCATCAAAATCGTAAATTAGACCCAGGGTCGCCTGACCACTGCCACGAGCACAATTCCAGACGACCTTTCGCTCGGGTCAAATTCGTGAAAGCCCGGTGTATAACGCTTCCGGATAAGAGGGCCTGAAGTTCGCGTACTCCGTGGACTGGATTGAAAAGTGATCTGCGCTCATGGTTGATTTATGTCACAACAAATTCATGTCTCCGACCGCATAGGCGCAAACGTAAGCGCTATATTTGACCTCCGGATCGATATACTCTCAGGAGACCGTTTAGCTTCTTGACGAGTGGAATACGCAGGGTGAGACCAATCGCCTGCTCCAACTCCGCTTCAACTTCGGCATAGCGCGTTCGGAGTCGTATGAATTCCGGGGACGTATACCTTTCGGCCATCCAGACTTTTTCTCCGGGTGTAATAGCCAGCTGGATTTCAGGCGGGAACGCCTCCTCACATTGCTCCTCCGCCCAACTTCGCTGACCATGCTTTTTGGGCGGCCCGGGTGTCCCCGTAACGAAGGGGATCATATACGGGTTGCACAACATCAGGTCAGCGAGCATATGGTCGGCTTCAATCAATTTCTGCATGCGGTAAAACATGAGCGCCGCACAAAGCTTTTGAATCGCCTCCCCCACATCATCGGGGAAGTTCTTCTTATACCACCTCATGTATTTTTTCGATTCATGAGGGTCGTTGAGTAAAAACAAGAGCCAGAAGATCACGTAGCGCGTGCCATTTCCATCATCTATGGCTCCGTAATACTTTCGCTCGCTCGTCAACGAGGCTCGATACCGAATAATGCGTGAGCGCAACCCGCGTTCTGTTTTAGGAAACTTAAACATTAATCTGCAGCGTGGATGCCATCGACGTCCGGTTAACGACCGCTGTTGCCCAGCAATTTGATGACCAGCATTTCGAGCAGCAATTGCTTCGGCAAAGCACTCCAGAACAACTGATCGTGCGTATCGGCAATGAGGGTTCGCGCCTTGGCCAGCTCACCCCGGGTAAAGCGATTTGCGGCCTGGGCGGTGAGAAACTCGGCGTACGGATGCTTCCGGCGCCGCGTGACCGCCAGAGCCGCTTCGGGTCCCTCGGCATCCGCGTATTTCAAACTGCCGCGGGCGAGCTGCGCTTTGCCGCTATCCAACAGGGCACGGTACAGGGAAAGTTCCCGAAAACGCGCGATCAAGCCACTGATAATCGCTACTTCAGACTGCCGTTGTTCAAGCAAGCGTTGCAGGATATCCATCGCTCCGCCGAAGTCCCGCTCCGCAATAAAATCGGCGAGTTCCCAGGGCACCAACTCACGCGAAGGAGCAACCATTAACGCGACATCTTTAGTGGTGAGTTCATTCCGGTCGCCCAGGTAGCTGACCATCTTGTTCGCTTCGTTTGCAAGTTGACGCGTATCGGTTCCCGCACGGCTGATGAAGGCGGCGATGACGTGCTCGTCCGCCTGGATTTTATGGTCGCGCAGCATCTGGCGTAACATGCCGGTGGCATACTCGACCGCCTTGTACGACTGCTCTGGCTTTTCAAAGAGAATCACTTCCCCGGCAGCCTTGCAGGATTTAAAAAAAGCCGAACGGCCACTGACTTTGCGCTGTGCAGAAATCACCAGCGTGGTATCCGATGGAATCCCCGCCTTGATTTGCTTTTCCAGCCGAAGGGTCGCACTTTTTACGCCTTCGTATTTGCTGACCTTGGAATCCGGAAGCCAATCCACATCGCGCAACCAGATGACTTTTTCACTGCTGAACATCCCGAGGGTCTGCATGGAGGCAAAGACGCGATGAACCAGCTGCTCGACCTCATCGATCTTCGTGGCGCCGCCCTCCATCACTTCCAGCTTTTCCGTGACTTCTTCGGGCGGACAGAGATCGCCCACAATCTCCCGTGCCTTTTCCGATACCTGGTACTCGTCTTCTCCGTGGACCAGGAAGAGGTTATGTTTCTTTTTAGCGGCCATGATGATTCACTCTTTGCGGACAGTAATCGCAGCCCGTATCCGAAGCCGTTCGATAAGCTCCGGCGGCTGTTCCAGGGTGCCGGTCAGCACCTCTTCCCACGCAGCTCCCTGTCCTAACGCCTGCACGAATACATGCAACTGTTCTTTGTTCAGATTAAGCGCTGCGACGAACAAACGGCAGTGGCGATAGAACCCGGCGAGCACGTCAGGATCGTCCGGATAGCGATCGAAATCCATGATCGTCCGGTCGATGGCCAGGCGCTCGCCTGCAGGATCCGTATCTTCAGCCGCACGCTGTCCGATCAGCTGCTCAAAGGCCAGGGTGATCTCGACACCCAGCTGAAGGGCCAGACCCTCCTCCAGCCAGAGCGGCAGACCCGCTCCTTCCAAGCGATAATGAATCACTTCATGGGCCACATCGCTTCGTTCAAAGGGTTGCCCAGGTTCACGCACGAGCAGAATGGTCCGTTCGATCTGTCCCGAACGTCGAGCGGGTTCCTGCGGCGTCTGCCCGTTAAACGCCGCCCATTCCGAGGCGTTTAACAGCACGATATGCCCTTTGCCAGCAGGCTCAAACCCGCGAAGCCCACGTTCGTTTGAAGCGTACCAGGCGTGCTCGGCCCGCCGCATCACCTCGTTGGCAGCACCCGCCAGGCCATGGATACGGAAGTGACTGGAGGTCAACACCGGGGTTTCCGGTGGAACCAGCAAGGCGACCAGTACATGCAGGCCGTCGCGTTGATCCTGCTGGGATGGGGTAAGCGCGTCATCCGAGGCCCGCCAGAAGAGGAAGGCTAAGAAGCCGAGGCCGGCGATCGCCAGAATGACCAGGACGGGGCTGGCTTGGAACATGCTCTTTTTCATCAGCAAGGCTCAATATACGATCAGGACATATGTTACGGAAGGCTTAAATCCGCGTAAACAACCTGTTTTCAATTGATTAGGCCGCACGGATGCGGAATCGCTTGAAATCGGGTTGACGCTACATCCAAGCAGAGTAGATAAGGGCATTATGCACATGCACGAGATACCAGCAGGCCTGGAACAGACATTCAACTATGGATGTAACTGCGGATGTAACTGCGGATGTAACTGCGGATGTAACTGCGGATGCGTCCCATCCAACCGCTGATCCGGCTTCCTCCTTTGCGCCTATCCATGTTGCCCTGATTGTTGCAAGACATCGACCCCTTTCCCCATGAACGAACTTACCATCCATTTTGATAATTCCAGCGAGGCCACGGCCGTCCTGGGTCGCGGCGGAGATCTGCCCAAACGGATACAAACCGCTTTTGGCGTTCAAATCACCACCCGCGACATCTGGATCAAGATCGTTGGTGAGACCGAGGAGGATGTGCAACGGGTTTCCCGCTTCATTCAATGCCTGCGCTATGCCCGCTCCCAGGGCGTCGACCTCCGCCAGCACGGCACCCGCTACGCACTGAACGCTTTTGTCGAAGGCCGGGAACAGGAGATCCTGGATCTCTACCGTCAGCAGATTTTTGTCAGCCCCACCAAGCATGCGGTCACGCCACGCACCTTTGGCCAGAGCCGTTACCTGGAACAGATTCGTAAGCACGACATCTGCTTTGGCGTCGGTCCCGCCGGTACGGGCAAGACCTACCTGGCGATGGCCATGGCCATTTCCCACCTGCTGCAGGACAAGGTAAGCCGGATTCTGCTGACCCGACCCGCGGTCGAAGCGGGTGAAGCCCTCGGATTCCTCCCCGGAGACCTGCACGACAAAGTGACGCCCTACCTGCGCCCGCTGTACGATGCCCTGCACGATATGATGGACCCTGCCGTGATCGAACGGCACATGGCGACCGGAGTCATCGAAGTCGCGCCGCTCGCCTACATGCGTGGACGCACGCTCAACAATTCGTTTATCATTCTGGACGAGGCACAGAACACCACCGCCGAGCAGATGCTGATGTTCCTCACCCGGACCGGCTTCAACTCCAAGGTGGTCATCACGGGTGACCCATCCCAGACCGATCTACCCAGCCACAAGACATCCGGCCTGCGGGAAGCCGTAAGCCTGTTACGAGGCATCCACGACATTGGCATCGCAGATCTGGATGACTCCGACGTGGTTCGCCACGAGCTGGTACAGAAAATTATTAAGGCCTATCGCATCGGACGAGCCGAAACCAAAAACCAGGGGGCGGCCTGACGGCCGAGCATGAGCGCTAAACTGACGATATCCAAGCGCCGGAAAAGTCGTTCCAAGACGACGACCAACCAGCGCAAGCGCCGCGGCACCCGCGTGCCGATCCTTACCATCCTGCTCGCGCTCCTGATCTGGGCGGGCACGCTTCAGATCCTCCAGGTAAGCCGCAACGTGCAGTATTCCGATCTGGCCCCTGGACAGCGCGCGCCGCGCACCATCCTCGCGGAGGTGGACTTTGAAGTCACCGATACCAGTGCAACCGAGCTCAAACGGGTTTCGATTGCCGCCGCCGTCCGCCCGGTTTTTTCCATCGACGACGCGCCCTTGACCCAGGGACTGCGGGTCATCGACAAGATCCTCGATCGACTTTCCAGCACCTATCAAAGCCTCGGCAGCTCGCCACTCACCCCGGAGGCGATGAAACCCCTGGCGGATGCCATCGACCTCCTCGAGCTGCAAATCTCGGCCTCTAACTTCGTGGCGGCCATACCACCGACCCAGGTCGAACCCGTTCGCGAAGCCATCAAAAAAGCGGCTGAAGCCACCTGGACCAAGGGCGTAATCAGCAAGGTAGATCAGGAAAGCCGTTTTGCCGGAAGAGCTAGCAAGGATGAAATCTCCCTTATGCGACGGAACACCGTCGAGGAAAGTTTTACAATCGTCGCGCTGAGCGACCTTCGTATCCCGGCCGAAGCGACGTACCAGATTGTTAACGAGGTCACGACCGAGACGGGAAATGGCAGTCGACTGGCGATTGCCCTTTCACCTCTGCTGAGTGGATGGGTCTCGCCCAACCTGCGTTACGAAGCCGAACGAACGGATGCCCGTCGCGGCGAAGCCCGCAGCGGAGTCCGGCCCCTGTTTACACAGATTCGAGCCGGCACCCCGCTCGTCGAAGTAGGGAAAATCGTCACGGTGGAGACCATTGACCACTTACGCGTCCACCAGGCACGGGTGTCCGAAGTCGAAAAAGCGACCGACGTTATTTTAAGTATGCTCCATCATAGCCTGCTGTTAATCGCGATGATGTTTATCTGTGGTGCGGTCAGCTATGTGGTGGATCCCAGCCTGCTGCAGAAAGCCTCGCACACCCTGCTCTTCGGCGTGCTCTGCATGCTGTCCCTCATCCTCGCAAAGTTGTTGGTCTATGCATCCGCCGAACTCCAGTGGATCTCCCCCGCAATCGTTCCGTACTGGCTGCCGTATGCCCTGCCCGCGATGCTTGCGACCATCCTCATCGGCAGCAAGTTCGGGCTGACCGTCGCCCTTTTCTCCTGCGTCAGCATTACCCTCGCACTGGAGGCCAATTTTACGGTCTTCCTGCTCGGCCTGCTGGGTTCGGTCACAGCTCTGATTACCGCACGCAAAATTCACAAGCGCAGCAACCTGTTCCGGGCG
>JBLIND010000302.1:0-8198 GCA_047639095.1 Candidatus Omnitrophota bacterium | reverse complement strand
CGATGATCAGGTCCATGTCATCGTCTCCATCGACGTCAATCGCGGCTGGCTGGCTGAGTTCGCCCACGTCGATGCCGGTATAGTTGGTCACAGGGGAGGCCCACTGCGCCTGGAGAAGCGTGCCCAGATTTTCGATAAGCGTGAGCGTGCCGTCGCCCGCGCCCAGCACGAGGTCGAGATCGCCATCCCGGTCCATGTCGGCCAGGATCGGTGCGGCGTGGCTGTTTACGGCGGCCCCGGTATAGCCGGTGGCCACCTGGTTCCATACGCCCGTTTGAGCGCTGCCGGTATTAATGACATAGTCGAGGCTGCCGTCTTCCCGACCGATCACGAGGTCGAACAGCCCGTCGCCATTCAGGTCGCCGCAGCTGGTGCGGATGGTCTCGTCGTAATCGAGTGCGGGAAACGGATCGGGGCCGAGTTCCCAGAGTGGGATGACTTCATTTCCGACATTTTTAAGGTAGATGTATTCGCCGAAAAGGTCGTTGATAATGAGGTCGGAATCCCCATCTCCATCATAATCGCAAACGGCGGGTTTCGTGTCGCGCTTGCTGATGATGTTGGCGATATTGGCCAGGTCGGCATACCAGGTGGAGAGAAATTCGATGTGCAGGGCGCGCGAGATATCCCAGATGGTATTGCCCGGGGTTCCGAGATTGCACCAATGCAGGAGAAAGCCGAAGTGGTGGCCGACCAGCATGTCCGAGTCGCCGTCGTTGTCCCAGTCGTAGACCACCGGTGAGGTGGGGCCGCCCATGTCTGTATTGACGTAAAAGTTTCCGACTCGATTGTCGTGAATCGGGCTTTGGGGGGTGCCGCGATTAAAGAAAATCGTGATGGCGCCATCGAATGCGCCGGTGAAGAAATCGAGGTCGCCATCCGCATCGAAGTCGGCGAGGGTCGGGGTTGCATCACCCAGCGCGGTAAAGAGATTGTAGTTTTCCGTGGTCAGCGTGAACAGCGGCGCCATCGGGATGCCGGTATTCATGTAAAGATCGGTAAAGCCATCGATCTTGCCCACGATCATATCCTGAAGCCCATCGTTGTTGAGGTCGCCGAAGGTGAGCGATGGCGCAGGGACGTTGGGCGCGTCCGCGAACGCCGGGAACTGTTGCGGGTGGATCGGGCTGATGCCGCTGACACCGGTTTCCACGAGGGTCAGGTTAAGGCCCGGCCCATCGTCGGTGTCCTCATAGTGGACGAGGGTAAAGAAATCGAATCCACCGCCCTGGCTGGCGACGTCGAAGTAATAGAGGTCCATGCGACCATCGTTATCGCTGTCGACGATGGCGGGGCGTGCATTGCGCACGGTAGTCAAGCCCGGGCGCAGGGGGCGGGGGATATCCAGTTTGGCCGTGCGTTCCGTGCCGATATTTTCATACAGGGTAATAGTGCCGGCCGCATCGCCGACAATCAGATCGAGGTCGTCATCATTATCGACGTCGAACCAGCTCGGATAACTGAGCCCGGCGGTTTTAATGCCCGCATAGTTGAAGTCCGGGGATTTCCAGAGGGGTATCGTACCCGCACCGCCATTTTCATAAAAGATGATCGAGCCAGAGAGGTTGCCGAGAAACAGATCAAGATCGCCGTCGCCGTCGATGTCCGCAAAGTTTGCTGCGCTGTAGCTGGTGCCACCTGCAAATGCGCTCGCGCGATATTCGAGATCGATGATCGAATCAAATACCTGTTGCCATTCCACTTCCGGCAGGGGCGTCTGAGCAGCTCGGACCCCCTGTAGGTAGATAGCCATAGCCATAGCGGCCAGTCGTATCAAATTGTGAAAGCAATTCATGAAACGTTTCTTAACATCGCAACCTGTGCGACTCTTATATCTGGCTATCGCATATTGCACAAGATGATTCCAATTTAGTGCAGCTATCTTGCTATTCTTTCTTCCATTGGGTAGTTTGCAGGTCGATCTAAACCTCGGAGTGCAAAATGTCTCAAAACGTCAGTCGTCGCAAATTCTTCACAACCGCTACAGCCGCTCTGGCCGGTACCGCGCTCGCACGTGAGTATGGTCCGAATGCCCCGGTCATCCATTATCCCGATCCGGACATCGTGGCGCTCGATCCCCTTTTCGGGAAATATAAATTGGGCAACACCGCGATCGAGCGCGTGGCACATGGCTACTATTGGACCGAAGGGCCTGCGTGGAACGGGGTGGGTAAATACCTGCTCTGGAGTGATATTCCATCGAATAAGCAATTCAGGCTTTTGGATGATGATGGACATGTGAGCATGTTTCGCCATCCCTCAAACAACAGTAACGGCAATACCTTTGACTGGTCGGGGCGGCAGATTTCCTGTGAGCACGGCACGCGTCGGGTCGTTCGTTATGAAAACAATGGCACCGTGACCGTGCTTGCCGAAGCCTTCGAGGGCAAAGGGTTTAATGCGCCGAACGATGCCGTTGTGCATCCGAACGGGGACATCTGGTTCACCGATCCCGGGTATGGCAGTCTCATGAATTACGAGGGGCATCGTGCAAAAACCGGTTCGGTCCAGCCGCACCGAAAAGAAGCGGTGTATCGCATTGATGGCGCAACGGCCGCGGTTTCGATGGTGACCGATGAGATCTATAAACCCAATGGGCTCTGCTTTTCTCCCGACTATAAAAAACTCTATGTCGCCGATACCGGTTCCTCTCATTATCCGGATGCAGAAAAGGAAATGAAGGTCTGGGACGTGGTCGATGAAGCCCGTCTCGCAAACGGCACAACATTCGCGTCCATGAAGCTTGAGCTCGACGGTGAAGAGGTGGCCGGACAGGTCGATGGGATTCGCTCGGATACCGATGGCAACATTTGGGCCAGCGCTGGCTGGGTGGGTGAAGGCTACGATGGCGTGCACATCTTCAGCCCGGAAGGCCAACGGATCGGCCAGATCAAGCTTCCAGAGATCTGTTCGAATCTCTGCTTCGGCGGTCCGAAACGTAATCGCCTTTTCATGACCGCCAGCCAGTCGGTCTACGCGGTCTACGTTGAGACGCAGGGCGCGCATATCTGCTGAACAAAGCCGATGATCGAATTTATTGGATATGCGGGTTCACTGCTCGTCGCCGTGTCGCTCTTGATGAGCAACATCTGGTACCTGCGCTGGATCAACCTCGCCGGGGCCATCGCCTTCACGGTTTACGGAGTGCTGATTCCGGCCTGGCCGGTTGCGGGTGTGAACGGTTTTATTATCCTTATCGATGTTTACTATCTGGTGAAAATGTCGCGTGCGAAAGAGCATTTTGATCTGGTGCAGGCCGAGTCCTACAGCGCGTTTCTCCATCGATTCTGTGAGTACTACGGCGAGGACATCGCCCAGTACTTTCCGGACTTCGATGAAGAGCATCTCAGCAACGCCCGCGCCTGGTATGTCACCCGCGATCTGCGACCCGTCGGCTTGTTTGCGGTCAAAGACAACGGCGAAGTCCTCATCGATTATGTAACGCCATCGCATCGCGATTTGAAGAGCGCGCGTTTCCTCTATGGTCGTGGGGTCGACGAGATCCGCAAGATTGGCATCAAAACGTTATCCGTAAGCACCCAAAAAGCGACACACGCCGCGTACCTTAAACGCATGGGCTATGAAGCCGATGCTTCGAACGCCGAACGATTCACCAAAAACCTGTAGCGCCTTATGAAAAAAATCTTGCTGACCCTGTCCCTGCTTTGCATTGCCGCAGCCCAGGCTGAAGATCCGAAGAAGCCCTTCACCCACCTCGATGTGCAGGACGGTCAGACGTTTCTTTTCCTCGGCGACAGCATTACCCACCAGTGTCTGTACACGCAGTACGTGGAGGACTTCTTCTATACGCGCTTTCCCGATCGCCGGATCAACTTCGTGAATGCCGGCATCAGTGGCGACTGGGCCATCGATGCACTTGAACGATGGGAAGGCGATGTCGCTGTACACAAGCCAGACATCGCAACCGTGTTGTTAGGAATGAATGACGGCTCGTACCAGGGGTATCGCCAGCCCTTGTTCGAACAGTACGAACGGGATATGAGCGAGATCATGGACCGCTTCACCAAGCTGGGCACAACCACGATCCTGACGGGTCCGAGCATGTACGACACGCGGCAGTCGCGGAAAAAGCCCCCGTCCTGGGTGCTCGGACATCCTGAACGGACCGTGGAAGACGTCACGAATTACTATGCGCCGCTGCTGGCGTACTTTGGCGCCTGGGCGCGCGACCAGGCGCTTTATCGCGGCATGGGTTATGTCGACATGCTCACGATCATGAACAACGTCTCCCGCGAGCAGCGCGCGAAGGATCCGGATTTCACCATGGTGCCGGATGCCGTACATCCCGATCCCAATGGCCAGGCGGTCATGGCTTTCGCCATCCTGGATCAGATGCATGTCGACAAAAGTGTCTCGGCGGTAAATGCATCCAGGGCGAAAGGGAACTGGCGGGTCACCGCAGGGGAAGACGAGGTGACGGACGTCTCCGGTGACGAAAAATCTGTTCACTTTACCTTTAAGGCTTCCGCCTTGCCCTGGGTGCTGCCCGAAGAAGCCCAAGCGGGTTACGGATACGTGAATGCCGGGCATAAACTCAGTAACGAGCGCATTCGTGTACAGGGACTTGCACCGGGTAAGTACGATCTCAAAATCGATGACACGACCGTGGGCACCTATACCCACAGTCAGTTGGGTGCAAAGGTCGAGCTTCAGGCCAACGTCGCGACCCCCCAATACCAGCAAGCGCTTAAGGTCGCGCAGCTGAACAAAGAGCGAAATGTCATCGTAAAAAAGATCCGCGGCCAGTGGGGCAAGCTCCGCAGTAAATATCACCGCCCCTGGCGCGAAGGCGAAAAACCCGAAGGCTACGAGGCCTTCAAAGCCAAAATGGACAAGGAGGTCGCCGACTTATTTGAGCAGGTCGCTGCCGCCACCGAAAAAATCTATGCTGCGGCTCAGCCCGTCCCCCGCCGTTATGTGTTAACGCCTGCTCAGTAAGGAGGCCGGTGGGTTCATCGGTTGATAGACGGAAATGTTAGACCGTTTCTTGACCGCTGCCGGGCGTGTTCAATAGGGTGATCAGGTGAGAATCCTGCATCTGCTCTTGTTCCTATCGTTTTCCACCCACGCCGCCCTCATCGGCCACTGGACCTTTGAACCGGGTGAGGAGCTCGTTGATCGCACCGGACATTTTCCCGACCTCGCCTTGAAAGGCGATGCGTCCATCATTGCCGGTGAGCTGGATGTAAACGGAGCGGGTCTCGCCGGCACCGGCTGGGCGGTCACCGAGGGCGGCGACTACACGGGCTCTACCATCAGTAACAAGACGCTCGTCTCCTGGGTAACGATGCAAGGGCTCGAACATGTCGCAGACGCCGGCTCCGCCATGACCATCGATCGCATCAGCGGCGATCTGTTCGATGGGATCATCTTCGCCGAAGCCCAGCCGAATCGCTGGATGAACGGTAGCAGCGGTGCTCTGCGCAACATGCCCTTTAACCCCGGATTCGAAGAGACGGGAACCGGCCTGATGATCCAGCTGGCGATCAGCTACGAAGATCTCGGCGGCGGTAACGTGCGGATAACCGGATATCGAAATGGCGTTCAGATGGGTCAATACGATGACAATCCCATCGCAACCTGGGGATCCGCCGATGCGGAAATCTTTTTCGGCATTCGTCACGGCTCGACTCTCGGCGGTCCCGGTGCCCTTGATGCGCTCATCGAAGAAGCACGGATTTACGATCACGTACTTTCTCAATCGGAGATCCAGGCTTTGCAGCCCATGAAACTTGTCCCCGCGGATCAATTCCTGATCACCGAATTCCTCGCGAACAATCAGAACGGCCTCCAGGATGAAGACGGCGACAACGAAGATTGGATCGAACTCTGCAATCCCTTGTCCACACCGATCGAACTCGGCAACTGGGCCTTAACCGATGACCCGGCCCAGTTGGTGAAGTGGACCTTTCCCGAGATGCAACTCCCTGCAGGCGCATGCATCACGGTATTCGCCTCAAGCAAGGATCGCCGAATACCCGGCAGCCCCCTGCATACCAACTTCCGGTTGGAAGCCGCGGGTGAATATCTCGCCCTGGTCATGACCAACGGCACCGTCACGCAGGAATTCTCGCCCGTCTTTCCGCCGCAGCTTCCCGACCTTTCCTACGGCTTGCCGGTTGACACCCTCACCGAAAACTTCATCGCCACCAACCATGTCGTATCGTGGAAGGTTCCGACCGATAATTCCCTGGAGGGGCTCTGGTATGCTCCCGGCTTTGACGACAGCAGCTGGGGGAGCGTCGCAGGAGGTATCGGCTATGATACAGGTGGCGGTGAACTCGCGGGAAGTCCCTTGGACTTCCCGGGTCTGGCGCTCTGGCTGGATGCCGCTGATGTCTCCACCCTCATCACGAATGGCAACAGCGTCACCGAATGGCAGGATAAATCGACGACGCAGAGCCATGTGGTCCAAACCGATCCCGCCCGCCAGCCGACGGTTACGCCTGCTGGATTAAACGGTCAGTCACTGGTCACGCTTGATGGCGTAGACGACTTCCTGGCCGGACCCGCTGTGTTGGCCTCGGGCGATGACAGCTTCACGGTCTTTGCCGTCTGGCGTCCACACCGGATCGGCGTCCAGGTTGTGTTTGAGCAGGCGGGTAGCGGTGTCGGCCGGCGTGCGTCCATGTTGCAGGTCAATGACCGCTACGGTTTTAACGGTCAGAATAACGATCAGCATGCCCTCGCTCCGGTTGTTGATAACACCTGGCATCTCTCGATGATGGAAATTAGTGAGCAGTCGTTTAATAACGTGCGCGTGTTCAACAACGGTGAAGGTTTTACCGGAACGATCGACATCGACGTTCAGAACACCGGTGTGGATGGCATCCGCATCGGCAGCAAGCTGCTGAACAACGCCGAGCTGCTGGATGGCGATGTCGCGGAGATTATCGTCTATGATCG
Source organism: Candidatus Omnitrophota bacterium (assembly GCA_047639095.1). GTDB lineage: Bacteria > Verrucomicrobiota > Kiritimatiellia > SS1-B-03-39 > UBA6053 > JAPYUI01. Next base: position 1,271 of record JBLIND010000302.1, on the reverse strand, counting down.
CGTACTGTCGCCCGCCGAACACGATGCGCTCGCGCGCTACCTGGAGGTCAAGTACGCCCTGACCACCCTGTACCCGATCAACGATGCGCCGGGTGAAGCCTTTCGCAGCCTGATTCAGCAGGATGTCGAAGCTGAGATGCTGGGGATTACCCCTTCGATTTATTTGCGGTACGCCTTTGATGCACCGGAAGCCGCGCGCCTTCAATTCGCCCAGCTTGGCATGCGCTACGACGACGGCTACGTCGCCTATCTCAACGGAGTGGAGATCGCCCGGCGGGCGGCGCCCGAGCTCCTCACCTGGGATGCGAGCGCCACCTTGCTCCACGCCGATGCCCAGGCCATCCAGCCCGAGTTGTTGCTCGAGTCCCTCACCACCGGCCTGTTGCAGACGACCGGAAACGTCTTTGCCGTTCAGGCCATGAATCGTTCGGCGGCGAATCCGGATTTGTTGCTCATGTCTGAACTCGCGGGGGTCGCGGCGGATGTGATTTATACCAATGCCCAGGTGTATTTCAGCGTGCCGACCCCCGGCTTCCCCAATGGGCCGGGCAGCGCCGTCCCCGGGCCGCTGTTGTCCAACGTCACCGAATTTTCGCCCCCCTTAGCGCCTGGGAGCGATCTGGTAATCGCCGCTCGTGCCGCCGCTTCGGTGTATCCTCTGGATTCCGTCACGCTTGATTATCAAGTTATGTTTGGGCCCGTGCAGACCATCCCGATGGTGGATGACGGCGTCCCCCCGGATATCCTTCCGGGCGATGGGTTCTATGTCGCGACCATCACGGGGGGTGTTTACCAGGCCGGTGATATGATTCGCTGGCGCGTACAAGCGACGGATGAGCGCGGGGCCATCACCCGTGCGCCCATCAACGACGAGGTGGAGCGTGCTCTCTGGTATGGGACCATCGCCACCACGAATGTGAACACGAGCTTGCCGGTCCTCGAATGGTTTGTGGGAGATCCGGCCGCCGCACGCACCGACCTGGGCACACGGGCATCCGTCTGGTTCAATGGTCAGTTTTATGACAACATCCTCGTGCGCCGCCGGGGACTTTCCACCCTCGGCTGGGCCAAGAATAAGTTTAAATTCGATTTTAATCCCAAGGATCATTTTCGTTACGATCCGGAGCAGCCCCGGGTCGAAGAACTCAACCTGCAATCCCATTTTCGCGAGCAAATCGGTCCGGTGTCCTACATGCGGGAGAATCTCGGTTACGCCTGGTTGAATGAAGCGGGCGTCGATGCCCCGCAGACCTTTCATGTACGCGTGCGCC
>JBLIND010000301.1:0-8205 GCA_047639095.1 Candidatus Omnitrophota bacterium | reverse complement strand
GGCGCCTTCAAACACGAATTTTACTTCGCCGATGTCCGGAGCGTCAGCACCGAGTGCCCCACCGGTCATTTTGAGCGCATCCGTGGTTACGAACCCGGAAAAGCTCACCGCCTGAGAACCCGTGGCCTCAAAATTAATCGTGGTCGACAGCGCGCCGGTTCCGGACGGAACCGCAGGGTTAAATCCCCCCGCGAGCGCCAGCAGCGGTTGCAGGTCGAGGGTCTTCACACTCAGGGAGCCGTTCGCTTCGAAGGTGTCGGCGTGAATAATCACTCCATCCTGAGCAGCAAGGTTCAGGACCAGTTGAAGTGGCGCCGCCTCGGCCCCATTCAAGGCATTCACCAATAGCGCGATCTTGCCGGTGTCCTTGTCCAGCGTAAGCGTGCTCGCCAGGCTGTTCAAGCGAACGGGCGCCTGGTCTCCCGGCGGACTGAGCGTAACCTGGCCATTAACAATTTCGACGATGCCACTCACGGGAAGCTCCACCGGCTTGGATTCCTTTACGACGATTTCTGCCGGAGCTTTCTGGTCGCCCGCTTGTTCCGGCTTGCGTTCACGCGGATCGGAAGGATCCATTGCAGGGGGCGGCGCGGGTATCGCGTAGGCGATGACCGGATCAATCAGGCGCACGGTGCCCAGGTTACGGGACCGGGCGATCGACAGCAAACCATTCGGAATATCCACCGCTTTCAGGTTGGCCACTTCCTGGCCGCTATCATCCTTGAAGGTGACCCCATCAATCTGATTTTTTCCGAACCAGGAGAATTTCCAACTCGCAATATCCAGTGTCCCCTTCCCGTCCAGGCTTGTATTCACTTTCGCCAGCACCTTGCCGCGCACCAGCCCACTGGAAGCGATCATGGGGGCCAAAGCGATCAGGATAATCGGGATGAGGAGGATGACCAGCAAGACGAGCGGCCATTTACGTTTCTTCCGAGGGGTGTCATTCATAGTTATTCATTCTGAGGGTTGCACCTGCAAGTGTACGCTTCTTTTGATCAGAGCGTTACAAAAAATATCTTGTAGATGCCGGGGCTTCACTCAGTCGGAGCAACTTCATAGACTTTCCCTTCCCAGGAAAGGGCGAGGATCTCTCCTTGCGCATCCGGACAGAAGGCGCTGGGACGGAAATCTTTCATCCCCTCGCCGATTTTATAAATCACCCGATTTTCAATGACCTTACCCGCAGCCTGATCGTATTTCAGCGCCCACATCGTACCCAGGCGCCAGTCGCCGTAGATGTAGGAGCCTTTAAGCGAGGGGAACTTCGCACCCTGGTAAAAAAAGCCGCCGGTAATGCTCAAGCCATCGCTGCGCCCGTAGACGTGAAGGGGTTCTTTGAACACAACGCCCTCAGGTGGCGCATCCGAACGTTTGTAAAAGGCGCCCTTCCCTTCACGATAGCTCCAGCCGTAATTTCCGCCGGCTTCGATGATGTTGATCTCCTCGAACAGGTCCTGACCGACATCGGCACACCAGAGCTGACCGCTTTCCGGATGAAAACAAAGGCCCCAGGGATTCCGCATCCCATAGGAATAGATTTCGTAGAGCACGCCTTCCTTCTCTTCGATGAAGGGGTTGTCGGCCGGAATGCCATAGGCGCGCGCGCCGGTTTTCGTGTTCACATCGATGCGGAGAATTTTTCCATTCATGGCGAAAAGGTTTTGCGCCAGGCGCGTGACATCGTCGCCCTTTCCGCCATCACCCACCGCGATGTAGAGGTAGCCATCGGGTCCGAACAACATGTTGCCGGAATTGTGATTCCAATACGGCTGTGGAATCTGCAACAGGATGCGCTCCGTCGACGGATCGGCCTGATTCGGATCATCCGCCGAGGCCTGCATCTCGCTGATCACACTGCGCTTGGGATCCTGTTGCGAGTAATAGATGTAGAACTTGCGGTTCGTCTTATAGTCCGGATGGAAAGCGAGACCGAGCAAGCCCTCTTCAAATAGATTGGCGGCCATCTTGCGGTCGGACAAATCGAGGAAGCGCTGACCCGGACCGGCATTTCGATCCTCCGGAAGAATATCAATCTGGCCGCGTTGTTGGATCAAAAACAAGCGGTTCGAACCATCCGGTGGAATCACCAGATCCGTCGGGCGATTGTGGTCCACCCCCTTAAACGTCTCGACCAGACGCACCTCATTCTCGGCAAAAACGGAGGCCGTGACGATCGCAAGCATGCTGAGTAAATGTTTCATATTTTTTACCTTTTCTGTTTGATGATTTCCATCCAACGTCCTGTCAGCCTAACAATATTTATAAAGCCTTGGCGACGGCAAAAACCCGCCCACCGCCGGAGAACCTATGACTGACCACCCTGCCCCCACCCAACCTTCACTCGCCGCCTTTCCCAAAGCCTGGATGGATCCCCTTTGCGTAACGGGAACCCTGTCCCTCAACGAATGGATCGACATGGGCGCAAGCCTCGGCGTCGACGGCCTGGAATTCTATTCCGGCTTTCTCGATTTGAAAGACGAGGCCAACTGGACGGCCTACCGCCACCGCGTCCAGGATCACGGAATGATCATTCCCATGCTCTGCTGTTCACCCGACTTCACCCATCCAGACCCCGACTTTCGCCAGCAGCAGATCCAGCGCGAGAAAAGCTGGATCGAAATGTCCCAGGCCCTCGGAGCGAAATACTGTCGCATCTTGACCGGTCAGCGTCGGCCCGATGTTTCACGCGCAGACGGCGTAGCCTGGTCGGTGGAATGCATCGGGGACTGCCTGGAGCACGCGGCCGATCATGGCATCACCCTCATCATCGAAAATCATTACAAGGACGGGTACTGGAATTACCCCGAGTTCGCCCAGCGCATGGATGTGTTCTGCGAAATCGTCGACCAGATCCACCACCCCAACTTCGGCGTGAATTTTGACCCCAGCAACACCCTCCTCGCCGACGAGGATCCCATTGTGCTGCTCGAACGCATAAAGGATCGGGTGGTCACCATGCATGCCAGCGATCGCTACCTGGCCTCCGGCACCTTCGAAGATCTCCGCAAGGAAGAGCTCGACGCCCTGGGCTATGCCCAACGCCTCAAACACGGCGAAATTGGCAAAGGCGCCAACGACTACGACCAGATCTTCTCCATCCTTAAAGGCGCCGGCTTCACCGGCTGGATCAGCATCGAGGACGGCGAAGACGGCCTGGAAGAGCTCGCGCGAAGCGTTGCCTTCCTGCGCGACAAGATCGCCAAACATTGGGGCTAGGCGCAAAGGGCTGGTTGGAGTCGCTGGGGCGGGATGTGAAGTAGATTAGGTCTCGGACCCGACACCAAAGCTTGTTGGTTTTGTCGGGACAGAGGCTGGTGGTGTGGTCGGGACGGAGTCCCAATCTACGACTTGTTTTTATGCTCGAGGGCCTGGAGGCGCTTCTCGAGTTCTTCGATATGCTCTTTGAGCTGGGGCAAGCGGCTGACGTGGGCGCGGATCTTGCTCGCTTTGTCGAAGGGAATGGCGGGGAATCCGTAGACGTAAGAGCCGGCGGCGATATCTTTGGTGACACCGGCGAAGCCGCCGACGATGGCGCCCTCGCCGATCTTGAGGTGACCGGCAATCCCGGCCATGCCGGCGAGGATAACCCGATCGCCAACCACGGTGGAACCGGAGATCCCGACACCGGCGATGATGACCACGTTGTTGCCGACCTGTACGTTGTGGGCGATCTGCACCTGGTTGTCCATCTTCACCCCGTTCCCGATGCGGGTACTGCCGAAGCGAGCACGGTCAATGGAACAACCCGATCCGATCTCGACGTCATCCCCTATCTCGACAATACCGATCTGGGGAATCTTTGTGCGGACGCCTGCGGCGTCTACGGAGTAGCCAAAGCCATCGCTACCGATGACGGATGCACTGTGTAAGGTGAAGCGATGCCCGATCAGACTGTTATAGAGAACACTGCTGTTGGGGTGGAGATAACAGTCATCGCCGATCTGAACGTTGCCGCCAATGTACGACCCGGCCATGATCGTCGCGTTGGCACCGATCACCGCACCCGCCTCGATAACCGCATGCGGACCGATGCTGGGGTTTTCGCCGAGGACGACGCCATCCATGATCACCGCCGAAGGATGGATGCCCCGGGCAGGCGTCACTTGCGGTGGCGCAAGCTGAAGCGCCACCTTTTCAAAATCGGCTTCGGGATGGGGTGAGCGAATCAAGGCGGCACTGCAGACCCCCTGCCAGTCCTGGGGCACAATCACCACGCCGGCCAGGGTGTTCTCGGCATGGGCACGGTACTTCTTGTTGGCCAGAAAGCTGATGTCCGTGCGGACGGCTTCACGCAATCCGGCAGCAGCCAGGATTTCGATGTCCCCATTGCCCTCGAAGGGCAAACCCAACTGATCGGCGATGCTGGCCAGCGTATACAAGCTACTCGCGTCCTTTATTCAGCAGCTCGAGAATGCTGGGCGTGACGTCGACTTTCTTGTCCACGTAGATGACGATCTCCACGCCGTTCAAACTCTGACCGGAGATATCGATGACGGCCGCATAGCCCTGGTTGCGTGCGAAGGTCTGCACCTTCTCTTTGATCTCGTCCACAATGCGTTTGCGCATGCGACGGCCTTGGTCTTCGAGCTGCTTGCGGCGGGTTTCGTCGAAACGGCGAATCTTCTGCTCCTGATCCCGCAGCTCGATGAGTTTTTCTTCCGCCTGATTCCGCAATTCTGTCCGGGCATCCTCTTTCAGACCCGGGTTGGCGGAGTCTTCGCGAAGCTTGTTGAACGCCTCCTGAAGCGACTCGTACACTTCGACGAGTTTTTTCCGCTCAGAGTTAAATTCCTCGGCCTGTTCCTTCAACTGGCTGTCCGCCAGCTTCGTTTTGTAATACTCGTTGAACGCCTTATCGAGGTCGACAAAGACCACGGTGGTATCGGCCGCCATGGCGGGTTGCAGGAGGATGGCAGAAGCCACGATGGGCATCAAAAGGTTGAACAGGTACTTCATAGGATTTTCTCTTTTATCGGTTCAAAGGTGCTGTGTTTGATCACCGGTTAATACACATGGCCAATCAGGAAGCTGAAGCGACCGGAATTCCGATCATTGACCTCGGAGGCTTCCAGGGGCCATGAATAGTCAAGTCGCAAGGGGAAGTTGGGCATATCGATACGCAAACCGAAACCAGCGCTGGAATTGAAGTCGCCGAGCTCCCATTCGTAGGAATCTGCGGTAACCATGCCCATGTCGTAGAAGCTGGCCAACCGAAAACGTTCGACGAGCGGAATGGTGTATTCACTCGTGAGGTACCAGGAGCTCTTACCACCAATGGCCTCATTGTTCTCGTCAACGGGGCCGACCTCCCGGAAATCAAACCCGCGAATGGTCCGCGCCCCACCCAGGAACAGTCGTTCGTAAATCGGTACGCGATCACTGTCGCCATACTCCTGGACGGTCGAGACCCAGCCGCGCACGTTGAATACGTGTTCGGCCCAGAGAGGAACGTACTGAGAGGTGCGCACTTCGAGGCTGTACAGGTCGGTATCGAAGCCCAGGGGACCACCCGCAACTTTACCCGTAAGACGCGTGCTGTTCCCCCGATTAGGGATGAAGGGATGGTCGCGTGAGTCCCGGCTGAAGATCAGGCTGACCGCACTTTCCAAATTGTTCCCGGCCTCGGCCTTGATGAGGTCCGTAGCGTTCTCGCTGAGATTGTAGATATCGATGGATTCCAGGCTGTACTGCACCTTGCTCCGCCAGATCTTGCCCAGCGACTTACCCAGGCTCACGCTCGCACCGGTATTCCGCTGGTCAAATTCATCACTGAGGAAGCTGCGTTCGGTCCGGAAGGCGGAAAGGCCGAGAGAGAGCTTGCGATCGAGGAACCAAGGTTCAACGAAGTCGAGGTTGACGTCATTTCGACGGGTACCGAGCTGGAGTCGCAACTTCAACTTCTGCCCTGCGCCCATAAAGCTCGGTGCGCCTTTGATGTCGAAGTTCCCCTGGGACAACTCAATAAAACCAATCAGGTCATCGACACTGGAGAAGCCCGCCCCGGCAATAAACTGACCGGTCTTCTGCTCATCTACATCGAAGATCAGATCGAACTCATCGTTCTTCGGCGTATCTTCGGTGACGGGATTGACAAAGGAAAAGTAGCCCAGGTTCCGCACGCGCGCGGCGCTCGTCCGCACTTTCACTTCGTTGAAGATATCACCGGGATAGACGGTCAGTTCGCGACGGATGACCTTGTCCTTCGTGCGCGTGTTACCACGCACGCCGATATTGCGGATCTTGGCGAGATGGCCTTCGACCACGGTGAAGTAGATATCGGCGGTGTGGTCTGCATTGCCGATAATTTTCTCTTTAACCGAGGTCCGGATGTAGCCGCGTGATCCGTAGTAATCTCGAATGGCCTGACGGGCGTTATCGATCGCCAGAGAGGACGCCACATCACCCGGCTTCAACTTGATTTCGCGCACCAGGGTCGCGGTGGCGAACAGCTTGGCACCTTCGATACGAACGGTCTTCACTTTATATTGCTCATGCTGGACAACGGGAATGGTCACTCGGATCGCCTGGCCATCATCATCCACAACGGGCGTCAAGACTTCTGCGTCCAGGTACCCTTCCTCCCGGAAGGCATCGCGAACGGCCAGGAGGTCCCGATGCAATTCATCGCGATCATAGGTGCCACTGCCGGAGAACCAGGAAAAGATCGTGGTGGTCTTCTGCTGCATAGTCTTTTTCAACTTACGCGCACTGATGGCCGTGTTGCCGGTAAAGCCAATGCTTTTCACCTTGGCCTTGGTACCTTCGACCACCTTGATGGTGACCTTCACTGTGCCCGCCTGGGGGCTGTCGTCGAAGATATACTCAATGCGGGTGAAGGGGTAATAGCGCTCCTGGTATTCCTGCTGGACCTTTTGAATCATGACCGCGAGGTCATTCTCGTCGATGAGATCACCGACGTTCAGCTCCATCTGCTCTTTCACCTTCTTGTTAGAAAAATAATCGGCCCCTTCGACGCGCAGATTGACCAGACGCAATTTGGGTCGGACAACATAGATGACATTGACGGATGCGGTCAACTTTTGCACTTCGGCGGTAACGTAGGAAAAGCGCGTAGAGTCCTTGAGCCGCCTCACGTCCTGGGCAACGTCACGCGCGGCAAATTCGTCTCCGGATTTGACACTGATGAAGGCGAGGACAGACTCCTGATCCAGGGTGCCACCATCCGCATGGCGAATAATCACCTGTTCAACCGGTGCCGCGCGGAGGATTCCGACCAGACACATGATGAACATTCCGAACATCCAATTCTTTTGAGTAAATCTCATATACGCACGTCCAACCATAGGTGAGTGAGCGGTATACGTAACCAAAGAATCGTGGGAATGAAAGGCCGTAATATCATCAAGTTCTCACGGGGAAACCATCGATTAAGGCCAAACCCGAAAGGGTGTGTCCATCCATGAGGACCCATCTACAGCCCGGGCCGACAAGTAGATGGTTCAAGCCCCCCTACCGGCCCCGCGAAGGCATCTGCCCGCAGGTCGTCGAACGGATATTCGACCCCTACTTTACCACGAAAAAAGAAGGCGAAGGGACCGGACTCGGACTCGCGATGGTGCACAGCATCATCCAGGACATGGGCGGAGCGATTGCCCTGGAAACCAAACTGGGGGAAGGCACCCGGTTCGACGCCTGGTTCCCGGCGGCGGATGCCGATCAGCTCGATGACCAGACGGATGATGCCGCGGTCATGCCCCTGGGCGACGAGCGCGTACTCGTCGATGACGATGACGATGAACCGGCGATCGCCGCCCTGATCGGCAACCTGCTGACGTCGCTCGGGTACACCCCGACCGTCGTCAGCCTGCCTCACAAAGTCCTGGAGCTTCTTGCCGCGCATCCCGAGACCTATCAACTGATCGTCTCCGATGTAGCGATGCCCGGGATGACCGGCGTGGAGCTCGCGCGCAATCTCGCGGCCCGACAGATTCACATTCCGATCGTTCTCTGCTCCGGTTACGGCGGGGGTATCAACTGGTGCAGTGCCAGCTCGGTCGGTATTCGCGGCATGGTGACCAAGCCCATCCGAAAACCGAAGCTGGCCCAGACCATTCGTGAGGTGCTCGATCAACAGTGTGAGAACGGTACCATCAAGGTCTATCCGGAACGGGTCTAGCGCAGTAAGCACTGGGCGCGGGGCGAGGATGTTCTCGCAACGGAATCAGAACTCTTCGCGGTCTT
>JBLIND010000300.1:0-8237 GCA_047639095.1 Candidatus Omnitrophota bacterium | reverse complement strand
TCGCGTACTGAATACGAAATCAATGGAAGAATTAGCAGCCTGGTTCAAGACGCCAAAACATGAACGAGTCTGATGATGATTTCGAGGAACTGGATGACGATGAATCGCCCATCCAGCTGATTCCGCCGGAGCTTCACTCCATGGAGACCGATCAGCCGTTCACCCATTGCGTGGATTGCGGTCAGGAGTTACGGGAAAACTACGGGGAGTACATGGTGCAAAAGGCCCAGCATCGCGGCGAGACCATCTTCGAGTTCGCCTTGTGTAACACCTGCCACGACCATATCCGCCAGGGGTTTTCCAAGGAAACGGTTGAGCGGCTCAATCAATATTTTGGCCTGCAGGATTTCGCCGGAGAAGGCCTGCGCTCCTGCCTGGACTGTGGGCGACGCAGGGAGGATGTCGACAGCTTCACCATGGCGGGCAGTTGTTATGGCCCCTTTCTGGCGGCAGGTATGATGATTTGCTCTGAATGCCAGACCAACATTCAGGACCTCATTTCCGAGCAGACGCGAAAAAGCTGGGATGACTGGGTTGGGAAAACCTTCCCTTGCGCACCTGAAAGCGAAGATGTCCCCAAAAATCGCCCGGTCATGTTTTAGCGGGCCGTCCTCACCCTCTGAATAGATTAGGTCAGGCACCCCGTGGTCAGGAAACCGGGCAGAAATCGCTTTCCATGAGGAACCCGGCGTCCATAATCTGGGTCCTATGAAATCTACCATCCTCTACACGGTCCTCTTGCTCGCCCTGCCCTTCTCCCTCCACGCTCAACAGGCGGTCAAAAAAGATTTCAAGCGCTGGGACAGCGACATGAAGCGCTTTGCTGAAGCGGATGCAAAGCAGGCTCCACCAAAGAACCATGTGCTGTTCATCGGGAGTTCCAGCATCCGCATGTGGAAGCTGGACCAGACCTTTCCCGGCAAGGCCTACATCAACCGCGGTTTTGGCGGGTCGGAGATTGTTGACTCCACCCACTTCGCCGAGCAGATCATGTTCCCGTATACACCGCGGAAGATCTTCCTCTACGCAGGCGACAACGACGTCAGCAAAGGACGCAGCGCCGAGGGCGTGCTCGAGGACTACCAGGTCTTTGTAAAAAAGGTTCACAGCAAACTCCCGGAGACGCAGATCATCTACCTGCCGATCAAGCCCAGCCTCGCCCGGTGGAACCTCTGGCCGGAAATGAAGCAGGCCAATCAGCTGATCGCCACCTTTGCGGCTGAAAACGATCGCCTGGCGTATGCCGATACCGTCACGCCGATGTTGGGAGACGACGGTAAACCGAAGAGCGAGTATTTTCTCAAGGATGGCCTGCACATGAACGATGCGGGGTATGCCGCCTGGGTGAAGGTCGTGAAACCGTTCCTGGACCGAGACTAAAACCCTGCTTCAGGCTGCGAGGACGTCGCTTTTTCCATAGCGCTTTTCAGCGTGGGATCCTCAGGATAAACCGTCAAATACCTCGCCGCCAGTTCACGGGTCTTCGCTTCCGTTCCGAACTCGCGCTCCAGTAACACGGCCATATTGATGGCGGCTCGCGTATCGTCTTCGAGATAAGTCGACCAATGCTCCGGCATGTTTTTTGGATCGACCTTGGGCGGGCGCTGCTTGATCGCGAGGTCCGCCGCCTTCTGGAACGCATCCCGGGCCAAGAGCAATTGCTCGATCGCAGCAGGTTCCGGTTTGAAAATATTCGGAGAAATCTGCATGCCCTTGGTGTAATGCAAATCACCGAGGGCGGCGTGAACCTGAAAGGAGTTCGGATTATTTTTTATACCTTCTCGAATAAACTCAAATGCCGCATCGAGATTTTTCGTTTTTAACCACCATGCACCGACGGAATACGCACGCACATAGTGGGGATCGCTCAGGGTCATAACCCGAAACCAGGGCAACACTTCTTTGCCATCGGCATGGCCGGCATGCTTGGTGGGGTCCAGCCAGGGTTTCACGTCCCGGTGCAGCTGACCGATAAAGCCACGGAAATCCTCCGACGCGGTCGGGATAATGGTCTCGGTGCCCTTTTCGGAATCACTTTCCATCACCAGCGCTTCGCTGTCGCCTGGACCAACACCTTTTTGGTGTGCAAACATTTCGGACTGCGTACCCGACACAGAGAGCACTTTTTTATTGATATGTGGGGTGTACGCCACGCCTCCATGTAAATACCGCTCGGTTTTAAGGAACAGGATATCGCTCATACTGGTGCGCAGCTCGCCCAGCATCGATCCGATAGAGCTGGCATTCCGCTCCATGCGATCTTCGGCATCGCGGCTACGCCCACCTTCATAGGCGTGCGGATCAATCCGAAGCGAGAGCCAGGGGCTCACGGCAAAAAGGAGGCTGGCGACAATCAAGCTGATCTTCATCAGATAGGCCTCCGCTCGAAGGTTCGCATGGAGATCGCCAGCGCAAAGCCTGAGATCACCAGCAGGTAGCCAACCAACCCGAAGAAGTCTCCGGCGGACAGTGCCCCGATGCCATCGGTATAACGCGTAACCAGGTTGAGTTTTTCAAAATTCGGCAGGTACGCCAAAAACCATTCCACCAGCTTTTCCTGACCAGAGGAGGACGTACGCCCGGCCAGGAAGGTCACCAGCTTTCCTCCGAACAGGAACCACACCGCGAGCAAAATCAGGTTCACACCGCGTGCCATAAAGAGCGAACAGGCGACCGCCAAGGCCGAGATCATAAACAGCGAACCGAAATGCAGGGCCATCATCTGCAACAGCATCGAAACATGATACGTCTCCAGCTTCGGAACCGGCAGCCAGCCCAACACAAACAGGACGACATACACCAGGAAACCGCACAACGCGCAGGCCCCGCATTTGGAGAAGACGTACATCGACCGACTCAAGGGACGGGCCAGCAAGGGGTAAATGGAGCGGTGCTCAATCTCACGGGGAATCTGGTTGAACGCAAGCAGGAGCGTGATGGTGTGGGAGAAAATGTACACCAGGCTGATGCCCAGATTCAGCAGAAACGTGCCGGTCGAGGGCGAGTCAATACCCACCGCCTTCGCCGCAACCATGCCCACCACAAACAGAAGCATGAAAATCATCAGGACGTACGCATCCTTCTTGCGGGCGAGCTCAATGAAGACGCCCCGGCTGATCAATGCAAAAGAACGGAGTGGATGAACGCCGGCGGCACTCATAGCGGACGCCTCCTGAAACAAAGCAGGGCGAAGGAGAAGTAGAGGGATGAAAAGATACCTCCGTACAGGGTAAGCTTTAGCAGGGTCTTCGCCCCGAGTGGATCCCAGCGTTCCGCATGTACCGTTTTCTCGGAGAGATCGAACAGCGAAACCTGCGGAACCAGGTAGGTGAACCCCTTGAGCACCACCCGTCCGAAATCGGTAATGAGTGGGAACAAGGTGATCGACATGCTCATCATCGTCGCCCCGAGGATGAACAGCAGCACCCCCACCGTTATCGCAGCATCCAAGTTGAAAACCATGGACAACCAGAAACAGAGCGTGGTCAGCACCAGCAACATGATCATCTGTAAATACACGTATTGGAGAAACATGATCCAGGGTATACCCGCGCCGAGATAGAGATTCCCCGCAATAAAAATGATCATGAACAGCGCAAAACAGAACAAGGCGGCCAACAGCACACCCAACATCTTACCAACCAGAAAACTCACCCGGGAAATAGGGCGAGCCAGAAGCGGATAGATCGTCCGCTTCTCGAATTCACGCGGCAGTTGTCGTGCAGAGAGGACAATGACAGATAACGCGGTCGCCGCACTCATGATTTTCAACGCCATCTCACGATAGAACTTACTCAAGCCCTCGAGGTGGAAAAAGTCGATGGTCATGATGAGGCCAATGAGCGTGAGCGCAATGAAGATGACGATGTAGATCTCGCGCCGCCGGACGGCCTCGATCAACACGCTCTTCGCAATCAACCAGATAGCACGGATGTTCATGAGGCCGTCTGCGTACCGCCCACCAGGTCGATGAAGTAGGCCTCAAGCGAACCACCTCCGGTCTCCGCCATGATCTCAGCCAGTGGCGCATTTTTCACAATCCTGCCTTGATGAATCATCACAACCCGGTCGCAGAGATTTTCCACTTCGTTAAGCTCATGCGAACTGAAGAAAACGGTGCGGCCCTGCTTTTTGAGATCGAGCAGGACCTCACGCAAATCCACGCGACCCAAAGGATCCAGCCCCGAATTCAACTCGTCGTAAATCAGGAGATCCGGCTCTGTAATCAGGGATTGGGCAATACCCAAACGCTGCTGCATGCCTTTGGAGAAACTCTTCAGCAGGGATTCACCCTTACCGGCCAGTCCAACCTTTTCCAGCAGCGAGGGTGCACGAGCACGGATATCCGAACGGGATAAGCCACCCAGGCCACCGTAGAGCTCAAGCAACTCCCGGGCTTTCATAAAAGGATAATACAGGGCGACCTCCGGCAGGTAGCCAATCCGCAGTCGGCTTTCCGGCGTTCCGGCACGAGCACCAAAAACTTCCGCCTGACCACTGGTGGGAAACATGAAGCCCATCAGCGTCTTGATCGTGGTGGATTTTCCCGCGCCATTTGCACCGATAAAGCCAACGCACTCCCCCTCCAACACAGAGAAGGAAATCCCATCCACGGCGCGATGCGCCTTACTGCCCTTACCGTATTCGACCACAAGCTGGTCGACTTCAATTACTGAATCCCTACTCATTCAACGACTCCTGGCTGGTTCATGCAAACATTCAGCAAACTGGATGTGAAATTAGCAAACTCCATGCCAAGGACATCCACAAGGAGGCTTTTAGACAATAAAAAACCCCCGTAAACAGGGGGCTTTGCAATCACATGAATAGGAAACGGGAACTTACTTGATCTTGGCTTCGCGGAAGGTGACGTGTTTGCGCACGATCGGATCGTATTTCTTGGTTTCCAACTTTTCAGGCTTGGTACGTTGGTTCTTCTTCATGGTGTAGAAGTATCCAGTACCTTCAGAGGACAAAAGCTTGATGATATCGCGTGCCATGGTGAATTCCCTTATTCTTTAATTAATGCTTTGACTAAAAATGGTGCTGTGTACGTAAGCCTGTTTGTACGTTAAGCCTGTTTGTACGTTAAGCCTGTTTGTACGTTAAGCCTGTTTGTACGTTAAGCCTGTTTGTACGTTAAGCCTGTTTGTACGTTAAGCCTATTTGTACTTAAGCCTATTTGTACTTAAGAAAGTCAGCCTTATTCGGATTGTCGTACATCCCTGCCTTCAAATCCTTTGCGCGAACCCACATTGTCCGTACGGTTCCATCAGAGAAGCGGATCTTTTTCCGCTGCATATTGGTTTTAAAGGTACGTCGGCTGATACCGGTAATGTTCAGACCGATGCCGCCCTTTTTCTTGGCTATGCCTCGACGGCTGAACTTGTTACCTTTGCTTACGCTCCGGTTTCCACGTGTGTTTAACTTGGCCATATTCAAATACTCCTGCAAATAAGAGCCGCAGAACATGCCTGTTTTAAAAAGCGTGTCAAGCGATTCTCTTGAATAAGTCGGAATATCCACTGATCCGCCATCATAGGGCACACCGATCCCGCTCGACTTACGGGCTTTCTCGATGACATGGAACGCATCTATGGCGCACCGCCATATGTATTACTTGAACGATATGAATCCAGTACGAGGGGGTGATTATTTATTTATTTATTTTATTACATTCTGACGTTACTTAGGTATATTATTTGTGCACATAAAAACTTCAAAGGCCTTCGGGTCTTTACCGCTCTGCATTGCCCTCCCCCCTCCCCAAGCTTGTGCAGGGCGGTTTTTTTTGAAATACCTAGGGATTCGGATCGAGCTTGCGCTGGAAATTCGCATCAACCCAGCCCCATTTCACGGATCGATATCCGTCGGATTCACATCCCTTAGGGATCGATTTGAAAGCGGCGACGGCCTTAAGGATCGAACCGCCCCCCCCGGAGGGCAAGATAAACTCCACCCAATCACCCAGCTTGATGGGGTCCGCCCAAGCTCCCTGCGGACGGCAAGGATGCAGTCCTCGCTGAAGGGCGAGCTGGCCTGTAAAGCGGCTCTTGCGCGATTTTCAACACCCTGCTAGACTATGACCAAGCACGAAAAACCCATGCATCTGAAAAGCCTCCATTATCATCTAAATCAAAACAGATCGCCCCTGTCTCCGCCTACACATTTGCAGCCACACACATTTTTTGGTGAGAGCCCAAAATAAACAAGTCGCGCTGAACGTTAAACAGGCATCCGAACATGGCTCTTATCATCAGGGAAATCTTCTCCACGACATCGACGGGTGTGCCCGCATGCTGATTAAGTTCGTATGCGGAAACTGCAACGCCCGGTTGAAGATCGAATACACCTACGCTGGCGAGAAAATCGAGTGCCCCGAATGTGCGATGGGCATTCGTGTTCCCTCTAACGAAATCGCCCCGGGCGTGGTCATCGGCGGGTTTGAAATTAAGGAGCTCATTGGCAAAGGCGGAATGGGGGAAGTCTATCTGGCTCAGCAGTTGAGTATGGGGCGGGATATCGCACTGAAAATTCTGCCCGCCGGTCTGACTCGAGACAAATCGCTCGTCAATCGCTTCCTCCAGGAAGTACGAAACTCCGCCCAGCTCAACCATCCGAATATCGTCACGGCGTACGAAGCCGGAGAGGACGACGGAATTTATTACATGGCGATGGCTTTTGTAAAAGGGGACACGCTGGACCACCTCCTGCAGACCAACGGATTCATGCAGGAGGCCGAAGCGCTCAAACTCATCCGCACTGTAGCCGTGGCCTTGCAGTCCGCATGGAATGACCAGCAGATGATTCACCGGGATATTAAACCCGAGAACATCATGATTGATCACAAGGGTACTCCCATGGTGCTGGACATGGGCCTGTCTAAATCAATCCATGATCAGGCTTCGCTCTCGACCTCTCCCGACACCATCATGGGTTCCCCAAATTTCATGAGCCCTGAACAGACGCAGGACAGCGTCAATGTCGACTTTCGCACTGACATGTATTCCCTGGGCACCACGCTGTACAACGTGCTCACCGGCCAGGTGCCCTTTCACGGAAACAGCTATATTGAGACGCTGAAAAAACAGGCGACGGGCCAGCTGAAAGATCCGCGCAACCACAATCCCGACATCGGCGAAAACTGCCTGCTCTTTATGGAGCGCCTGCTGGCCAAAGCACCCGAAGATCGCTTCGACTCCTGGGATGAACTGATCAGCGCCCTCGATCAGGTCATCCAGGATGGAAGCTTCCAGGCCACCGGCATCCCGGCGGGCGAATCCATGTTGAACACCTCAGGCAAAGGAGATGCCCAACCGTCCGAACACAGCTCGGGCATGAAGAAGCCCCCGACGGTCATCACGACGAAGTCCACCTCGATGGGTATGATGCTGCTGCTCGCCCTGCTCGCCGGAGGCGTCATCGCCTTCGTCTTCACCTCCAACCAAAAGAAGCCCCCGGAACCGCAGCCCGCAACGGGGCACGTCACCCCGGGTATTCAAAATCCGCCGCAGCTCGACCGCATCCGCTCCCCAAAACCGAACAAGGTTGCCCATGCGTACTCGGAAGCGGTCCTGTACTGGCAATCCAACCCTGCCGCATATGCCGAAGCGCTGAGCAAATTTGAAGCGGTCGGCAACCAGGCACCCAACTCGGAATGGGCCTTAAAAGCCGTAAATTGCATCGAAGAAGTGAAAGCCGCACGCGAGGAGCAGGTAGACGTCCTCGTAGAATCACTTAAAACGAAAGGCCAACGGCTGGTGGCCGAAGGAAAGGTGGATGAAGCAATCGCGCTGCTGGAATCCTACGACGGCCCCCTTGCATCGGAAACGCTCAACGAGCGAACCCAGGCGATTGCCGCCCTCGGCAATCACCAGCGGCGTATGGAAAACGAACAGCAACGCATGCTCCAGGAAGCGGAACAGCTCGCGGTCCAGACCTCCCAGGCGATCGCGGATCACCTGCTGAACGAGGATTCAGCAGCCGCCACGGCCTTGTTGGCAAAGATGAAATCCGCATTGACGGACGAGCAGTTTAACTCGCTGATGCAGCCGGTCGACCAACTGATCAATCAATATACGCACCTCGCGGAAACGATCATGAACAGTTATACCGCGGATCTCAACAACGAGCTGAAGGTCGAATTGAAACGTGGAGTCGAAAACCTCCAGATTAAAAAAATCGACCAGGACGGCACCGTCTCCGCCATCCGGAAAATACGCAACGGCGACCTCGTG
>JBLIND010000299.1:0-8259 GCA_047639095.1 Candidatus Omnitrophota bacterium | reverse complement strand
TCTCCACCTTCTTACGAAGGCCTTTCTCCACCTTCTTACGAAGGCCTTTCTCCACCTTCTTACGAAGGCCTTTCTCCACCTTCTTACGAAGGCAGCTACTTGGAGAAGGCTTTAAACCAACCGTCGATCTTTGCTTTATCCGGCGTTCCTGCCGACAACACCAGTTGATACTTCATCGTATGCTGAACGCCAGGTGCCAAGGACCAATCATGCTCCTGGATGGGCACGAAGTTGTAGAAGACGGCGCCGTTATTCGATTTCCCCGGCCAGATCCGCTGACGTTGCGGGGCATCGTGGTTGGTTGGATGAGCCAGGAAGGTCACGGCAACCGGGCCCGCGTCGGTTGGGCCGGTGAAGCGGCACCAGTCCGCCCGTGTTTCATGGCCATTCTCGCGATCCTTCCCCGCAGAGGTGAGGATGGCACTGTTCGTTTGATTCCATTGCGGGGGGCCACGATAGGCCAGGCAGCCGCCATACCGGTACGCTGGCAGCTTCAAGGGGGTGTCGGTGATGTTTTCCTGAACCGTCTGATAGTCCACCAGGTACGCTCCGTCTGGACTCACCCGGACGTCTACGCTCAGCACTTCCTTCAGGATAATTTCATTCGGCAGCATCACATGATGCTGGATCACCGAAAAGCCAACGCGATCTTCCCCACGGCGAATCGCCTGGGTTTCGACATAGCGCACGGTGCCCTGTCCTTTTTTTAAATTCCAGAAGTCCACCTTGCGGCCTTTGTGTTCCGCATGCACCCAGGCATGCCAGAGCCCCATATGATGCGTGTGATCCGGGGTGTGAATATCCGTGACCACGGCACCGTTGGGTGCGGTCAGCGGATGGATAAACGCGGAACGTCGAAAAAGTGGTGAGGTGCCTTCCGGCGGATCCATTTCCGCCTTGTGGTAGGTAAGGACATGCTGCTCACCCTGGCGAATGACAATGGCTTTCTCGTTTTCAACGATGCCGAGTCCGGCGATCGAACGGGCACAGCTAAAGAGGAAGAACAGGTTCAACCCAAGCGGGAAAAAGTTTTTTATCATGGATTCACTTTCTGTTAATACGATCCGAGCCTAAAGTCCAATGTGGCACCTGGCAAGACTGGATCGGATGCGGGTATCGCAAGCAGGAGGAACGATGAAGTTAGGTGATGATGTGAGCAAACGAATGATCCTTCTGAAAGGCTTTCTCTTCCTGGTTATTCTGATGACGGCACGTAGTGTTCTGCTGGTACAGGCGTCCAGCCTGCAAAGGGTTTTCCTCCTCGGCGTCGTCATCTGGTCATCCGCACGCCTGTATTACTTCATGTTCTACGTCATCGAAAAATACGTCGATGCGAACTTTCGTTTTTCAAGCGTGTACGCCTTTATCTGTTATCTGCTTAAAAAAGGAAAACAGGATAGCCCTTGAACCAAGCCGCATCATCGTCTCTCCGGGATCAAATATAGACATACCGGGCCGCATAGACCGCCAGTGCAATATTCCCCAGCAGCACCACCAGGAAACCGATGTATCGAGCAAGCTGTCGCTGGGCGCCGACAAAGCACATGACCAGAAGCGCACCGACGTAGCCCAGCACGACGGTGGTGAAGCCGAGGCCGATCAGATGTTCCAAGGCAATAAAGGGGCTCAACAGAAACAACACCGGGGTCGCCAGCCAACCGACATGCGGAAGGTAGGTCAGGATCAATGACATGATCAAATTGATCCGGAATCGGTCAATGAAAGCTTGGTCCAGTTGAAACGCCGTTCGGAGGGTAGATCGTTTTTTCGTCATCTCGGAGAATTCCTGCAGTGAACCTGAACATATCGCTTCCCGGGGAGGCGAACCACCTTTTTCTAAGCGAACCTGTTATCGGTTCCAGCGCTTGAACAACAGCCCTTCAACTGGTAGTCAGGATTCATGAAAAACGCCTTAGCCATCACCGCCTGCATCGTCAGCCTTGCAAGCTCGTCTTCGGGAAACCTGATCACCTTGGAAAACTTTGAGGACTATCCCACAGCCGCACCCTTAGCCGGGCTGAGTGGCGGGACCGGCTGGACAGGGGCCTGGACCACCGGCGGAAGCGGAGCGTATACCATCATCGATGGCGGCTTAAGCTATGCCGCAGGTGACATTTCAATTCAGGGCGGTGCCAAGGCCCTGAGCCTCGCCTTTCCGGATGACGCCATCGATGTTGTCGGCAACCGTCCCCTGCCCGCGCAGAACAACACGCTCTACATGAGCCTCCTGTATAGGCATGCCATCGACGACGAAGGCGACCCCAATTCAGGCAACGACTTTTTTCAAATGGGCTTTTTACCCACCAACGGCAACCCCAACATGAGTGTGATGGATCGCAATACGACCTTTCAAGTACGGACGGGAACGGCAACCCAGACCGACACCTCGATTTCTTCTGAAGTCGGCACCACCTACTTCCTCGTCTTGAAACTGGAAAACACGGGTGGTGGAGCGGCCTACGACCGGAGCACCTTGTTTGTTAATCCCACTTCGCTGACCGAGGGGTCCAACCCTTCCTTTTCCTCGGGTACGGCCGATGTGCTGGACCTCTCGAGCTCCGCGTTTTTTAACATTCGCCGCGCATTCCAGGAAGCGGGCGACACCTATCACATCGACGCGCTCCGGATCGGCACAAGTTTCGATGATGTGGTTAACGCCATCCCCGAGCCAGACACCAGCGTACTAGCCATCTTAGGCATCCTCCTGATTGGACGAAGACTGCGCAGATAACTGCGCAAAATGACCGCGTAGAAAACGAGTGCCGTTAAATGACCGCGGCCTTCCTTGCCATGCCAAGTCATATTTACGGTCAGATGCCGTATTTATCAGCACCTCAGGAATCTCCCGTCGTGCGCACGCTTCGAACCATTCTCATCCTTTTCTGCCTCCTGTTGCAGACGCTGTGCCTGCGGGCTTCCGCGCCTGATTTCTCAACCCACATTCAACCCTTCCTCACAACCTACTGCCTCGATTGTCATGGCAAGGGCGAAAAAGTTAAAGGTAAAGTCGACTTCACGAAGCTCATCACGACAGAGCAGCTCGACCGCAGTTATGAGACCTGGGCCAAAGCCTTAGAGCTCCTTCAGGATCATGAAATGCCACCCGAAGAGGAGCCGCAGCCCACTGATTCAGAGCGGGAAGTCTTCGCTCAATGGTACCAGCATCGCTTCGTCGACACCATCCAGGCGGAGCCCGGCCGTTTTCAACCGCGACGACTCTCGGCGGTGGAATACCGAAATACGCTCCGCTCCCTGTTCGGATTTGATCTTGAAGTTACCGTTGCTCAGGCGGAACAGACCATAGCCGAACCATCGCTGGTACTGGCCCAGTTGCCCACGGACCCACCCGGCCACAGTGGCTTCACGAATGACACGCATGGCAACCCGTTATCGACCGAGGCCTGGAATCAATACGCATTTCTCACCGATGTGGCCATTGATGGAATCTTCTCGGACGTTCGCCGCGACCAGCTAGAGGCGTACACGGGCACGATCGACCAGAACGGTCTGACGATTGAACACGCAGCCACGATGCTCCGACGCTTCATACCAAGCGCGTGGCGGCGTCCCCAGCCCGACTCCGCTCTCCAACCCATCATCGATCGCGTCACGCAATCATCCGATCTGACCAAAGCCCTGAAATCCGAAATCAAGGTCGCCTTGATGTCTCCGCCCTTCCTCTATCGCGGCCTGCTGATGGACGGCACGCCCGGCGAACAACAACCCGTGGACGACTACGAACTTGCGGAGCGATTGTCCTACTTCATTTGCGGCGACATGCCCGACGCCGAGCTCACTGCGGCAGCCCAATCAGGGCGACTGCAGGATCCGATCATCTTTGCGGGACAAATTGACCGACTCCTGACCTCTCCGGGCGCACGAAACCTCGCCGAAAACTTTGCCGTGGAATGGCTGGCCCTCGACGAGATCGACCAGGCAAACAAGAATCCTCCCTTTATGCTATCCTTAAAGTCCCAGCCGATTGACTTCATGCATTACTTGTTCACCGAAGCGCGACCGCTTACGGACTTCATCGATTCGCGTGTGACGTATGCCAACAACATCACCGCGGGCCATTACGGCAAGGACAAGGGACAGATGGAGCCATACCATATCCCTAAAGGCATTGAGGTGATGGCGATGCCCAACCAACGCATCACGCTGAATCACACCCGGGAGCGCGGAGGTATTTTAACCATGCCGGGTATTCTGGCGATGAATAAAGGCCCGGTGATCCGCGGCACCTGGATACTGGAACGCATTCTCGGCGATCACCTCCCCGAGCCCCCCATGAATGTCGGGGTGGTGCCTGGAAACCGAAAGGGCGAGAACCTCAGTTTTCGCGAGCGCTTTGAACAGCATCGCAGCAACAAAACCTGTGCCGTCTGTCATGACAAAATCGACCCACTCGGATTTGCTCTCCAGCGGTTTAACGATGGTGGTGGCTTTCTGAAACCATCCAAAAAGGATCCGCACAAATCCTCAAATGGTGGACTCAACACCCAGGGACAACTCCCCAGCGGTGAAGCCTTTGAAGATGTACAGGGACTGAAGCAGATTCTGGTCACCAGCCAGCGTCCAATAGTGATCGGAAATCTGGTCAAACGCACCCTCTCCTACGCCCTATGTCGCAAACTCGAAGTGTACGACCAACCCACGGTGGCCGCGATCAGTACAAAACTACTCGATCACTCCGGCACCTTTCGCGATCTTGTACATGAGGTCGCCCATAGTTTACCCTTTCGTGAAACCACCCTCCCGGCAGTTGAACCATGACCCGATACCCACTAGACCGACGAACCTTCCTCCGCGGCGCGGGCGCCATGCTCCCCTTGCCCTTTCTAAACCTGATGGAGTCCTCAGCACGCGCAGCCAAACCTGCAACGCCGCCCTTGCGCTTCATGACCTTATTCAAACCCAATGGCGTCCATCCACCCTCCTGGCAAATCAGTGGTGGTGCCGAGCACGACTTTCGTATGTCGCCGTTGATGCAGCCTTTTGCGAAACACAAAGAGGACCTGCTGATTCTCGACAACATGGGTGACTTCGGCTTTTCCTCTCACTCGAACTCCACGCGGCGCTTCCTCTGCGGCCATCATCAAAACACAAAATCCGCATCCATAGACCAGCTCATCGCCGATCAGATTGGACCGAGTACGCCCCACCGTTCGCTGGAGCTGACCACCGAAGGGCTGTTCCTCAACCAGATCGGATGCAGCTACATCAGCTACGACAAAAAAGGTCAACCCATCCCCCGCAACAGCGATGCCCAGGTCCTTTTCGACAAGTTGTTTCGCAACCCGATGACGCACCCCACCAGACGCCAGGCGATGTCCAGCCTGCTGGATCGCGTGAGCGATGACGCCCGGGCCCTACGTCGCAAAGCGGGCGCGGAAGACAAGGATACGCTGGACGAGTATCTCACGGTGGTACGCCAAACCGAACAGCGCCTGGAGAACATGAAGAAGGCCCCACCGACCCGAATCAACTTCGATGAACTGGAACGCCCGGCTGGCGGCGGCAACCTGAATGACCAGGTTGAAAGCATGCTTGACCTGATCGCCCTGGCCCTGTGGACGGACTCCACGCGATGTGCAACCTACATGCTGGGCAACAGCAACAGCCGCATGATCTTCGACTTTCTCGGCATTACCAAACAGCACCATTACCTGTCCCACTTTTTCCGAAACAACAATCGGGCCAATCTCGACGACTTGCTGAAGATCAGTCTCTGGCACATGGAGAAATTTGATTACTTGCTCACGAAAATGAAATCCTACAAGGACCACCACGGCACCCTGCTGGAACACAGCATTGTCATGTTCGGCTCCGGTATGGGACACAGTGACAATCACACCGCCACGCGCATCCCCCTCATCCTCGCCGGACAGGGAAATGGCCGCCTGAAAACGGGCCGATATTTGCGCTACGCCGAGAACCAGGAAATCAGCAAGTTACACCTTTCGCTCCTGCAACAATTCGGCGTCGAAACGAATACCTACGGCGGCATGGATACGCCGTTGCAAGGATTGGATGGCGGCGGATTCAAGCCCTATCAGGAACGCCCCTTTGACAGCTGGGTGAAAGAGGAAGGTACCCGGATCACGGTTTGCGGCCGCCTTCGCCTCTCCGACAATCTCGATGAGGCCAAGATTTTCTTCCTCGATATCGAGGGCCGGGAACCGGTACGGATCGAAGTCGGCTTTGGCGATTTTCACAAATTCAACTTGGCCTATCATTGTGGAACCGCCATTACCTTGACCGGGAATGGCCTGAGCGAGCATGGTCAACTCGTCATCAAAAAGGTCACCGACCTCCAATCCGTCTTCGGCAAGGCGCCAGGTAAGCAAGACGGATAAGGCCCGGCAACCATGCAACCAACTGGACGCGCCGGCAGGAATGCCGCCTGCACGTCGTCCGCGATTACTTTTCCATGGGGTGGGCTTTAAGTAATTCTTCCGGCTTCCAGAAGATACTGCGCGTGCTGTTTTCCGCACGCACCCGCTTGACCTCAGCCGCTTGGACTACCGGGGCTTTATTCCCGAAGCTGTTCCGTACATAGGTCAGGGCTGCCGCAATCTCCTGGTCTTTCAATATCGAGCCGAACGCGGTCATGGGCGGAACCCCTTTGCTGGGATCGTACGTGACTCCATTCACCTCAATCTTGCCCCAAAGGCCGTGCAAAGTCGCTTTGATCAGCCGCTCTTCGCTACCGGTCACCCAAGTACTCCCCGCGAGCGGGGGGTACACATTGACGAGGCCTTTACCATCCGGCTGGTGGCAGGTAATACAATGTGCCTCGCGCGAATAGACTTCAGCACCGAGCTTGTAGGCCTTGGCGTCATCCCCGGAAAAGTAAGCGGGAACCACCACCGGGACGACCGCTTCCTGCTCCGCTTCGGCCGCGTAGCTCCGTCCACTGGTCGCATCCACGTTCGTCCAGAAATGATTCACCGTCTCCGCAGCAATGCGCGCTTGAACGACCGGCGATTTCAACAGCTTCTCAAGGAGTGGCTCGTTGCGAACATTGTGCTGTTGATACACCCAGAGTCCTTCGAGAAGATGATGCGCTTCATCGCCCTTGCTCGCGTCGAACGGTTTGATCCATTCCTCGGTCGCGGCAATCACTTCGGTCGTGTCGCGCTCGGACAACTCCACCCGCGTGCGATGGCGAATGCCATCAATGGGATGTTTGAGGTTGTTGAGCAGAGCCGTGATGGGCTGGCCATCGATAGCGACCGGGGCCTGCAGTGGGCGACCCTTGACGGATACGCGGATGATCCGTCCGTGCTCGTGATCCCGATTCGGATCCCGGATGTTGTGCTGCATGTGGCCGATGATCACGTTCTGCCAATCGGAAATGTACAAGGCGCCATCTTCACCAATGACCGCATCGGTCGGGCGGAAATTTCGATCATTGCTGGAGAGCATAGAATCGGTCGGCGTCCCCCAGACCTGGCCCGGCTCCATTTTGGGATCATCGAATCCGTCGCGATGCAGCTCATAATTCTTAAGCCCCAGCCATCCGATCGTGTTGCACACCGCGAACTGCTGCTGCACATCATCCGGGAAATGAGCCGAAGAAATAATCACGTCAGCCGCCACCGGGCGGACTTCCTTTTTCAGCAGGGTGTGCATCTTAAAGCCCTTGCCTTCCGGACGGACCTGATAAGAACGACCGCCCGTACCATCGTTGGCGTAGCAATAACCCCAGTAGTCGAAGCTGGTGCCGTGTGGGTTCGGCGAGTTGCCCGCATGGAAATTGATCGTGAAACGACGCGGATCGAAGCGGTACATGCCGGATGAGCCAGTGTTCAGGCTCTTCCCCCAGGGATGCTCATGGTTGTGAACGAGGAAAATCCCGCTCTGCCAATAGATGCCGCCATCGGGACCAAAGACAAGGTTGTTGGCCGCATGGTGGGTATCGGATGTGCCAAATCCCTGGAGCACCACAAAACGCACATCGGCTTTATCGTCGCCGTCCGTATCTTTCAGGAACAACAGATCCGGACCCGAGGTCACGAGCACCCCGCCGTTCCAGAACTCGAAACCCAGGGGATTATGTACGTGGGCAAAGATGATCCGCTTGTCGGCGATGCCATCGCGGTTCGCATCGGGCATGATCATCAGGGTGTCGTTCATCTCCTTGAGCGGCTCCCATTTTGGATAGGTATTCCACGAAGCCACCCAGAGGCGACCCTTGCTGTCCACCTGCATCTGTACGGGATTGGCAAGATCAGGAAACTGAACTTCCGAAGC
>JBLIND010000298.1:0-8289 GCA_047639095.1 Candidatus Omnitrophota bacterium | reverse complement strand
CAAGTTACGAGCGGTCGCCCCGGTCGAATCAAGCCAGGCTTCCACATCCTGCCTGCTGATCCAAGTGATCGGGGTATCACCGTGCAACTCCAGAAACGACCGCAAGCGGCTTTCCTTGTCGCGGATGGTCCGGGGGCGCGCTGGCGATCCCTCCTCAGGATTCTCTAATCTTTTCATGTGGGCGCCATACACTTGGCGCACGGTCCAGGCCACGGCATCCTGCTTGTGCCGGTCTGCATATTCTTGGGCGGCTTGGCGCAAGCTCACGTTGGCGAGTCCTGCATTTTTCAGGATGGCCAAGGCATCGGCGGCGTCCTCGATTTGTTTGGGCCGGATCTGGTATACAATCTGCCCGCCCTTATCCCTCATGGCCCCATGGCGTTCAATCCATGTTCGGGCGGCGGTCTTGGTCTTGAAGGTCTTCCGCTGGCGCTTGCCCGTGTTCCCGTCCCGGTTCACTTCGGCAACATAGGTGCCTGCGGTTGTTTTGCGGAGAATACCGCCCCGGTATTTCTCAGATTCGCCTGGAATGAACTCTGCCATGGTCGCTGCCTTTCGTGTGGATTACTGCAGAATAATGTACCTTCGTGTACCTTTCTGCAAGTTAAACCGTAAAAACAGCGATAAATAAGGGGTTAAGATGGTACCCAGGGCGGGAATCGAACCCGCATGACATTGCTGTCGAGGGATTTTAAGTCCCTTGTGTCTACCATTTCACCACCTGGGCATCGGAGGGGGTTTGAGATACCAGTTATCAGGGAGTGCTGGCAAGTCCGGACTGTGGAGGCTAGCGAATACCGGGAATTTCGTGCGGGGCTTTGTCGATGCGCTTTACATGGCCATCGGTGTACACGACGTGGTAGTTGCGGAAGTGCGGTCCGACCAGCTTGGTGCTGAGCATCTGGATTTCGCCGAGCATCCATTCGGCCTGGCTGCCGGAGACGAGAGCCTGGTTGTTGAGGTTGACGTTCCAGATGTAGCTCAGGCCTTTCTCTTTGATCAGCGGATGGGCTTTGGGGCACACGCAATCGGCTTCGTTCAGGCCGTACTGCTGAACCAGGGCCACAACGAGGCTCTTGACACTCTCCTTGGGTCGGTCCGGATAATACAGGAGGTCGGGCAAAGCGCCGTTCTCGACCTCATACAATCCGAGGGCGCCGTAAATGTGTTTCATCTGCAAGCGGCACTGGTTGGCATTCGCGAGATTCTGGTGGGCGTACTGAAGCAGGAGCACGACGCTCGTGATCATGACGAGAATAATCACCCAGGGCCAGATGGCAAAGCCGGCGCGATGCCGGAGACCTTGCAGATGGTGGACGCGTGCTTTCATAGACCCAACTGCGTGTAGAGATGTTTTGCCAGGGGAGCGGGCCAGTCGCTCTTGGGAACCGAGATGCGTCGGCACTCCTTCAGGTACTTGCGGGCTTGATTCGGATCACCATCCACCCAGGACCGTATGGCAATGGCCAGATAGGCATCGTTCTGGAAGTGCACGGAAAAGCTGCTCAACTGGCGCTCCAACTCGGCCACGGCCAAGTCCTTGCCGAGCACACAGCGGACAAAATCCTTGTAGGGCAGAATCAGGTTCGCCCCGTATCGATCGTAGAGCGCGTGTGCCTCGCCGTAATCCTTTTGTGCGACCAGCGTGACGACGTAGCCGAAGATCGCCTTGCTGGCGATGGCCGGCGACGCATCCGGATTGGCGAGAATGCTGGTAAAATTTTCGATGGCACTTTCGGAATCACCCAGCATGAGATCACAGCGGGCCTGCGAGAGTCGCGCCATGGCCGACGTGCGTGCATCGCGGTAGACCGTGCTGAGGCTGGCCGCATTTTCAAACTTTTCGCGGGCATTATCCCAGTCTTCTGCGATCATCAATTTGTCGGCATCACGAATCTCCACTCGCGAGCGCGACATGTCTTCCCGCTTGCGGACGCCCAGATTCATCGAGCCGATCTGCAGTTCCTTGCTGATGATCATCGCACGGCTGAGCACCTGCTCGTTCCGGATCTCGGCCATGTTGCGATCGTAGAGGTACCCGAGATAGCCCAGAATGCCGCCGATGACCGTCAGCACAATCAACAGGCTGCGATGTTTTCGCGCGGTGTACTTGATGTAGTAGACCGGCTTCAGCTTGCGCGCGCGAACCGGGCGGCCCTCCAGGACGCATTCGAGATCCTGGGCGAAGGTTTTGATCGAGGGGTACCGATCACGCGGATCCTTGTTGAGGGCCTTCAGGAGAACGTACTCCAGATCCTTGGAAATCTTCTTGTTGAATTTACGCGGTCGAATCGGGGTCTGGTTTTTCACCGCATCGAGTACGTTGGCAGTATTCATCCCCTGCCCCAGATCGTAGGGCAACTGGCCGGTAAGGCCTTCATAGGCGACCACCGCGAGCGAGTAGACATCGGTGGAGGGCCCGACCCGTTCGGCGCGCGCCTGCTCAGGCGACATGTACATCGGGGTCCCGGTGAGCGCGCCACTGACCGTGCAGCTCGGCCAATCCACCAGTTCGGCTACTCCGAAATCGGCGAGGAGCGGCTCACCGAATTCGTCGATCATGATGTTCGAGGGTTTTACATCGCGATGCACGATGTTGTGGTCGTGTGCATAGTCGAGGGCCTGGGCAATTTTGACGATCGTGTGAAGCAATTTGCGCGGACGCGGCTTTTCGCGCACGAGCATGTCCTCGAAGGTCTGGCTCTTGGAGATCCGCTCCATGGCGATGAAGTGATAATCGCCCTCCTTGCCGGTATTGTAGACGGTGAGGATGTAGGGATGGCGGCGCAGTTTCTTGGTGGCTTCGGCCTCGCGCCGGAAGCGCTCCAGCATGGTTTCGGAAACGCCCGGCCCCTCCTTGAAGAGCTTGAGCGCAATTTCATGACCGGTTTGATCTTCGGCGAGATACACCTCGGCCATGGAGCCGTGGCCGAGGATACCCTTGATGGTGTATTCCCCGATGCGATACCCGATGCCGGGTCCGCGTGAAATTTCCGATATCCCACTGGTAGACATGGTCGTATCGGTTGCGCTACCCACGTGTAGCGCAACCGAACTCTCTACGGGCAACGGCGGTGTACGCCGCAGCCTGTTTATTCAACGGTAATTTTGGCCGTCTCGATGCTCAGTGGTTCGCTGGGCGCGCCGTTACGGCTGCCCGCCGCTTCAAGCACCTTGACCGTATCCAGTCCTTCAACCACTTCGCCGAAGACGGTATGTTTGCCATCAAGGTGCGGGGTCGGCAGAAAGGTGATGAAGAACTGGCTGCCATCGGTTCCCGGGCCGGCATTGGCCATGGACAGGATGCCCGGCTTGTCGTGCAGGGTGTTGCGATCGTACTCGCCACTGAATTTGTACCCCGGACCGCCGCGGCCATTGCCGAGCGGATCGCCACCCTGGGCCATGAAGCCACTGATCACCCGGTGGAAGCTCAAGCCATCAAAAAAGCCGAGCTCAGTGAGGTAGAGATAGTTGGCGACGTGGTTCGGAGCGACCTTGTGCAGGAACTTGATCCGAATCTTGCCCTTGTTGGTCTTGAGGTCCCAAAAATAGGTTTTGTCATCGGCGAACTCGACGGTGGGGAACTTGGGAAGTTTCACCCGCCAGTTTTTGTCGGATTTGTCGATGCCTTTGTCCGTGATAAAGCTTTTAATGGTTTCCATGGGTTCTGCGTATCCTTGTTGGGCAGGCAAAAAGCCGGCGATCATGATAAGGGTGAATAAGCTGTAAATTGATTTAATCTGTATGTTCATATTGAAACTCCTGCGTTAAGGTTTGGTTTGCAAAGACTTAAACCATTCAGGCAGGATAACCGCCGCTTTTCCTCAGTACAAGTACATGATGTGGAAAAATCCGATATTTCCCCTTGCAAAGGGCATGCATACGGGGCTATCTTCCCGCGCTGATTTTAAATTATCTCCAGCAAAAGAGACCATTATGAAAGCTGAAATCCATCCAGAATACGCACTGACCACCATTACCTGTGCATGTGGCCATGAATACGCCCTCCGCTCCACCGGAAAAACCATGCGGATCAACTCCTGTGCCGCCTGCCACCCGTTTTTCACGGGCCAGGCCAAATACGTGGATACCGAAGGCCGCGTAGAACGCTTCATGAAGCGTTACCAGAAAGAGAAGTAGTTTCTCAGCCAAGTTTGTGCGGGCCGGTATTCCATGGCGGAATTCCGGCCCGTTTTTTTTATCCATTTTGGCCCTATTTCCTGGTGAACCGGCATGATTGACGAATCGTATATTGCAAATGTGAACAAACGGGTGACGGAACTGGAAACCCAGCTCTCCAACCCGACGCTCAGTAGCGATCGGAAAAAATTCACCGCCCTCCTGCAGGAGCACTCACACCAGAAAAAGCTCCAGGCCCACACCAAGGTCTATTTCGCCCTGATCCAGGCGAAGAATGAGAGCGAGGAAATTATCAACGACCCGGAGTCGGACGACGACCTCCGGGAGATAGCTACAGAAGAGCTGGCCGAGATCGATGAGAAGCTTCCGCAGGCCGAAAAGGATATGCAATTTGCCCTCCTCCCGCCGGATCCGACGGATGCCAGCAATGCGATTGTGGAAATCCGCGCCGGCACCGGTGGCGATGAGGCCGGCCTGTTCGCGGGTGACCTCTACCGCATGTATACTCGTTTTGCCGAAGTGCGCGGCTGGAAGACCAGCCTGATGGATGCCAACGCCTCGGAAGTCGGTGGCTACAAGGAGATCATTTTCAGTATCGAAGGTGAAGACGTCTTTAAACAGATGAAATACGAGAGCGGCGTCCACCGGGTGCAACGCGTGCCCGCCACCGAAGCCAGTGGCCGCATCCACACCTCGGCCGCCACGGTGGCCGTCCTGCCGGAAACGGCTGAAGCCGAAGAGCTCGAACTCAAAGCAGAAGAAATTCGCGTCGATTTTTTCCGCTCATCCGGACCCGGCGGCCAGAGTGTGAACACCACCGACTCCGCGGTGCGCATCACCCACCTGCCCACGGGTGAAATCGCGCAGTGTCAGGATGAAAAGTCCCAGCACAAGAATCGCGCGCAGGCCATGCGTATCTTGAAAGTACGCGTCCAGGATCGTTATCGTCGGGAAGAGGACGCCAAGCTGGCCTCCGAACGCCGTTCGCAAATCGGTTCCGGCGATCGCAGCGAGCGCATTCGCACCTACAATTACCCGCAGAACCGCCTCACCGACCACCGGATCAACCTGACGCTGTACAGCCTGGACCGGGTCGTCGAAGGTGGCATCCAGGAGCTGATCAGCGCCTTGTACGAGAATGACATGGCCCTGAAGGTGAAAGCCGCGCTGGAAAAATGATCCTCCGGACCTGGCTGAACACCGCCACCGGACAACTGGAGGAAGCCGGTGTGCGCGAGGCCCGCTTAAAAGCTGAATGGCTCCTGGCCGACCACCTGGACATCGGCCGACTCCATCTACACGAGCGGCGTGACGAAGAACTGGATCCGACCCCGCTGGCTCCCCTGCTCGCCCGGCTCTGCCAACATGAACCGCTTCAGTATGTGATCGGTTCGACGGACTTCATGGGGCTTAGCTTTACCAGCGATGCACGCGCCCTGATCCCCCGGCCGGAAACGGAGCTGCTCGTCGAATGGGTGATGGAGCTGGCGCCGCCCGGAGGCCGAATCCTGGACGTAGGCACGGGCACCGGTTGCATCGCGATTGCCCTCGCCCGGCTGCGGCCGGATCTGGATATCACCGCCGTGGATCGCTCGGCGGCGGCCCTGGCCCTCGCGAGAGAGAATGCCCACGCTCTCAAGGTGAACATCCGTCTGCTCGAATCGGATCTGCTCGCCGCGGTCGCGGGCGAATCGTTTGACCTGATCGTATCCAATCCACCCTACATTGCCCGGGACGAAATGCTGGAATTGGAGCCGCAAATCCGCTCGTTCGAGCCCGAGACAGCGCTGCTGGGCGGGGAAAACGGGGCCGAGCTCATGGCCCGCCTCGTCCCGCAGGCCTTTACTGCGCTCCGGGCATCCGGACGATTGGTTCTTGAAATCGGTGAAAACCAAACCAAGGATGTATCTGAGCTCTTAGCCGATGCCGGCTTCGGCGAAATCGCGGTTCGGCCCGACTTGGCCGGCAAGCCGCGCATGGCACACGGATTGAAAACATGGCCTACGGAATGAGAAAACGTAAGAACGAGACCAAGGGCATGACGATGCTCCTCGTGGTCACCCTGCTCGCCATCGCGGGCTATATGCAGGTCGACTGGATGCGCGAAAACAAGGTTGAAGTCGTCAAGAGTCATCCTACCCAGAAAATCCCCTGCCCGCACTGCGAAGGCAAAGGGCACCTGCCCAACCCGGAAGAAATCCCCAATCACATGGACTGCCCATACTGTTTTGGCGTGGGGTTTCGTTATATCCGTCGACTGGGCACCAGCCTGACGATTTGCCCGAATTGCATTGGCATCGGCCGGGAACTCTATGAATCGGGTGGCTACGTGGAAGAGTGCCAAACCTGCAGGGGCTTCGGCGTGATGAAGAAGGCATACGAGGGCGTTAAGTACGTGGAGGAGATCGAAGAGTATTACGTCGAACAGAAATTCGATGCCGCACCTCCGGCGACCAACCGGGTGGAAGAGAGCCCAGAGAGCGAACTGCGACCGTTCTGATGTCATGAATCCGCCAGACCTGCCTGCTGATCCACCCGACCTAGCACCAACCCCATCACGTACACTCCTTTACGGCTCCGCTGGACTGGCCGCGCTGCTGCTCATCGGGATGGCTGGCCTCACCCTCTACGCCACCTCCCACCTGCCTGCGGACGCTCAAATCCCCACGCACTGGGGCCCCTCCGGAGCGCCCGATGCCTGGGGGAGTCCGCGCAGTCTCTGGATCATGCCGGGCGTTTCGTTATTCACCGCCATCCTGCTCTTCATCGTTCCGCGGTTTGAGCCGCGTCGCAGCCATCTATTACGCTCCTCCAGAAGTTACGCCCTCACCGGCCTGGGTATCCTGGGATTCCTGGCCGGCATGCACGTGGTGATGGTGCTGATCGCCCTCGGCCACCCCGTAGATATGCTGAAGTTCGTGACCTTTGGAATGGGCCTGCTCTTCCTGGTCATCGGCGCGTGTATGGGAAACATCCAGAGCAACTACATCTACGGCATCCGGAACAAATGGACCCTGAGCAGTGAACGCGCCTGGCAGAAAACACATGCCCTCGGGAGCAAGCTCTTCATGCTTTTCGGACTGGCGCTGTTCGGGGCTGGCTTCACGTCCAATCCGGGAAACACGATGATCGCCCTGATGCTGATCGGGATACCGATCCTCCTGCTTGCCACGTTTATCTATTCCCACCGGGTGTGGAAAAATGACCCGGAGCGGACGTAAAAAGGGCAGAAGCCCCGCTGCTGAGCACCCGTGCCGGAGGCCCTTTAAAACTGATAGAAGAAACTCGCGGAGAGCACCGTGGTGAGCATGATTTCAACACCGAAATGATCACGATAGACCAGGCGCTCGTGCACTTCGATCAAGGGAATAATCGGGGAGTCATCCGAAAGGGGGGCTTCTGAAACCCGGTAGCCGTAAATCAAACCCAGGCGATAACCGAAGGAGGAATCCCAGTGCTCACCCAACGAGTGACTCGACAGGTCCCTCCCCCAACCGGCCACAAAGGTCCGGTTATAAAACGAGTTCTCAAAGGTAACCAAAAAGAAATCATTCGCTTGCACACCCAGCAGGTTCTGGTTCCAGTTACGTCCGTGTCGACTGGCGCGATTAAAATGCCAGGAGGCCATCCCGATCCAGAGCTGATCCTGGGTCGGTTCGCCTTTAAGAAATTCCAGCGCACTCGATGCGCGTTCCGATGCAGATTCGAACGAGGCCGCTTGTGCTTCCCCCACCGTCAGCCATCCCAGCAGGAGACCGAGCAGCAGAAAACCCACAAATAATCCGTAGGTGCATGAGCGCGGCTTCAAGCTGAGCATCGGCTCAATCGGCGTGCGGTTCTGAGTCGTCGAAAACACGGGGTCATATACGGACATACCAGGACCAGCTGCCGGCGGAGGCTTCCTTGCGGTATACCGCCTGCAGCTCCAGTGGAATTTCACCGTGCTTGGTACGATGAATCAGGTTGGGCCAGTTTGACTTCAGGAGGTCCGGCACCGAAAAGGCTTTGACGACGACCTCCTTTCCAAGCTCATTTCGCCAGGCGCGTTCCATCCAGAAGGGCGATTGATTGATCGCACTGATGACCGCAACCCGGGGGATTTCACTCGGCGCCTCAAGGCAGACCAGATCCAACACCTGTTCCGATGAT
>JBLIND010000297.1:0-8320 GCA_047639095.1 Candidatus Omnitrophota bacterium | reverse complement strand
AGCATACCAAACAGGGGTGTATTCGGTATCCACGGCCGCATTTACCCGTATAAACTCCGTATTTAGTGCGGAGATTAGATGTATATATACGAACAAAGCGGGTGGCCGCATTTAACTTGGGATGAACCCAGCTTGTCCGTTTTGCTCGCTGACACGTCATGAGCAGGGCGTACTGCTGGGGCGGATGGGCGAGCTCGGATTCGAAGCCCAGGTGGAAGCATCGATCCGTGCACTGACCCAGGACGCGATCAATACCGCGGAGTCGAGGGGGAGACGCTGAGCCAGCGATCCGTTCGTTCGTCCATCGCGCGAAAATTAGGGGTAGAGGACGCGGGGGCGACCCCCTCGGATCGGCAGGTCGACGGACTGGTCGATGTGTTGTTGGATGCGACGAGAAATCACGAGGAGTCGTTGAGTGATGAACGATTGTTTGGCTGGCACGCCGCTTTGTTTCCGACTGGCTGGAGCGGGTTGGGGCGCATCACGGTGGGGGATTGGCGTAACGATGCGAAGGGGCCGATGGAGGTGGTATCCGGTCGCATCGGGAAGGAGCGTGTGCACTTTCAAGCCCCCTCCCAAGAACGACTGAAAAACGAGATGGATACATTCATCGCGTGGTTCAATGCCGAGGCGGGCCTCGATCCGGTAATCAAGTCGGCCCTGGTGCATTTCTACTTTCTGACCATCCATCCCTTTGACGATGGAAACGGACGCATTGCCCGTGCACTGGCAGACCTGCAGCTGGCCCGTGCGGACCGAACCGCATTTCGTTTTTACAGCATGTCGACGCAAATCCAGCAGGAGAAGAAGGCGTACTACCACATGCTGGAGTCCTGCCAGAAAGGCTCGTTGGATATATCGAACTGGGTGGAATGGTATCTGCATTGTTTGCAACGAGCGATCGCGGCCTCGCAGCATATGCTGGATCCGGTCCTTGAGAAAGCGGCGTTCTGGAAGCAGCATGCGGGGGCGTCATTTCATGCTCGCCAACGCGTGATGCTCAATCGCTTGCTCGATGGATTTCAAGGAAAGCTCAGCTCTTCCAAGTGGGCGGAGTTGAATGGGTGCTCACAGGATACTGCACAGCGAGACATTCAGGATCTCATTCGGCGGGGCATTCTTGAAAAGGAAGCTGCGGGCGGACGGAGTACGAGCTGCCGGCTCTGCGAACGTTAGTCACCTTCAACTTTGCGATAGAGTAAAGCGTCGGAAGTGAGCACGTCAGCAAGGGCGATCACTCCGTTCAGAAGCCTGTTTCTATTTCCTGTTTTCCCGGGGGCGTTTGAGTGTTTAAGGGTGCTTCGATACGCAGTTGTGCAATCGGAATGACCGCCAGTTCGTTCGCGGCATGGCTCTTGTGGGTGTAGCCGACGTAGAGCTTCCCTTCGTGCTCCACCGCATAGGGATAGCTGAAGTCAGCGTTCGCGGCGGACACTCCGGGCGTGCCCTCGAACACCGAGGTGCGGATGAGGAAGACGTTGCTGAAGACTGATTCGCCCGGTTTGCTCACGGCGATGGTCAAAGGCGAGCGGCTTCCGCCCGTGTCCGCCGTCGTGGTGCAGACGAGGTAGCGCTGGCCGGTGCTGAGGATGCCGGCGTAGGGCTTGCTGGTGGCCATCGGCAGGTTCGACGGAGTGGTGGGTGTCCAGGTGCGTCCGTGGTCTTCGCTCACCGAAAGCAAGGCGAGCGCCTTTTTGCCATAGCGGGAGATGTTGAGGATGCGTTTGCCCTCTACGATGATGGTGGACTCGCCCCAGATCCTGCCAAGACCGGGCGCAGCAGGAATGACGACCATTTCCCACTTCGTGAAGTCGTCGCCCTTGCTGATGGCCACAGCGGGGAGATTGCCCGGGCCGATTCGGAACCCGGCCATGATCCAGCTTCCGTCCGCCATCTTCTGCGGCTCCTGCATGGGCCAGAATCCACCGTCCACGACAGCGCCCTGCGGCTCCCATGCCCCGGTGGTTTCATTCAACCAATAGGCGCGGGTATGAACGCGGTGGTAGAGCTTCGTGTGAGCATAAAAGGCGCCCATGAAGGCCCACAGCTTGCCACCGTGCGAGAGGAACACGCCGTGACTGACCGCGAGATCGCCCTCGCCCGCATCCATCACGACGGGTGGCTCCCAGGTCTTGCCCCCATCGCCGCTAACCCGGACGTGCGCCTCTTCGGTGGGCGTGTTTTCGTTGCCTTTGTTGTAGGCGTAGGAGGCGTAAAGCTTGCCCTTGTGCCACGCGAGACCGACGCCGAGCGTGAACTTGCACCCGTCGGTGTCGGGGCGCGGCTTCTTGATGACATGAAACTCCGCGCCCGCCACCTGCGGCAGTTCGGCGGCCTTAGGGAGCGTTTGCGTGTCGTTCCAGAGCGGCAATGCGCCGGCGAGCTTCGGTCGTTCATGCGTGGTCAAAACCGGCCGATACTGCGCGGCGATCTCCTCCGCCGTGAGGGCGCGTGAATGCACCGAGCACTCATCCAAGGCACCGTGGAAGGTCTGGCGCATCTTTTCAGCATCCCAGATGCCGCCGAGCGTGATGGGAGCTTCCGTGGCCGCGATGGGCGTCTTGAGCTTCACTTCGCCCACGGGCTTCCCATTCAAAAACAGCGCTGCTTTCTCCGCATCGACCACCAAGGCTGCGAAATGCCACGCACCGGCCTTCAACGGCTCCGCGCATGAAATCGTGCGCCAGCCACCTTGCTGCAAATGCGCCCTCAACCGGCCATCCGGCTCGATGGTGAGACTCCATTGGCGCTCGTTGCGCGAGTAGCGGTTTTTGCCCGCGAGCATCTGCTGACCGCCAACGCGTTCATACGGATTGAACCACAGCGAAACGGTGAACGCGCCGCTGGCGAGCTTCGCGCTGTCTTTGAGTTCGATCAGCGACTCGCCATCGAGCACCAAACTTTGTCCGGAGGCTCCGACGGCGGTTTTGGCGGTGCCGCGGACGATCAACGCGTCATCGACGCCATCCAGCGGCCAAGTGGCGGCGAGGCTTGGCGAGGCGAGCAAGACGGCGGCGAGGAGGGTGAGTTTCATGTCTTTTGTTCTTAGTTCGTGGTTCTTAGTTCGTGGTTCTTGGTTCGGATGCTCTGCGTGTCGCTGGCAACAAAGAACCAAGAACCAGGAACGCAAAGCCATCAATATTTTGGGAAGATGGCCGGGGTTGGGAAGCGGGCTTCAATGCTGTCTCCGACATATTCCTCACGGGGCACCTGGACCTGGGGCCAGTTGCCGGGGCGGACGCGGACGACCCGCCCGGGACGGATGCCTTCAATGATGAGGTCGGTCTTGAACTGAATCTGGATGCCGCTGCTACCCAGAGGCGCCTCGCTTTCCGTCTTGATGACCTCGAGGATGGGGCCTCTGCAGGCCATGTGCGCGGGGCCATAGGCGCCGTGGGTGTGCTTCAAGGTGTTTTCGACCGCATTCATCAGGGCGGGGACATCCTTCTTGAAATCGGCGTAGAGCGAGTCGTCCATGCCGCCGAACAGGGTCGCGGTCACGGTGGCGTGACCGAACGTGCCATACTCGACGGCATCGACCCAGGCGGGCATCCAGCGGCTGCGGATGAAGGCCTTGTGCGTTTCGGTTTGATTTTGGGCGGCGCGCTGCATCGCAGTGTCGTCCAGCCAGATGTCCGAGATGTGGAAGCGGGTGAACACACCGTCGGGCGAGGGCTTCCAGGTAACTCCAAGCAGGACGGCCTGGCCATCGAGGGATTTCGTTCCGCTGGCGGGCCAGAACCCTTCGTCGATGAGGTCATCTACTCCGAGGCGCTCGCGGCCGCGCCAGATGCGGATGGCGGCATCGAAGGTCATGGATTCCTCCTCAGCCTGGGTGTCTCCACCTGCCTTCGGTTCGCGACGGGCAACGATCGTCCCCTGCTTGTTCTTCAGTTCCACTTGCTTCAGCTTCCAGACTTTGCCCTCGCGGAGGCAGTGGCTGGGCTCGTCTTCGAGGAGAAGGGCATGATTTTCAGCGGGGAAGATTCCTGTGCCCCGATTATGATTCGCATCTTTATGCTTGTTGTTCACCGGCAAAACCGGCACGGTCGAGATCGTCGGGTCCGGCGGGAGAAAGGCTCGGATGTGCAGGACGGTGCCGAGCGGAATATCCCGAAGATCCGCCGGAGCGCCGTGGTAACGGACGATTCCGTAGGGCAGCATGGCGAAGGGATGCGGATCGTTTCGGAAAAACATGCCCGTCCCTTGCACGCGGATACTGCCGCGGCGGTTGGCATGATCCACGAAAACGAGTTCGCCGCGATAGGATTGCGCCTTTTCCAACGGGGGAAACTCTCCTGTCTCGGGACGAAAGTGTTCGCCACCGCCTTCACCTTCGGCATTGGCGGTGCTAGCGAGGGACACGCGGAGGCAAAGCGCGGCGACCCAGCAGATAGACTTGAGTTGTCTCTTCATTCGATCTCAGTATTTTGGGAAGATGGCAGGAGTCGGGAATCGGTCTTCGTGACTGGGGTTGAATAGGTATTCCTCACGCGGCACCTGCATCTTCGGCCAGCTTTGTGGGCGGATACGGACGACCCTGCCGGTGCGAATGCCTTCGATGATCAGGTCGGTCTCGAACTGGACTTGAAT
Organism: Candidatus Omnitrophota bacterium; assembly: GCA_047639095.1. Lineage (GTDB taxonomy): Bacteria > Verrucomicrobiota > Kiritimatiellia > SS1-B-03-39 > UBA6053 > JAPYUI01. Next base: position 3,727 of record JBLIND010000297.1, on the reverse strand, counting down.
GCCGCTGCTGCCCAGGGGAATTTCTCCGCTTGACTGGGTGACGTCAAGGATTTTGCCACTGGACGCGACGTGGGAGGGCCCGTAGTGGCCGGCTGTGTGCTTCAAGGTGTTCTCGGCTCCATTGATTTGTGCCCCGACACCTTTTCGGAAGTCGCTGTAGAGAGAGGAATCCATGCCGCCGAAAAGCGTCGTGGTTACGGTGGCGCGGCCGAACTCGCCATACTCGACGGCATCGACCCAGGCCGGCATCCAGCGGCTGCGGATGAACACCTTGTGCGCTTCGGTCTGAAACTGGGCGGCGTGTTGGATGGCGGCATCGTCCAGCCAGATGTCCGAGATGTGAAATTGGGTAAAAGCGCCACTCAGCCCATCCCCTGGTGCAGGCTTCCAAGTTATCCCGAGCAGGACGGCCTGCCCACCGAGGTGCTTCTTCCCGCTGGCGGGCCACGCTTCTTCGGCGACCAGGCCCGCGACTCTAATGCGCTCGCGGTTGCGCCAGATGCGGGTGGCGGCATCGAAGGTCAACACTTCTTGCCTGAAGTTATCGTCTCCACCTTCTTTCGGCTCGCGGCTGGCGATGATCTTCCCCACGTTATTCTTGAGTTCCACTTCTTTAAGCTTCCAGACCATTCCCTCGCGAAGGCAGCTGCTGGGCTCGTCCTCGAGGAGCAGCACGTGGTTCTCGGCGGGTGCGGTACCGGTGCCACGATAATGCCCCACGTCTTTCGCCTTGTTGTCCACCGGCAAAACCGGCACCGCGGAAGTCTTCGGGTTCGGCGGGAGAAAGCCGCGGACGTGCAGCACAGTGCCGAGGGGAATATCCCGGAGATCCGCCGGTGCTCCCTGATACCGGATGACACCGTAGGGAAGCATGGCGAAGGGCTGCGGGTCGTTTCGGTAAAATTTACCCGTCCCCTGCACGCGGATGCTACCGCGGCGGTTGGCATGGTCCACGAAGACAAGTTCGCCGCGATAGGAGTGCGCCTTTTCTACAGGGGGGAACTTCCCCGCCTCGGGGCGGAAGGGTTCAGTTCCAGGTTCTTGGTTCTTTGTTCTTGATTGTTCGGCGGCGGCGATTGCTTGAACGACCAACGAACAGGCAAGTACCCAAAAACACGAACGAACCAAGAAAGAGGAACCGAGAACGAAGAACTGCTTCACAGCACGATCACCTTATTGCTGTCGCCGAACTGGCCGGTCTCCACGCCCATGCGCTGGGACATGAGGAGCAGCAGGTTGCTCATGTGCGCGTCGCTGTTCACGGGGCGTCCGCAGACCTGATAATGCGCGCTGGTGAGCGCTCCGTCCTGGCCGAGTGCATACCCGTTGAAGCCGGCGGCCGTCTTGTTGAAGTCGAGATGGCTGCCGTGCTTCAGGCCGAGGCCCGATCCGCCGGCAAGCACGAGTGGGAGATTCGCGTTGCCGTGGCTGTGGCCGTAACACATCCCGCTGCCGAAGAGCGACATTGTTGTGTCGAGAAGGGGCTTGCCATTGAGATCCTTCGTCTCCACAAGGCGAGTGAGGAAGTAGCTGAACTGCTCGATGGCGAAGGTATCGTAGTTGGTGAGCTTCTCTATGTAGCCGGCATCGCCGCCGTGGTGGCTGAGCTGATGGCGCGACTCGGTGATGCCGATCTCGGGAATGGCGAAGGCATCCCCCTCGCCACCGAGGCTGAAGGTGGCCACGCGCGTCACATCCGTCTGGAACGCGAGCACCATGAGGTCATAGACGGTGCGGAAATAGTCGCCCGCCTGGGTTTTGGCGATATCGCGATTGGTGCGCTTGCGGTCGGCGGCGGAGATGGCGGGAAGCGGTGTGTCGAGCCAGGCATCGGCCCGGCGGGTGCGGATCTCTGCCTCACGTACGGAGGTGAGGTATTGCTCCATGCGACCTTTGTCTTCCTTACCCATCTTCTGCTCCAGTCGGCGCACTTCAGCAAGGTTGTCGTCAAGCACGCTGGCCTTGCGGCGCAGACCCTTACGCCGGGCCACGACACCGCCCTTCGGTTCCTCGAACATGGATGCAAAGATTTCGCTACAACGACGCATCGCCGGTAGCCGCACGCCGTCCGCGGTCCAGGCAAGTGAATCCTGCGTGATGGCGATTTCCATGGACGGGTAGCGGGTGTGTTGCGCCGTGACCTCCGCCATCTTTTGGTCCACGGAGATGGTGTTGCGATCCGATGGGCCGAGCTTTCCGCCAGTCAGCCAGACGGAGATGCAGTTGTGATGGTGGCCGAGCGCTCCCGGGTGATGTAGTCCACTGATGGGCGTGATGACATCGCGGTGCTTCTCCAGTGGCTTGAGCGATCGGGAGAACTCGTAGTCCTTCCCGGATGTGAGGATCTGATAGTTCAGCGAATGGACGCCGTTCGCGAGGTAGATGAAAGCACTGCGCTTCGGCGTTGAGATTGGCTCCGCCGCGCGGAGCGGGATCATGCATTCCAGCATGGGCAGGGAAATGCAGGCACCCATCGCGCGAAGGGCGTGGCGGCGGTCGATCAACCAGGATTGGGATAGGTAGTTCATAGATATTCTTGGTTTTTGTTCTTCGTTCCTGGCTCTTGATCAGCGCTTCTGAATCAGGTCGGATAGGGCCACGGAGCGGATGATGTCCTTGACCCGGTAGTCGCTCTTCTTAGCCTCGACCTGGATGGCGTTAAGATCGTCCTGGTCGTCAAAGGAAAGAACGCGGCGGAGGGCGTAGGTACAAAGGTGGTCGATAAAGGCCCGGGCGACTTTGTCACGGTCTTCGAGTAGCAACTGCCTGAACTCACTAGAATCCTTGAAGGAGCGGCCACCGGACATCACACCAGAAGCATCAACCACAGGATTCTCCCCTTTGCCCTTCGGGACCTGTTCGCGCTCGCGCCATTGGCCGATGGCGTCGTAGTGGTCCCAGGCAAAGCCCAGGGGATCGATATTCGCATGACAGGCCGCGCAGTTCGGATCTGTAGCGTGCGCCTCCAGTCTCTGGCGGACGGTCACCTTGTCACCTTCAGGCGGGACGGGCTCGATGGGATCCACATTCGCTGGCGGAGGAGGAGGCGTCCTGTTAAGGATCACTTCACTGAGCCAGACGCCGCGGTGGACCGGGCGATGACGGGTGCCGTCCGAGGTCAGCCCGAGTACCGCGCCCATCGTGAGCAGGCCCCCACGACGATCTTCAGGCTGGAGCGAGACGCGCTGGAAGTCGCCAGTCTTCGGCTCCGGCAGTCCGTAGAAATCACAGAGCCGGGCGTTGACCACGGTCCAGTCTGAATCGAGGACATGATCAATCGGCAGGTTCTTTGCGAGCATCTCGCGGAAAAACTCCACTGGCTCGGCCCGCATGCTGGTCTCGAGCCAGTCGTCGTAGGTCGGGTAGAGCTTTTTGTCCGGCGGGAACATGCCCACGCGGTGCAATTGCAGCCACTGCCGCGAGAAGTCGTCGATGAAGCGGTTGATCCGGTCGTCCGTCAACATCCGGTCCACTTCCTTCCGCAGTCCATCGCCCTTCAGGGCACCGTCTTTGGTCAGGGCAAAGAGACCGTCGTCCGGCATTGAACTCCAAAGGAAATACGAGAGTCGCGAGGCGAGTTCCGAATTCGTGAGACGGTCGCGGGGCACCGGGTCGCCCTCGACGAGATAAATGAAGTGTCTCGAGGTCAGCACGCGCAGCATTGCCCCGCGATACGCATCGGCCGTCTTTTCGCCCGCCTCGCGATCATCGCGGTACGAATCCAGGT
>JBLIND010000296.1:0-8330 GCA_047639095.1 Candidatus Omnitrophota bacterium | reverse complement strand
TAGGGTCTGGCTGCTTTGAGCGCAAGTTGAATTAAGTAAAGTTGATGATTGAACCGGCGGTAAATCTGCATCCGTCAGTGATGCTGTTCACGCGGTACATTTATGAGGTTATGCGGTATTGATACAATTGAACTATACGAGGCGATAAAGGTGTCAAAGCGCGCCGTTGAGCGTCGGCGCAAGTGGTCTTCCCCACCGCCTTATCGCCGGCGAAAAAGCGCCAGAAAGGCGAGGCCCAGACCGAGTAAGAGGGCCGATCCGGGTTCAGGAATGGCCGCGCCGGGATTGTTAAACAGGAACTGCACCTGTGCCTCCGGCAAGGCCACGTCGTAATACTGAAGGTCGTCCAACAGCTGTTCGTTGGAGCCACCGCCCCAGGGAAGGGCACCGGATACACCACGCCCACCGATTCCGAGGGCCTGGGTGTTCACGAAATAAGGACCGGTGGTGGTCGTGGTCTGGATGATGGTTCCCCAGGCGTCATTCTCCCCATGGAAATAAAACTTCTTCTCCTGGGTGGTGTCATCATAACTGCCGACCACGTGGTACCACTGACTGAAGTCGGTCATCGGCGGGGCCGTCTGGTTATTCCAGTTGCCCGCGCCTGCAGGTCCCTTCGCCCAGAAGGTCATGTTGTCGGAGTTCTCCTGACGATAAAAAATAAAGCCATCTTCGCCGCCCCGGTTGGATACTGGCGTCCGCCAGGTCGAACGGGCGGAATCCGCCTTCATCCAGAAAGAAACGGTAAAGCTTCTCGGTGCGAGCTGCGGGCTGTCGGCGGTTGTAAAAAATCCCGCACCGTTGAACGACGCGGCCTGACCCGCGATCCCGGCGCTGCCCAACGTGATTCCGGCTCCGCCACCGGCCTGGTTTGCATCGTGACCGTTGCTGCTGGAATCCGCAATTGACGTTGCACCAGGTGCATCATCCATCTTCCAATGCGCGATTAGATTGGCCTTCGCATGCGCGCCGAAGAGCAGAGGGGAAAGCGCACAACAAATAGCAATTTTATTCATTTGTTTCATTGAAGGGTTCCGGATTGAATACAGCTTGTATAAAATATTTCCCCGGATCGTACAATAAAAACAAGGTCTGAACACTCCTTGCAGTACGATACCCGTCCAAGGAAGCAAAACCCAAGATTCTGCCAGGTCCCTTTCCCTTAAGCTCCTTTCCACTGGCGCAAATGCCCCCCAAGCCGTATAAATTCTAAATCGATGAATCGCCTACTTCCAGTCCTCTGCTGCTGCATCATCTCAAGCACAAGCTCAGCCGGTCAGAAGTTCGAGTTCGACACCTTCCGCGACCGACTCCCCTGGATCTGGCAAACACCGCAACGCGGTGAGCTGCCCCCCGTGCAAGACACGACCTGGCCCACCGATCCCATCGATCGTTATGTTCTTCGCAAGCTCGAAGCCGAAAATCTGCGTCCGGCAGAACCCGCGAGCGACCGCGTCTGGCTGCGCCGCGTGCACTTCTCCATCACGGGTTTGCCTCCGAAACCGGAAGCCATTCAGGCCTTTCTGGACGACGCCTCCAAGGATCGAAAACGCACCCTCGTACGATCCCTGCTCGATTCACCGCATTACGGCGAGCGCTGGGCGCGTCACTGGATGGACCTCGTGCGTTACGCGGAATCCCGCGGACACGAATCGGATTTTATCCTCCCCAATGCCTATCACTATCGCGACTACCTCATCCGCGCGTTCAACGCCGATCTGCCGTACGACGCATTCGTCACCGAGCAGCTCGCCGGCGACCTCTTGGAAAAACCGCGGCTTCATCCGGAAACCGACGCCAACGAATCCATCCTCGCCACCGGCTGGCCCTTCTTCGGCGAGGAGATCCATTCCCCGGTGGACATCCGCCAGGACGCGTGCGATCGCCTCGACAACAAAATCGATGTCATGAGCAAGACCTTCCTTGGCTTGACCGTGGCCTGCGCCCGCTGTCACGACCACAAGTTCGATGCCATACGTCAGAGCGACTACTACGCTATGGCCGGCATCGTCCTCAGTTCCAGCTACCGTCAGGCGCGCTTCGAATCGATGGAGCAGAATAAAGCAGTCGCAAAGAAGCTGGAAGCCCTGCGCCGGGAACAGCTGCCGAAGATCGTGCAAGCCTTTTCCGTAGCTGCACGATCCTTCGTCGATGCGCGGGACGAGCCCGGAGGATTCGAGCTTACGACCTCGCCCCGGTATTTCGTAGAAGGCGAACATCAGCGGGTGGCGGACTATCTCGGCAAGCCTTCATCGCTGTTGGTCGACGGACAAACTTTCGGCCGGTCTGCGGTTTCGCCGGGCCAACTCATGCTGCTCGCCGGCGATCAAGCGCTCGCCCTCTCTCGGAACGGAGGGGCCATTCGGGACGCCTACTGGAACGGGCTCAAGGTCGTCGACAGCGAAAACGATCCCGGCTCCTTCGATGGGATGTCGCGCGCGGGGAAAACCATTCGCACCCCGACCGTCACCCTGCAGTCGGGCCAGGTGCATTACCTGATTCGAGGCAAGGCCAAGCTCTACGCTGCGGTCAGCCAGAACATCCTGCTCACGGGCCCCCTGCATAAAACCCTGGTAAGGACCATCGAATCGAAAGGGAACGAAGCCAAATGGATCGCGCACGATCTCAAACGTTATGCCGGCCTGCGCGTGCACTTCGAATTCGCGCCAATCGGCGATGCGCCGTTTGAACTGCTCCAGGTCATCGATGGCGGAAATCCGAAACACGAAGTGGGTGAGAAGCAGGGCATTCCACGGGAGGAAATGCAGCGGGCAATCGATGACCTCGCAGACGGCGAGCTCGACGCTCAGCATGTGCCGCACATCGCCTGGCTGCTCGAGAAGGTTTCCCTTCCTGCTGAGATCCTGAAACCCTGGCAGACGGCCCTCGACGACTTGAAGAAACAAACCCGCTGGGAATCCCGACTGGCCGTCAGCTGGTGGGGCGGTACCGGGGTGGATGAGCATGTGCTTGATCGCGGCAGTCCGGAGTCTCCCGGCGAACGCGTCGACCGAAACCTGCCCGAGCTCCTCGCAATGGCGCCGCTGTCAAGCGGGAGCCCCGGGCGCCTCGAGCTCGCTCGACAGCTGACCGCAAAGGATCATCCACTGACGTCCCGGGTCATGGTCAACCGCATCTGGCATCAGCTCTTCGGTCGCGGGATCGTACCGACGCCGGACAACTTCGGCTGGCTGGGTCAGCGGCCGACGCATCCGGAGCTGCTCGATTACCTTGCGGTCGAGTTCGCTGAGACGCACAAGTATTCGATCAAGTCACTCATCGAGCGACTCGTGCTGACCCGGACCTATGGCATGTCGAGTACGGCCGCGGATCCGGCCTACGCGGACCAGTATCCGGAAAATCGCTGGCTGCACCGCATGCCTGTACGCAGATTGGAGGCGGAGGCGATCCGTGACGCGACGCTGGCCATATCGGGCCGGCTGGATCGAAGCGTCGGGGGGAAACCGGTGCCGGTACACCTGACCGAGTTCGTCGTGGGTCGCGGTAGCCCTAAGAGCAGCGGCCCCCTGGACGGCGCCGGACGTCGGTCGATCTATACCGCGCTGCGTCGCAACTTCCTTCCGACCTTTATGCTGGCCTTCGATTTCCCCTCGCCCTTCAGCACCGTGGGCAAACGGGACGTGACCAACGTCGCGGCCCAGTCGCTGGCCCTGATGAACGATCCCTTCCTCTACCAACAGAGCGGCATCTGGGCGAAGCGGATCGTGGAGGCGCAGGCGACTGCGCCGGAACGCATTCGCCAGATGTATGTGGAGAGCTTTGCCCGCCCGCCCAATGACGCCGAGCTGGCCGCCTGTCTCGAAGCGCTTACCGCTTTTACCGGTTTATACGGCGGCGATCCCAACGGCCACGAAGCCTGGCGAGATCTCTGCCATTCGTTTTACAGCATGACCGACTTTATCTACCTGAAATGAATCATTCCTTCCTAACCCGTCGCGACCTCCTGCAGAAAGCCGCACTCGGCTTCGGCGGCCTGGCCCTTTCCAGCTTGTACGGCGCGTCCACGAAGCCGCATTTTCCCGCGCGCGCAAAGAACGTGATCTTCCTCTTCATGGAGGGCGGGGTTTCCCAGGTCGATTCCTTCGACTACAAGCCCATGCTGGTCAAGCATCACGGGGAAGATCCACGCACGGCCATCGGCAAGATCGAGGCGACCCAGTTCGAGAACGTCGGCAAGGTGATGAAGTCGCCATGGAAGTTTAAACAGCGGGGACAATGCGGCGCTTGGATCAGCGATCTTTTTCCCCATGTGGCCGAGCTGGCCGACGAGCTGGCGATCGTTCGCTCGATGACCTCAAACTTCCCGGAACACACCAGCGCCAATTACTTTCTCCACAGTGGACTGGGCCTGCAGGGTCGACCGAGCATGGGCGCCTGGGCCACCTACGGTCTGGGCAGCGAAAACCAAAACCTCCCTGGCTATGTCGTGCTCAATGGCGGCCAGATTCCCTCCGGCGGCCTGGACAACTTTTCCAACGGCTTCCTACCCGCAACCTTTCGCGGCAATCTCTTGAACGCCATCGGCACCCCGCTCGCGAATGTAAAGCCGAACGAGACAAGCGACAAGGCCCAGGAGATCAAGCGGCGCTTGGCGCAAAAGCTGAACCGCGGCACCTCCGGGGGCATCGACGCCCTGGAATCGGCGATTGCCAATCACGAGCTGGCGGCACGGATGCAGCTGGCCATTCCTGAGGTGATGTCGCTCAAGGGCGAAACCGAAGCCACCAAGAAACTCTACGGCTTTGATGCCGAAGACAAACACACCCAGACCTATGCGCGGGAATGCCTGATCGCCCGGCGGCTGGTTGAGCGCGGTGTACGTTTCGTCGAGTTGACCATCCCCATGGTGAACGGCTACCAACGCTGGGATGCACACAACGACCTGGTAAAAAATCACGGCACGAACGCCCGCGCGGTCGACCAGCCCATCGCCGGCCTGATCCGCGATTTAAAGTCCCGTGGTCTGCTGGATGAAACCCTCGTGCTCTGGTCCGGAGAATTCGGACGCACCCCTTTCGCTCAAGGCGGCAAAGGCCGGGATCACAACGAGTACGGATTCAGCCTCTGGATGGCCGGGGGCGGGATCAAGCCCGGCGTGACCTACGGTGCGACCGACGACTGGGGCTACAAGGCCGTGGACAATCCCCTGCAGATCCACGATCTGCATGCGACGCTCTTGCACCTGCTCGGGATCCACCACGAAGAGTTGACGTATCGCTTCAGCGGCCGGGACATCCGTTTGACGGATGTGCACGGGCGGGTGATTGAGGAGATTTTGGTGTAGGGATTCAGTTGGGCGGATGGGCGTCTAATTAGTTTCTGTTGCGGAAAGCCATGCTGAAAATCGGCCAGCCTACTTTGGTAGGCAGGCGGTCTGCATTTTTCTATATCCTCCAGGAGTGGGGTGACTTTTTACACATTTCCATCCAGATGTACTCTAGTTTAATCAAGCGCAGATAGGTTGCTTCTGTCGGAGGCACGCTCCACTACATTTCCAGGCTGCGTCCGACTGCTTTTCGCTACCCCGTAGAGAGTTGCCTGAGGTTGTGGGCGCAGATCGCCATCCCCACAGCGGAAGCAAAACTCCTGAATCCACGATCGTAGCAGCGAGCCATGCGAAATGCTCGTTTTAAGAACGAGATGCTTCCTTCGATTCCCGCACGGAAGTGGTGATCTTCTGCACTCGCGCGATCTTGTTCGCGCCCCTTCACGGGAAGGGTGAGCTTACTCACCTGCTTCCGAAGTTCGGTAAGCACCTCTTTCGCGGGACGAAAACCTCCATCTGCTCGAAGCGCACCGCGCACCGCGCACTATCGATGGAGCTGGCGGCCGCGTGCGGTCGATACCGAGTTGAACTTTGACGAGCTCTTCCGGCTGGTGGATGTCCTGAACACCAACGCCCCGACCTACGAAACCGAGGTCCTGGCCGAAGTGGATATGGAAACCTGGATGGCCACCTTTGCCATGAACGATCTCGCCGCGTTCTGGGATGGGTTTGGAAATCCCAACGATAAAAACACGTACTTGTACAAACCCGAGCAGGGCCGCTGGGGCTTGGTCTCCTGGGATTTTGATGTGGGTCTCGGCGTGTTTAACGACCCCTGGGATTCGGAGCTCTTCGGGGCATGCGTCGATCCGACCGTAGTCCGCCTGTACAACCACCCGCCGTTTGTTCGTCACTACTGGCGAACCTTGATCGAGTCGGTGCATGGCTTTTTTCAAGCGAGTGAACTGACGCCGCTTCTGGCCGAAAAATACCAAGCCTACGTTGATGCCGGCCTGACGATTACCTCCCCCTTCGTTCCCAGCGGCACCGGTCTATCGATTACGGATTGGATTGACCTCAGGCGGGATTACATCCTCGATCAGATCGCTCTGGTTGATGCGCCGTTTACCGCGAGCGGTCCGGCGTCCAGTTCGGTCAGTCTCGTCACGCTGACGGGGTCCGCACCGCTGGCGATCAAAACCCTGCACGTGAATGACGCGCCCCTGATGGTGAGCTGGACGAACACCACCTCCTGGGCGGGGGTGTTTGTCCTGCAGCCGGGAACCAACCTTGTCGAGGTGCAGCGTCTCAATGGTTCCGACGAAGTGGTTACGAACGTGCAACTGCAGATCGTGTATACCGGCAGCGTGACCTGGCCGCCGCTGCGGATCAACGAATGAATGGCGGATCCCGATGCGGGCGCGGAAGACTGGCTCGAACTTTATAATCCGACCATGAATGACGTGGATCTCGCGGGCTGGTACCTGTCGGACTATTTGAACCTGCCGTTTGATTTCATCGTGCCCGATGGTGGCTATGTCGTCCCAGCCCAGGGGTTTCTGTACGTGCTTGCGGACAACCTGCCCGCACTGAACCAGCCGCCGGATCCGCTCCTGCACGCGGCGTTCAAGCTTTCCGCTGCGGGGGAATCGATTGTCCTGTGCACACCCGATCGGACGCGGACCGATGCGGTTTCGTTTGGAGTCCAGGTCGAAGGGTTTGCATCGGGCCGGACGCCGGATGGGGGAGAGGTGATCGGGCTGCTGCTGATCCCTACTGCGGGCGAGTCGAACGCAGGTGCTCCGCGCTTGCCGGTGATCAGCGTGCGCGAGAACGAGCTGATCCTCTCCGCGTTGGAGACGAATTACTATTACGCGATCCAGATCGCGACCAACCTGCAGGCCGCGGCATGGGAAACCTGGTTGGGTGAACGTTCTGCGACCAATGCGGTTTGGCGGTTCCCGGTCCCCAGCTCGGATCAGCGCCACTATTTCCGTGGGGCGCGTCGGCCCTGAGAAACCCCGCCAGATAAGCCTGTTTCGTCCTGTTTGGGCCTCGGGCCACGGGTGGGGCGTCATATATTACATAATCAACAAGCTGGATGATCGGTTTGACAGATTCCTTCCGGTCGCGACCTGCTAACCGATTATCTCATTGCATTCATGATGGATTCGCTTATAAATTCCGGCGGTGTGTGTTAGGGTTTTCAGGGAAACTTATTAACAGTGGAGGAGGGTTTTATGTGTGGGGTCGAGAACCGCGGGTTAAACGCTCGTTTATGGATAATCGTGTGCGTGCTAATGGGCAGTGGCCTGATCGTCGGGCACGCGCAGGCACAGCTTTCCAATCTTTTCAAGGGCAAGAAGTCTGCGAAGGTTGAAGCCAAAGACCAGAAGCCGCAGGTGGTCAAGGCGGCCCTGACCAGCGCACCCGCGGGCCAGGCACACACTGCGGCATCCAAACCTTCCTACAAATTCCATAAAGTCCTGAATCCCGAGCAGGCGGAAGATTTCGTCACGCTTGCCCGCCAGAAGCAACAGGCCACGGAACAGATGAAGGTGTTGAAGACGCTGAAAGAGGAGAAGCTCGGAGAGCTGTCCAGCGTGGCGGCCATGTTGAAGCGGGACTACGATATCCAGGATGAGCAGCAGTATGATTACGATCGGGATATCAAAGAAGTTTTCCTAATGGAGAAAGAGGCCCGTACGACTTCCGCACACATGATGAAGGATGACGGTGATGAAGCGCGCTTTCTCCGACTGCTCACGGCCAAGAAATTAACCTCCGGCGTGATTGCGACCTTCAAGCTCGTGCTGGTCGAAAAAGAGCGCGAGCTCAAAGCGGTGGAGGACGGCTTGAACACGCGATTCGAAATTATTGCATCTGAAGATTATTTTTATCAGGCAGACTCCAAGACCCTGTTTCTCGTCGAAAAATCGAGTGGTCTGTAGTTACACGTGGATTTCACCAAGTAAGATAGCATCAGCTGAAGGAAGTATTTATGATGGTTAGAACATGTATTGTCGTCGGTCGTTTACTCGTG
>JBLIND010000295.1:0-8376 GCA_047639095.1 Candidatus Omnitrophota bacterium | reverse complement strand
TTCATCATCCCGCCAAAGAATCATCGGAGCGGCGAGCCGATTCCCTGGGTGTGGTATGGACCGACCCTGCCCAACCTGCCCGGCGGCGCTGAAACCTGGATGTTCGAACGCTGGACCAAGGCGGGTATCGCCATCGCCGGCATCGACGCGGGCGAATCCTATGGCAGTCCCGACGGAACCAAGCTGTACACCGCCTTGTATGCGGAGCTCACCGACAAACGCGGCTTCGCAAGGAAGCCGGTCATGCTCGGGCGGAGCCGCGGGGGCTTGATGACCCTCGCCTGGGCCGTGGAACATCCCGAACAGGTCGCCGGCTTCGCAGGGATCTATCCCGTGTGTAACCTGGCGAGCTATCCGGGTATTGCGCGCGCCAGCGGGGCGTACAAATTGAGTGCGGAGCAGTTAACGGAAACACTTACCGAACACAATCCGATCGACCGGCTGGCGGCGCTCGCCACCGCGGGTGTTCCGCTCTTCGCGATTCACGGCGACGTGGATAAAGTGGTCCCGCTCAACGCGAATTCCGGCTTAATGCAAACGCGTTACGAGGCGCTGGGCGGAAAAATGCAGCTCATTATCCCACCCGGACAAGGTCACAACATGTGGCAGGGATTCTTTCAGTGCCAGGAGCTGGTGGATTTCGTCCGGGCCTGCGCGAAACCATAACCGCGTTTTAGCGCCTACCCCGACGGCCGCTTGCGGAATCCGTAACCGGCGTTGCGGTCTCCCACTTCGTCCCCTCGCGACTGCCCTGCGCGCGATGCGCTTCGTAGTTGAGCGTGCTGGGCTGATGAATCGTCAAACCCAGGTTCAACGCATCTTCGAGTGCCGCTTGATCGGCATCCACGGGTGCGACGCCCATGACCGCTCCCTTCAAGCCGAAGGCATCGGGCTGAATCACAACAAATCCGGCATCCGCGTTCAACCCAGTGATCGACTTGAAGTCTGCGGTATCGCTGGACGCGACGTATTGATACAATCCAATAAAGCTTTTCGACCAGGCCAGTGGCGCGAGCTTCTTTTCCATGGCCTTGCGCGTCTCATCGTCCTCAGCAAACACCACCAGCAACGGTTGACGGTCGCAGGCAGCGACATTCAAGGCGAGACGTAGATCCGCGAGATACGGCACCTGATTTTCGCCTACGAATCCCTTGCCCGGATACTTTTTGGCGATGGTATTCATGGTGGACGCCATCTTTTCAATCGATTCGATGGGCTGCTCCTTGATCCCCGGTCCGGCTTTGCCCCCGAAGGCCCAAACTGGACTCCGGCCCGCACGCACCAACTGCGTTCTGCCATCCGGGGTCATCAGGCCGAACACCGTGTTCTCCAGATTTCCGCGATTCGAAAATACGGATTTGAGGACTGCATTTTCCTCCTCGCTCTCGTAGGTCGCCAAACGGATACAAACAAAATTGCGGGAAGCGGCAATGACATTTTCATCGGCCAGGAAACTCCTGTCCATCTCGGTTTTACCCGGTCACCAAACGCCGGGAACCTGATGACAATGCGGTGCGGCCGAAACCAGCATGATCGGCTTGCCCGTGCGCTGCGCTTCGGCCAGTCCACCCTCCCAAGTGCCGAACCAGGCGATGCGTTCAGAATCCGCCGTCGCCAAGGCGCAGGCAAACAACGCGGTCATACATACATAGATCAGTTTCATCGTCGGGTTCCTCATGGCTTAACCCTACAACGAAGGGCCACCATGAATATTGTGAAAATTCCGCACAATCGCAACGATGTAATCCCTTTCGCCGCATAACGAAAACTCTCATGCCGCCGTCGCTCGGTATCACGCTCGCTGTCAGGCTTGCCAAGCACCGCAATGACTTCCGCTGCCGTCGCTCCCAGTTGAAGCCTTCCCAGCAGCCGTTCGGTAAAATTCTGTTCAATCGGCCGACACCCGAATCCACATGAGATGGAAAACACCTACCCCTCCGTGATCCCGAACGACACATGCCCGTCTTCATAAAAAAGGCGATGGCCCTTTTCAGGCGTCGGCTTGCCGAATACCTCCTTTACCCGCTCGGCGGGGTCGCCCAGCCTGCCCGACCCGTAGGCCTTTCCGGCAATCATCAGGCCGCCGTTAATGGGCTCCGTCGGCTTGATATCGGCATCTCGGGTTGAAAGGCCAACCGCAAGGGCGAGGATGAGGAAGGCTATTCATGGTGAGATTCCGTTCACTCGGAGTATAGCGCGTTCAGGCCCAGAACCTGGTACATGCCTGAAGCGGGTGGGAATCGCGAGAGGCGAGGTGCCGACAAAAAGCTGGACCACCTGACCGGCATCCAGGGCTTCGTTCCAGATCGCGACGTCGTCGACAAAGCCATCCCAGGAGCGCGTGCCCGGAATCAGAGAGAGCTGGGCTGTGCTGAAAACGGCATCGCCACCCAGCACACCTACGGGCCCGCTACCAACCGTGTTGGCTTCGGCATTGTCAAAGGGCCAATAGTACATGAGGTCGGCCGAGACCGTGGTGATCAGGCAGAGGGCAAAGAAACCTGCGTGAACGATTTTCATAATATAGACTTCTGCGGCTAAAGATATCCAAGGAGGTGCTCAACGGTATTCACAGATAAATTATCAACCTGCGACATTTCCAATTCTCCACTGGTATTTTGAGCGCGTTCTTCTATCCCTAATCCATGATTAAACAACTCTGCCTCCTTAGTCTCCTTGCAACATCCATCACCCATGCAGGCGAACTCGTTGCCACCACCTTTGCGGGCAAGGACTTGCTGAAAAACTGCACCGCCATTTCCGTGGATTTTGACGGAACGGTCTACGTGACGGAAACCGCGCGTCGCAAAGGCGGCGAATGGTCGGAAGGCCCAAAGAAGTTGTCGTTTGGCTTCAATACCGTCGCCGAAAAACGGGCCTGGCTGGAAGCTCACCCCCTGGAAAAGATCCAGGGTGCGCAAGACAACAATAAGGACGGAAAAATTAACGCGGCGGACCTCATCACCAACGGCGAAGTAGTTCATTGGTTGCGCGACACGAATAACGATGGCGTCGCCGACGAACACGCCATCGTCACCGACGCGTTCAAGGACGCGATGGATGGCGTCGCGGGCGGCATTCTCGCGCGCAACGGCAAGCTGTGGGTCAGTTGCTATCCCACCCTCTGGGAAGTCGAGCAGACCGGTGTGCGCAAACCCCTGGTCACCGGATTTGCCGTGAAGATCGGACAACGCGGACATGACCTGCATGGCTTACGCATGGGGCCTTACGGACGTCTGTACTGGACACTCGGTGACCGCGGCTTGCACGTGGAGCAAAACGGCAAGACGTTCAGCTATCCCTATCACGGCGCCGTGGTTCGATCCGAGCCCGATGGGTCAACCTTCGAGGTCTTTGCCACCGGCTGCCGGAATGCAGTCGAGATCGCCTTCGACAATTACGGCAACTGGTTTGCCCCGGACAACGATGGTGACTTCAAAGGCGAACTGGAACGGCTGGTCAACTACGTCGAAGGTTCGGACCATGGCTGGCGGCGCAACTGGCAGTTTCAACGCCGATACAACCCCTGGCTGGATGAAAAACTCAGCGTGCCCTATCACCCCGGTCAGGCCGCACACATCACCCCGACCATAGGCAACATCAACGGCGGACCGTGCGGGTTTACCCACGAACCGGGCACCGCGCTCAACGACGATTGGCGGGATGCCTTCATCCTCTGTTACGCGCCGGGCACGCGCCTGGAGGCCCTTTGGTTTAAACCCGAGGGCGCTTCCTTCGTGCTCGACCGAACGGAAAGACTCCCCAGCCTGGGCTGCCCGTCCGGCATCAATTTTGGTCCCGATGGCGCCTTGTACATGGCCGACTGGGGGGGTGGCTGGAACCGCGACGATCGCGGGGGCGTGATCAAGGTCGACGATCCCGCCTCCGCCGGATCGGCGATTCGGAAAGAAACCGCCGCACTCCTCGCGCACCTTCCGGAAGATCCCGCGCGCCTCGCCGAGCTGCTCGGACATGCGGATCAGCGGGTGCGCCTGGAGGCGCAATATGCGCTCGCGGAAAAAGGTGAAAGCAATCGCTTGCGCACGCGCGCGCTCGACACAGGCGCACCGCAACTCGCGCGGATCCATGGCATCTGGGGGCTGGCCCAGGCCTATCGAACGACGCGAAAGCCCGAAGTGGATGCGTTGCGCACGCTCCTCAGCGATGCGGATCCTGAAATTCGCAACCAGGCCGCGAAGGCCTGCCGGGAAATACCTGCGCCGGTCCTCGCGCCGGAACTCATCGCGATGCTGAACGATGAACCCCGCATCCAGATGCACGCTGCGATGGCACTCGGCCGCTCCGGAAATGCAAGCCATCTCCCGGCCTTGATCGATGTGCTCACGCGCACAGAGGATCCCTTTCTGCGACATGGCGTCGTGTTGGCGCTGACCGAACTCGGAAAACCTGAAACCCTGCGCGCCTTTTCCACCCATCCGAATCCGGCCGCCCGCATCGGAGCGGTACTCGCCCTGCGGCGTCAAGGAGCACCGGACGTACGGGCATTTATAAACGACCCCGACCTGCTGGTGCTGCGCGAAGTCGCGCGGGCCATCCACGATGATGGCGGAATCCCCGCGGCCCTGCCCGATCTGGCGCAACTGGATCGCACGTCGCTTCAGGATGAGGCCATCGGTCGACGCGTGCTCAATGCCAACGTCCGGCTCGGGGATGCAGCCGCCGCCCAACGCCTCGCTGATTTCGCAGCCACGGCTGAACATGCATCGGCCCTGCGACGCGAAGCCATCGACTGCCTGCGCACCTGGACCCAGCCCGAAACGTTCGATCGCGTAAACGGTCGCCTGGTACAGGACCCGGCAGGCTCGCTCGCCGATGCAAAGGCCGCGACCCTGCGCCTCGCCGGTTTACTCAACGATCCCGACAAGGATATTCAGACAGCCGTGGCGAAGTTGGCGAAGACCCACCAGGTGACCTTCGATGAAGCAATTTTCCTCGGGTGGCTCAAGGATCCGAAACATCCGCAAGCTTCCCGCATCGAAGCGCTCCAACTTCTGGCCCGGGGAACACAAGCCGATGCGGCGATTCAACTCGGACTGAAGGATGCGGATGCCTCGGTTTTTGCCGAAGCGATACGGCTGCTCGCCGCGACGCAATCCGCGAAGGCGATCAAGCTGTTGGATCAACGACTCAGCCAAACCACCGATGCGAAACCCCTGCAGCGACTCTATCGCGTACTCGGTGACTGGCCGGATGACGGGGCCAACCCCCTCCTCAACCGGCAGCTCGGGAACATCGCAAGCCTCCCTGCTGCCGCACGCTTCGAGCTCCATACAGCCGCCGCCAAACACAAGCTGATCGACAAACCGGCACCCGAAGTTTTTCTGCTCGCCGGAGGCGATACCGAAAACGGCCGTCGCCTGTTCAACGAACACCCGACGGCGCAGTGCATACGCTGTCACCGGGCGGAGTCCGGCCCGGGAAGTGAATTTGGACCCGACCTTTCAAAGGTGGCGACGCGCTTGAAACCGGAACAGCTCCTGGAGTCCATGTTGGACCCGAACGCCGCCATCGCCGAGGGCTTCACCTTCACCAGCCTGACGACACCCTCAGGCGCACTCGCAGGCAACATCATCGATGAATCTGACGATACGATCCTCCTGGTCGATATGGTTGCAAAAAAACACCGCATCAAAAAATCAGCCGTAACGAATCGATCCGAAATCAAGGCCTCGATCATGCCCCCGATGGGTGAGATCCTCACCCCCTCCGAGTTGCGCGACCTCGCCGCATTTCTCAGCGTGCTCAAGTAATTTCCTGCAAGGGCTGCCAACCCGTCGGCGGGGCTCGATTGATCGGGAAACGCTACCGTTTCCGAACGCCCCAGACGACCGATATGAGCGTTGTCACCAACGCCCTGGCCAAATGCAAGGATATGGAAATAAGGATGACTGGACATGTGGCGACCGGTCGAAGCGCCAGCGACATCGGAAACAACGACTGGGCCATCACCATCGCGGACGATGTCCAGCAGGGCCGACCCGGCGGGTTGCGTCAGACCATCGTCATCCACGATGCCGACAACCCGCTGTTCGCGGACAACCTCCAGGGATCCGGGTGGAGTTCCGACCTGAAGGAACTCGTGATTGAATGCCCAATTCCTCCCCCGCCCTGATGCACACCTCGAGATCCGAGGAGTCGACCGAGGTTAGCCCAGCCGCGCGGGCTGAATGCTTGCCATGCGGCACCCCATTCGATATGCCAAAGCCATGACTCGCGTTCACCTTGCCCTGATGCTTACGCTTGCCGGCATGCTTTCCGTACAGGCCGCACCCGACGCATGGAAACCGATCCTCTCTCAATTCTGCCTCGATTGCCACGATGCGGACGCGGCGAAAGGCGACCTGAATCTTGAGGCCTTACTCGACGCGCCCATCACCGCCAACCCGGATCATTGGGAACAGGTCATACGACAGTTACAGGCGCGTCAGATGCCGCCCATCGGAAAAGATCGCCCGGATGATCCGGGATACAGTACGGCGAGTCAGGCGCTGATCCAGGTGCTGGATGCCTATGCGGAATCGCATCCACAACCCGGACGTACATCCTCACTCCGACGCCTCAACCGAACCGAATATCATCATGCCATTCGCGATCTGCTGGATCTGGACATCGATGTCACGGCCCTGCTGCCGCGCGACGAGGCCAGTCACGGATTCGACAATATCACCGTGGATGAACTGAGCCCGCTGCTGCTCAATCGCTATATCTCCGCCGCTATCGCCATCAGTCGCCTCGCGATGGGCACTGGACCGCAAACACCGGACCTGCAAACCGTGCGTATCCAGCCCGACCAAACCCAGGAAGGCCCGATCGACGGCCTGCCCTTCGGCACGCGTGGCGGCGCGCTGATTCGGCATACCTTCCCGCAGGACGGCATGTACGAGATTCAGACAAACCTCGCCCGGGATCGCAATGAGGAGGTGGAAGGCTTGCGGGGAACGCACCAACTGGACATCCTGCTCAACCAGCAGCACATGAAGCGGTTCACGATTCAACGGCCGAAAAATAACGATCACACGATGGTGGACGCCGAGTTGCACACACGCATCCAGGTTGCCGCGGGCCCTCAGGAATTGGGGGTGACGTTCGTGGCCAGCGATCCCGGGCTCGAAGAGACCCTGCGCCAGCCGTATCAGGCCCATTTTAATATGCACCGTCATCCCCGGAGAAATCCGGCGGTCTTCCAGGTGTCGATCACCGGACCGTATGATGCGCAAGGCGTCGGGACCACGCCGAGTCGGCGGCGGATTCTGGGCGAGGACGCCGGCGATGAAAGCGACGCGGGGGCAGAGCGGATCATTATGCGATTGGCGGGACGGGCGTTTCGGCAGGGTAGCGAGGACGGGCTGAAGCCCATGCTACAGGATCGGCTGATGGACTTCTTTCGGGCGGAGGACACCTTTGAAGCAGGCATCGAAGCGGCGTTAAGCGCGATCCTCGTGAGCCGGGAGTTTCTGTTTCGCGTGGAATCGGATCCCGCGGGCCTTGCCCCGGGCACGCCTTATGCGATCAGCGATCACGAACTCGCTTCTCGGCTCTCGTTCTTCCTCTGGAGCAGCATCCCGGATGACGCGCTGCTCGCGTGTGACTTGACGACGCCGGACATCCTCGAACAGCAGACCCGGCGCATGCTGGCGGATCCGCGTGCGATGTCGCTGGTCCAAAATTTTGCTCATCAATGGCTCTACCTGCGCAACTTGGATTCGGCGCGCCCGGATGGTCGGCTCTTCCCGGATTTTGATGACAATCTCCGTCAGGCCTTTCGCCGGGAAACCGAATGGCATGTGGAACGGATGATTCACCAAGACCGCAGCGTGCTCGACTTGCTGAAGACCAGGGAGACCTTCCTCAATGAACGGCTGGCGAAGCACTACGGCATTCCCCACGTATACGGGGAACGCTTTCGCAGGGTACAACTCGACGCGAGTACTCAGCGCGGCGGTTTGTTGCGTCAGGGCAGTCTGCTGACCGTTACCTCCTACGCGACCCGCACCTCACCCGTGCTCCGCGGACACTGGGTGTTGAAAAACCTCCTCGGCACCCCCCCGCCCCCACCCCCGCCCGACGTGCCGGACCTGGAAGATCATACGATTTCCGCCGAGCTCCCCATGCGGGAGCGCCTGGCCCAACACCGGGCCAATCCCGCCTGTGCGAGCTGTCACGATGTCATGGATCCGGTTGGCTTTGCCCTCGAGTCGTTTGACGCGACCGGTCGATGGCGGACCACCCAAAATGGCCAGGCCCTGGATCTCACTGGCGGCTTGCCGAACGGGGACACCTTCACCGGTGTAGCCGGGTTGGAGGCGGCGCTGATCAAACACCCCGAAGCCTTTGTGCGCACCCTGACCGAAAAAC
>JBLIND010000294.1:0-8475 GCA_047639095.1 Candidatus Omnitrophota bacterium | reverse complement strand
ATGCCGATGCCTATTATACCTTGAATGCGATTCCGTGACCGTTCCTCGGAGCGCGGGCATCTTGCTGCCGCCTTCATCATCCGCAGCTTGCTGCGAAAAAAGAACGTATGAATAAGACTGAGATGAAACATATCAGAAGGGGATGTCTTGCAATAAATTGCCGCGATGAGAGCGGTAATAAATTGCCCCAGTCCAGAGGACTCCTCTCCCCATGCCTCCCACATCCTCTCCTCCATTTCTCTCCTCCCCTCCAATGTCCTCGTCTTCTGCTCAGTATCTTTGCCCTTATCGGGATCCTGGGTGGGCTTGCCACCGCTCGATCCAATTTCGTTTTCATCCTCACCGATGACCTCGGCTACGGCGACCTCGCCTGTTACGGTTCCCAAACCATCGCCACCCCCCGCATCGATGCCCTGGCCAGGGCGGGTATCCGGTTCACGCACCACTACGTCTCGCCCATCTGCACGCCCACACGCGCTGCCTTCCTCACCGGCAACCATGCCACTCGCTCCCATCTCCCCACGCCCTTGCACGTGTACGATACCGCCGGGCTTCCGGATGCCGTTGTGACCCTCCCCGAGACCTTGAAGACTAAAAACTATCACACCGGCCTGATTGGGAAATGGCATCTCGGCCACCAAGCGCCGCATGTTCCGACCCGTCACGGCTTCGACACCTTCTGGGGAACCCCACTCGGGCACTTTTTCGATCGTGACACACCAGCCGATGATGCCTCCAATCTCTTTCTCGATAAGGGAACGGTGATTCCCTTTCCGCCCCATGCGGAGCTGACCGAACGCATCACCGAGCACGCGATCGCTTATCTGAAGGCGCATCGCGATGAACCCTTCTTCCTCTTGGTGTCCCATCCCATGCCGCATGTCCCGCTTGCAGTCTCGGATCGATTTGCCGGCAAGAGCAAAGCTGGCCTGTACGGTGATGTGATCGAATGCATCGACTGGAGCACGGGTGAGATCCTCGATGCCCTCGACACGCTGGGCATTGCGGATCAAACCTACGTCGTCTTCACCTCCGACAATGGTCCGCTCACCCAGGTCGGTGGTTCCTCCGGTGGCCTTCGCGGAGAAAAACATGATCCCTACGAAGGAGGCGTGCGCGTCCCTTGCATCATTCGCGGCCCCGGTATCCCGGCTGATGCTCGCTGCGACCGGCTCACCACGATTATGGATTGGTACCCCACCTTCGCCGCGCTCGCCGATGTGCCGCTCCCCGAGTTCGTGCGCGACGGCAAATCGATCGCCGGCTTGCTCCGCGATCCAGCATCGGCCTCCCCGCATGCCGCCATCTACTACATCATTCGAGACGGGGTCGTTGCCGGTATCCGGGAAGGGGATTGGAAGCTCCTCCTGCGCGCGCGGAAAAAGCCGGTCCTGGAGTTGTATCACCTGGCCGAGGATCCCAGGGAAACCGACAATCGATTCGCGCACGAACCCAAACGGGTCGACGCGTTAAAGCGAAAACTCGCCGTCTTTGAGCAGGCGCTGGATGGCGGTTGAGTTGACCTCTTTTTATCGGAGGCTTCCGCTTGTGTTTGTGATTTGGTTTGCTCAGCGATGTCGAGGCGTCTTGCGTGGATGATCCGGTGCGGCATCTGCCTGGGGAACATTGAGGGGCCTTTTCTAGCGACCGGGCGTGGTGTTTGCAGCCTGGCCGGGCGGCGTGCGGGAAATCGCGTCTTCGCAGCATCCGTTCCTCTTGCTATCCTGTTGGCATGATGAAAAACGTTTCCTGCCTGCTCGCCTCCTTCGCCCTGCTCCCGATGATCCATGCTGAAGACGTGGCGCTGCCCACGCTTCCTGCTGAACGCTTCGATGCGCTGTTTCAAAGTATCCATCCGCAGCCGGGTGAAAGCCCCTGGCGCGAGGTGCCGTGGTTGACCGATGTCACAGAGGCGCGTCAGCGGGCCATTGCCGAAGATAAGCCGCTGATCTTTTTCACGGCCGCGGATGGCAGTCCCCTGGGTCGGACCTGAGGCGCCTGCACCTCCAATCGCTCCCGGTGGTTCACCGGCGCTCAAGTTGATCCGAAATACGTAGCTGAACATTTTATCCCGGTGGCCCTGGATACCTACTTCAGGGGCAACTCCCAGGAGGTGGCCTACTGTCAGCAGATAAAGGCCATCGGCAATCACATGGTCGTGGCAACTGCGGGTGGTAAAATCCTCGGAGCTGGGCATAGCTTGCGCATGCGTGGAAAGGAATTGGATCCGGTGCTCAAGGAGTACCGGGACCTGCCCCTTTCCGAACGTAAGGTGAAGTTGGCGGATCCTTCTCTGGCACAGGCTCCAAAGCGTCCGGTGCCGGAGGCTCCGGAAGGCGGCCTGGTGATTCGTGGTTTCTGCACCTACATGAACAGCCGTGAGGCGAGTGCGACTCAACGACTCGCGCAGTATTATTACAAACAGAATCCGGATGCCTGGGCGGCTGAGACGCAGAGCGATATGCTTTGGCTGACGCGTGCGGAGCGGGAGTCGCTGATTCCAACGGACCCCAAGCCGGGTCAGACCTTCCCTGTTTCGACGGCGATTCAAAAACGCTTCTTCACCACCATCGGTATTGAATACATGGAAGGTAGCGTAAATGCCCTGGCACCACGCGAGATGGAGATGATGCTGCAAGTGGAGGCCGTGAAAGATGGGCAGGTCCAGATGCGCCTCGAAGGTTCGGGCCGGATGGGAAAGGTTTTCGACCGGGGAAGCCTTAATGAGGAGCGTAGCCGAGGATGTGCCGTACGTGTGTTCGGTGTGCTGGTCGTCGACCTGGAAAGCCAGGCCTTCACCCGCTTCGATATCGTCGGGCTCGGTCGTGCCTGGGGGAGTAAGATGGAATACACCCAGCGGGAGATCAGCCTGGATGAAGTTCCCTGGACCTACGGCATTGCCTGTGAGTTGGTTAGCGGTGACTCACCCATGGATCGGATTCCACCTTACAACCTGCTGCATTACGGGGCGGGTTTGAAGTACTGGGAGTAGGTCGCCTCGCACCGGGACCGCTCGCTGGCATAAAAAAAGCGGCGGCAAAACTGCCGCCGCTTTCACAGGATCTGGTCGGTGCCTTACTCCAGGCCGGCCCGGTAGTAATTGACGATGTCTGGCGGAGCCGCGTGGTCCAGTAAGATCGAACCATCGCCGGCGGCGATGACCGTGCCCAGGACCGTCCAGACGATCGGCGTCGTAGTCAGGTCGTTGGTCCATTCGACATCGTAGCTCTGGCCGGGGATGCCGCTGAACGCGACCCGGTAATCGCCATTCGGCAGTTGCATGGTTCCGCCCAGTACGAGCACAGGCGGTTCGCTGGGCGGCGTTCCTTCGCCGACCACTACGGTTATCAGGCCTATGGCTGAATCGGTTCCGTCGGTCACCGTGTAGGTGAAGCTGTCGACCCCATCAAAGGTATTCGTGGGTGGGGTGTAGGTGACTGATCCCCCGCTGAAGCTGGCCGAGCCACCTTCGATGGAGTTGGTGATCACGCCGGTGATGGCCAAGGGGCCCACGCCGTCGCCGATCAGGTCGTTGGCGAGAAGCTGGCTCGCCGGGACGGTTACGCCGGCACCTATGGGGCGGGTGATCGTGTCCGGACCAGCGTAGACATAAAAGCCGCCGGTTGCGTTGAGGGTGATCTCATTGTTCAGGTAGCTGGCCACGAACTCCGCACCCTGTGCGCTGACTCGATCACCTTCCGCGATGCCGTTGAAGGTGCCGGATACCGAAGTCCCGGTCGCGATCGTGAGCACGTCGGTGGCGGTCGGGCTGTAGCCCGGATCCTTGATCAGGTTCAGGGTCGCATTGTTCAGGACAATCGCACCGCCGACGTTCAGCTGATCGTAACTCGCCGCACTGTCCAGCTCGGCGTTGAATACCGAGGTGTAATCGCTGTAGGCGAGACCGCCGGTGGCGGTGAGCGTGCCCGGACTTGCACCCGGGTTGGTTTCACCGCGGGTCATCACCAGGATGTCGCCGCCGATGGTGCCGTTGCCAGCGAGGACGGCACCCGTTGCCACGACGACATTACTCGGGCCGGTACTGCCCGCGACCATGAGGATGCCGCCCCAGGCCGTGGTTGCGCCATCGTAGGTGTTCGCCGCCGCAAGGGTCAGGGTGCCCGCACCGGTTTTGGTGATACTGTTTTCGACTGTGAAGGATTCGTCCAGGTTCAGTCCGGGGATCACCAAGTTGTCCAGGTCGAACCAGCCCCAGCTGCCGTTGTAGTAGTCGAAGAAGTCGAAGACGTAAGCGGTATTAGGCAAGCCGACGGTGCTGAAGCTGAAGGCCTCATCGTTGGTCCCGTTGGCGCTTTTCGCCGCGGTTAAAACGTACTCTCCGGTGTCCACACGGCGGAGACCAACGCCTTGTACGCCGGTCAGATTGTCCGAGTTCGGGAACGCAAGGACCTGAGAAACATTGGTCGGAGCCACGTTGGTATTGGCCGGCTGGTTGCCGTGCAAACTGCCGCCATGGAGCTCGAACGTGATCGGGTTATCGCTGCCATCGAGCAGGAAGCGCGGCGAGCTTGCGAGCACGGTGGTGTGGCCCCCATCATGCGCATACCCGGGGTTCACATCGTTGATCCAGGCGGAGAGGGCACCCAGTTCGCCATCGTTCTGGTCATGTCCACCGACAAAGCCTGAGGTTACCGTCCAGCCAAGGCTGGAGTAGTTGGTGGGGCCGACTGTGTCGAAGGTGAACGGGCCGCCAAACGGCATGGGCGGTGCACTGGTGCCCGTGCCGGAGCCGCTTACGATTCCGTTGAGGATCGTATCCCCGTCGCCAGCGATGGCTAAGCGGGCAGACAACAGATCGAGATCGCCTTGAACGGTCAGGCTACCCGCGTGTGCGCCCACGCCCACATCCAGGGCATTGCTGGCGACCGTGATAACGCTCGTGACATCAATGACGTTGTCGCCGCCGAGGCTGGTGATGGTGCCATTCAACCAGAGCGCTTCACTTGCGAGGGTGATGTTGTTGGTGAAGGCGAGCGTGCCGTGAATGATCGTTCCCGCATCGCTGGTACCCAGTGCGGCCGGGTCTGGGACGATCAAGGTGCCGTCATTGATAATGGTTTCACCAATGTGTGTGTTGGCGCCATTCAGGGTGACCGATCCGCTCCCGTTTTTAACTACGGAGTTGAACGGCACCAGGTCCGGCCAATTCCAGAGGCCTGCCTGGGCGGGATCGCTGGGCTTGATAACGACTTCGCTGCCTCCAGGCGGCGTGAAGCGGAACTCCACGCCCGATCCGCCGCCCCCTTCGCGCTGGGTGAAGGCAATCATGTACTTTTGGCCTGCCACCAGGCTGACGACTTTGTTTCCACCATCCCCATCCCACTGCAGCTGCTCGCCACGATTGGAGCCCAGACCCGCCTGGGTCGATTCAAAGATGCCATTCTGGTTCAGGTCAAACCACATGCCGCAGGCATCATCATCCTGCTCGCGGCGGAAGCCGTAATCGCCCGTCTGGTCGGGGCGGAATTCACCCAGCCAGAGGTTGCTGTAATTGTCATTCTGGCCGATCGAGCCGGTGTTGATGAAATCATTATCGTCATTAAAGTCGAGTCCGCGTCCGCCGGGTCCATCCGTGAGGAATGAAAGTCCGAAGAAGGTTTGGAAGGTGCGTGGATCTCCTCCCCCCATCATCCCACCGTTGTTGTTGAGGTCCATCGCCAGACCGTCATTGTTGATATGGAAGCCGAAGTGATAGAGCATATTCGATTGGGTGACCGTCGTAGCTTCCGTGGTCAGGATGTCCGGATTGAAGACCACCTCGCCTGCACCAGCAAAGGACAGTAGCGCGAAACCGAGTTCCATGGGCGGTGCATCCACGGTTAAGGTTCCCGCCGCGGAACCGATACCCATGGAGCTTCCGCTCAAGATGGGTGTCGTTCCATAAAGGTTGGTGACGACCAGTTGGTTGTCCCCATCGATATTATGAATCGCACCGGCCCAGTTGGGACCGCCGGTTCCATTCAGCTCTACCGAACCCAGGTCGAAGGTGTTGTCCCCACTCAGGGCGAGTGCGCCGCTCACGATTTTGACATTCGCGCCCGATCCGCCGAGGGCATTTACGTCGATGGGTGTCAAGGCTCCGCCGGAAATCGTGGTGCCTTCGGTATAGGCATTATTACCGTTGAGCCATACCGTTCCGTTGCCACTTTTCGTGACGGTGTTTTGGGCTGCGGCGCTGCCCGCCTCGGCAGGGGACCAGAGTCCGGGCTGGCTGAAGGGTTGGATGATGTTTTCCACGCCCCCGGGCCGGGTGAAGCGGAATTCGACGCCCGATCCGCCGCCGCCTTCGCGGTGTGTAAAGGCGATGAGGTAGCTTACACCGTTCGTGAGGGTGACCTGTTTGTTCCCACGGTCATTGTCCCATTGCAATTGTTCGCCGCGGTCACTGCCCAGGCCTGCCTGGGTGGATTCAAATACAAAGTTGGTGTTGCGGTCGAGCCAGATGCCGGAGGTGTCGTCGTCTGCCGCGTTTCGGAATCCCCAGGTGCCCGTCTCGTCGCAGTTGATGTAGCCAATCCACAGATTCATAAAGTTGTCGATCTGGCCGATGGCCCCGCTGTTGATGAAGTCATTATCGTCATCAAAGTCCAGGCCCCGTCCGGCCGGGCCCGCGGTCAACAGCGTGGAGGAAAAGAACGCCGGGTAATTGGTGGGCACGCCTAAATTGAGGATGCCACCATTATTGTTTAGGTCCAGCATGCCGTCATTGTTTTCATGAAAGCCCAGGTGGTTCAGCGCATCGGTCGTTACGTTAGAGACCACTGCGGTGCCGAAGTCCGATTCGACGATGAGGTCGCCTTCGCCGCCGAAGGTGATCCCAAATCCAAAGTCGATGTTTAAGGGGATGTCGATGACGTTGACATCGTTAAAGGCGCTTAAGGTGCCGCCCGCCACAAAAATGCTCTGAAGGGGCGAGCTGCCGTCAAAGGTCAGGCCATCCGCAAACTCAACCGTGCCCTGCTCGGGAATGGCCAGCAGGCTCGTGCCTCCCAGACCGCCTTCACTGTTTACCCGCAGGGTGCCCTGGGCTGGATACATGTTGGCGGCGGTTTTGTCCCCGTCGAGAATGAGAATGCCCGGGCCATATTTGTCCGCGGTGAAGGGGCCGGTGAGATCACCGGTCATCGTCAGTTGGACCGCATTCACCCAGATCATCGCGCTACCGCCGAGGGTTACGGTGCCGGTCAGGGTGTTCAGGTTGTTCTCGCTCCGAATGGCACCGGCGCCGTTGTCGTTCCCGAAGATGGTAATGTCGTCGCCCCAGGTTTTTGCATCGCGCAACTCCAGTCGACCACCGCTGTTTACGATGGTTGCCCCGTTCGTGCTGCCGAGGGAGTCGTCGCTGCGGGCATCCCAGATGATGTTGTTGATGGTGAGCAGACCGTCGAAGGTGTTTTTGTTGTTGTTATAGGTGATAATGCGGCCATTCACTCCATCTGCGACGATATCACCCGTGCCCGAGATGCCGCTGGAGCCTTCAATTTCGATGTTGCCGTTATCACTGACCAGCCAAAGGTCATTGGTGCTGATGTCGATGAGGCCAAACAGGCTGAACGCATTGTTCGGGCTGTGAATCGTCGCATCGGATCCGAGCGTGATCGGTCCCCGGAAATCATCATCGTTCCCTGACGCATGCGTCAGGGCCCCCGGGGCCTTGCTGTTGCCGTGACCATGGAGTTCGAGCGGTTCCAGATCCGAGTAATTCAGGTTGCCTGGGCCGTTGAGAATCAAGGCCCCGTTGGTGTGGACAACCGTTCCCGCCAGGATGTCGCCAAGGGCGCCATTGATCTGGACTTCCAAACAGCCGCCATCGATCGTTGTCTCACCTGTGTAGGTGTTAACCGTAGGTAGAACCAGTCGGCCATCACCCGTTAAGTGGAGGTCTGACATGGTCAACTCGGTGATGTTGTTCAGCGTGACAATCGCAAGACCGGTCAGGTTGAAGCTGGCATCCCCGGAAAGCGATGTGGCCCCGGTGAAGGTCAGCCGTTGAGCGAGGCTGGTTGATTCAATGCCAAGGGTGACCGCACCCGTCATGTTCAAATTGCCCAATGTGATGTCCGGCACCTCGGATCCAATGCGGATGGCGCTGTCCGCCAGGACCGTAACCGAGTTGGCCAGACTGCCCGAGGGGATGGTTTCAATGGACCAGATCGCACTCTGACCAGCATCCGATGGATCAATGAGGGTCATGTTGTCGTAATTACCTTCGGCACCTTGCACATATCGGGCATGCATGCCGGCACCGCCACCCGCTTCGAAGAAGCCGATCGCGATGTTGTAGACGCCGTTCGAGAGGGCGGTCGTGCCCACCTGGTTGACTTGTCCGTGGAAGCCGAGGTTATTCACGATGATCTCTCCCGGTGACTCAAAAGTTCCGCTGTCATCGAGGTCGATGTATAAGACGGAACCGTCATCCGAACGGGTGCCGAAAGAGATGTCGCCAGCGACCAG
>JBLIND010000293.1:0-8487 GCA_047639095.1 Candidatus Omnitrophota bacterium | reverse complement strand
ACACGCCGGCCCGGAAGCGAATCTGTTCATCGGCTACAACATGGTTCCCGGAACCGGAACGCAGGCGCAGGGGACCGTTGATATGAGCGGAGGCACCCTGAATGCCGTACTGGATCGTTTGGAAATTGGGCGTCATGACAGTGGTTCCGGATCAGGACAGGGCACGCTTCTGATGGGCGGCGGTCAGTTGAGCGCCAACGAGGTGCGGCTCGCGATCACCGATCAGGGGGGCGTCAGTTTCAACGATTCCCTGACAACGGCCATGATTCAGCTGAATGGAGGCACCATGACCGTTGCAAACGATTTCGTCGATGGCAACGGCTTGAGCACGCTGCTGATTAACCGTGGCGACGTGTCGGTTGGCGGGCAACTCTCGGTGGATGAGCTTGATGTTGGGGTTAATCAAGGCCCGGGCACGCTCACGGTGTTGGGTGCCGTCCGCATCGGGACCGGAGGAGAAACCATCGAACTGGGTCGACGCACCTTTAACGGTTCAGCCGTTTCTTCAGGAGTCTTGGATTTCTCAAAATCGCCTTCTGTTGATATCGATGTTGCAAATATACATTTGGCGCAGGTTCCCTTGGGCGGAAATGGGGGCTTCTTTGGCAACCTGATCTTGGGAACCAACGCGGTGAATACCATTACCGCCGATAATATTCGCATCGGCGACAGCAACAGTCCGGGGAACACCCAGGTGACCAGTTTCATCCATTTAGGAGCAGTAACAAATCAACTGAACGTCAACTGGCTGTATGTCGGCCAACGTAAAAGCAAAGGCATCGTGGATGTGATGCCGGGCGGGGTTGTCAAGCTGCGCGGGAGAACCGGTGGTCGCTTAAACCTGCGTGCCGGATATAACAACGCAGGAACGGCCACCCAGGCGGAGGGTACATTCGACATGACCGGTGGACTGCTCGACGCCCAGTTGGGGAGCGTCATCCTCGGGTTTCATGGCTCCACTACGGGTAATGGGCGCGGCACCTTCGTCATGGACCAGGGCACCGTGGATGCGGAGAGCGTTAGTCTGGCGCACGTGGGTCTTGGTGGTGTCAGTGTGAACCCGCTTAACACACGGGGTAACCTGATCATCAACGGCGGCGAATTTCGCGTGGCCGGGGCGGTAGTGGATCAGGGCGGGACCAGCCTGCTCCAATTGAATCAAGGTTTGTTTGCCGCGCGCGGTGATTTCCTCGTGGATAACGTCACCCTCAGCACGCCCGTCACCGGAAGTACCGTACTCGTGCTGCACGTCCCTCCGGTCGTGCCGGTCTGGAAAGTCGATCAGTACAATCAGGCGAACAACACGACCTTGCGTCTGAATCTTTCTCAGGGAAATCCCGTGTTCCAGGCGACGAACGCGACTTTTGCCGCCGGTTCGCTGATTGATTTCGGGCTCGTGGATGGAGGGCTGCCAAACACCAACCGCGCTGAAGCCACGGTGTGGACCGCGGGGACAAATACTTGGGATGACATAACTGACACCCGTTGGAGTGCCTGGGTTCCGGCGGGAGCAAGCATCAACACCTCCGACAGCTTCACGATTCTGGCGGCAACCAATCTGGTCGACAACGGAGTAGCCAGCGCCAACCCGGACTTTTCACTGACCGTCACCCCTGGCGCGAGCGGTACCATCGCTGCAAGCTATTCGGGGTCTGGCTTGAAGACGGGTCAAATCGGGGCCATCCTGGATGACCCCACCGCCCAGGTTACGCGAACGGGCGACTTGCTGTTGGGGAATGCAATGGGATCCGGCGCCGCGGCAACGGGTGTCCAGATGACCGATGGGTTTCTCAGCGTGAATGGCAGTGTGTTGCACGATGGAGGCTTCAACTATTTCCTCCTGGATGGCGGAACGGTTGACGTATTGAATGGACGGTTTGACGTGGATGAATTTCGACTGGGGTACCTCAATCGATCGGGCACCCTTACCGTCGGAGGCGGTACGGTACGTATCGGGCAGCCCACCTCTCCGGGCATCGTGGATGTCGCACGACGTGAAGGGAATGTGCAACCTGCGGCGGGCACGATCGCAACGGCGGACTTTGAAGGTGCTATGGGGGTCGAAATACACGCATCGAGCCTGCGGATCGGCACGTCGGATAACTCGAATGGACCCAGTGTCGAAGGGCGTCTCTTTCTCGCTGACAGCGGTACAAACCGCCTGCTTGCTCAAAGCATCACGATTGCTGACTCGCTCTTGCAGGGGCAGGGTGCCGAGAGCCCGGCCTCCCCGGAAAGCCTGTTGAATTTTGGTGCTACGACGAACATCGTGGTCAGCGATTTTCTGACCATCGGGAATCGTAAAGCCCGCGGTCGCGCCGTGGTCCCGACTGGCGGATCCTTGACGCTTTCAGGGCAGGATGGTCCGACCATGGACCTTCGTATCGGGTACAACATCACAAATACCGGAACGACCTCTACTGGTACCCTGGACGCCGGTCTGGGGATGCTGAACGGGGCGCTGGGATCGTTGTCCATCGGTCGTCACGACCAAGGGAACGGCGCCGGGCAGGGGACGTTTATCATGGGCGCCGGGGTCCTTACCGCCAACCAGGTGAATCTCGCGCGCGTGAGTGTAACCGGAAGCGCCAATCCGGCGAATACGACCGCGGCCATGATCCTGAACGGAGGTCGCCTCAGCGTTGCCGGTTCGATCCAGGACCTGGGCGGCGTCTCGACCCTGACCATCATGGGGGCCGAGGTCGATGCGGCATCCGTGGACAACCTCGACACGCTAACCATCCAGTCGGGTTCCTTGCGGACCGATGCCCTTACGGGTCAGCCTGGCTTTCAAATGACCGGTGGACGCCTCACGGCAGATCTTGTGAATTTCGACCTGACGCTATCCGGAGGCACGCTTGCGCCCGGGATCGGGATCGGTCGCACCGTGATCCAAGGCAACCATAACCTGCAGAATGGACATTGGGAAATTGACGTCGAGCAGGGCACCAATGATGTCGTGATCGTATCCGGTGCACTGAGCCTCGATCCGGCCCTTTCGGTCCTCGATGTCTCCCTTGTGGGGGCACCGTCCAATACCGTAGTCATTGCAGAGTACGGTTCCTTGTCCGGGACGTTCGCGAGCGAAAACATTCCGGTCGGATATTCGGTGGACTATACCTTCCAGGGCACGAACCAGATCGCGCTGGTTTCGAGCACCGGCTTCTCCCTTGAGAGCAATGTTCGGATTGCGAACGGCATGGCGGAGATTCGGTGGCAAAGCGAGGCTGGAGCCACCTATGGAGTTTGGCGCTCGGAAAGTTTGTCACCACCCAACTGGATTCGTATTGCAACCGGCCTGTCAGACACGGCACCGCTGAACGCGTTTACAGATCCTGACGCCAGTAGTCTTCGCGGGTATTACCGCATCGCACGGGAATGATCGGTGCATTTTCTCGTTTATTAGGAAGCGAGAGAACCACTTGAATCATATTCCTTGCGTATAGATGGCGGCAGTGCAGGCATGCCTTGCCTGTCGTGCGATCTGTACATTCAGGTCTCATATTTTCTATTTCCTCCTGGTGCGCATCCTTGCTGGTATGCTTCCTGCTAATTTAAGTTTCAGAATAGACGAAGGCCAATATTAATCCAGAAAAGCAGGAGCTTGAAAGTACGCTGGAAAGACCGGCAACATACGAGGACACCATGCAAACGCACTATAATCATTTCGCTCTAAAATTGAGATCCGTCGACCAGGAGCCTATCGAGTTAGATCGGCCGCGGATCACCGTTGGGCGCTCCTCTACGAATCTGATTCGCCTGCTGGATAAGTCGGTTTCGCGTAACCATATGGTGATCGAGGTTTTTGAGGATCATATTTCAATCCAGGATCTGAACAGTTCGGCCGGAACCTTTGTTAATTCGGACGCGGTCCCGCCATTCAAGCACTTGGAGGCAAGGTTGGGAGATGCGCTCGTCATTGGGGAATGTGTTTGCGAGGTGGTACTGGCAAATGCGCAGGCTGTAAATGCATCCGAATCCTCGGATGGAATGCGAACGATCGTCTGGTAGGAGCCCCTCATGGTAGGTACAAATCCACGTTTCCAATTATTATTCTTGAGCGACGAACGTCGCGGTGAGCGAATCCCTATCGATCGTGATGGCATTTCCATTGGTCGTTCCGCGGATGCGGCTATCCATTGTAACAATCCTTCGGTATCACGTCAGCATGCGGTCTTCCGTTATATGGGCGACCGACTCCTGGTCGAAGATATCGGCAGCTCGGGCGGCACCCTGGTTAATAACACCCGCATCGAAAGTAATCGGGCAGTCCAGGTTGATAATGGAGATGAAATTACCTTCGGGCATTTCCACACGCAGGTGCTCCTGCTCGATGATTTTGATGATGCCTTTGACGATGGTGAAAAGACCATGTTCGCCGGTGATGGCGATTTGCCCTCCGACCTGGCTGCTGTACTCGCATGTTGCCAGACCAGCGGCAGTACCAGCACTGCTACACGTGAAGTTTTATCAGACCATCCTTCCACGAGTGTGCTGCCCGCGTCAGCGGCACCACGCATGGATGATGCCGTTTCCAACATCCCGGTTCCGACGACGGAGCCGGACGACGAAGAAGCCCCAGTGGCCGCAAGCACCTCGCTGGTCAGCCTCCTCATCTTGATGGTGCTGATTCTGGCCTTCCTCCTCGCCATGGCCGTTTTCAAATGGCCCGTCGATTTGATGTCCTTCTTCTAAAAGTAGGATAGGTAAAAGGACGAGCATCGGGAGCCCCGCCGACCACCGCGAGGCCGTTACCTGTCGTTTAACCCGGCAATGGGATCCGATCGCGTGGGGTTCACCCAAGGAAAGGAGTAAGACGAGGGCGTCGAAGTGAAGCATGAAAGTGCTGAATCAGAAACAAAGCCCCGGAAAAGCGGAACACGAAGCGCCGGAAGCCGATGCCCTGACAGGGGACGCATGCCATGGACACGGAACGCCAAAGACAAGAACCGTGTCGAGCGCCGGGGGCGTAGACTGCATTGAGTCGCACAGAGATCAGATGACCAACCGGGCGAGTCCGGGCCTGTCCATGAAGAACAAGGCCCTGGGTGAATGCGTCGCAGATCATTGCGACAGTAGCCGAGTAAGGGCGTGCAATGTGAAAAGAGCCTCCCGATGCGCACCCGGACGAGGGGTGGTGTTTGGAAAGCCGCAAAGGTTAGCGAGGACGTGGGGTAATGCCCGCCGAGCGACGAAGACCATAACCCCTGTTGCCTGTGAGAGTAGATGCATCCCCCCGACACCGAGCGGGATCCAGGTATGAAAACAGCGCTCAAACAGATGCGAAGCGCCGCGCAGGCGGAGCCCGAAAGGGCGTTCACCAGTGTCTTTGTGCGCGCCTGCACCGGGGCGGGTATCGCCCGAAACCGGCGCGCCGCAAGGCTCGATCCTCTCCCCGCTGTTGAGCAACCGCTACCTGCACTTCGTACTCGATCTCTGGTTTACCCGGTCAATGAGTAAGAAGCTGCAAGGCGAAGCCTACCTGTTTCGCTTTGCCGACGACTGCGTGATCTGCTTTCAAAGCGGGTCCGATGCACGGACAGTAGAGGAAGCGCTGAAGATCCGCTTAGGTGAGTTCAATCTGGAACTGGCCGAAGAGAAGACGGGTCTGGTTGGGTTCGGACCCCATGAAGCATCCCGTGCGCGCAAGGAGCAGCGAAAGACCGGGAGCTTTGAGTCCCTCGGCCTTCGCTTTATCTGTGGGCGAACCCGAAAGGGATACTTCAAGGTGAAACGAGTGACCTCGGGAAAACGGCTGCATCGGAGTCTGAAACGGAGCAAGGCTTGGTTGGACGCCAACTATGCCACGCTGCGTAAAGGAGCCCTGATTCGCGGCCTCGCCCGGATGGTCACGGGTCATCTTTAGTACTTCGCAATCACGGATAATCTGAAGGCATGCCAGACCGCTTCACTGGTTGGTGGTGGAGGACGATGAAGCCGGAACGGTCGAATTACGGCCGCCTCCTTCGCTGCCCTACTTGGATTCGGGTCGATGGACGAACGGGAAGTACGTCTTGTTCAACTTCCCGATTAATATGCTACCCATGATCTCAATTTTCACGGATATCCTCGACATTGAGGGACCCGAGTCATACGGAAATTTACTTGAGTATGATTTGAATGGTTTCAACTCTGTACTGCATCAGCTACTCCTTGTAGATCGCCACGATTGCTAAAGGTGCGATTATTTGAGGATTGAGGCTGGCCGCATGAAACCCGACAATTTTCGTTTCACCCATCGCACGTTTTCCCCGTTTAAGTATGTTGCGCTTATCGCCACGGCCGGCCTCTGCCCGCTGTCGGGGATATGGGCCGCAATTTCAACGGGCGAATTCACCTGGGCCCCCACCTATCGGGCGGAAGAACTTGTCACGAGCTGGAACTCTCCGGTTCAAGGGATGAATGAAGTCCCCCCGGCTCCGGATCCTGAAGGGGCCGGCCCCGTCGCGATTACTTTATCCGAAACCAGCATCGAAAGCGCCTACTTCGGAATCATTGATTTGAACATCACCGGGCTCTCCCTGGGCCAATCCGTGCTCCTGGAAAAATTCAAGATCGATAATGACCAGGGCATGGTGAATGCCGCATCTGCGTTGGTTGAGAGCCATATCATCACGGATGGCATCGCCGCCATGTCGGGTGAGATCTTTAACTTCAACCTGGTGAATGACGTCTCGGATCGTAATGGTATGATCCAAAGCCAGTTGGATTTATGGGAGCCCAATTCCACCAATGTTTCCGGCGAGTATGTATTCCGGGTGTCGAGTCCCCTCGGTTCCTTTGCCGCGCAAACCGAACGCCTGACCATCACCGACACCGTAACCGCTCAGAAATTCAGCGGCGTGGTCTCCAGTGGTGGCCAGCCGATTGACGGGGCAATCGTTGCCTTGTTGGATCCCTTGGCGGATGCCCGTGACTTTATCGTTCGCATCAGTACCGATACGAATGGCTTTTATACCCTGTATGCTCCGGTTGAAGATGGATATGACATCGTGGTCATCAAGCCCGGTTTAGTTGCGCCCTTTGCGGTTGGGACCGAAGAGGTGCTGCTTAAAAATGACGAGCTGGTAGTCGATCACACGCTACTCGCAGGTACGCGCACGATTTCCGGAACCCTGCGTGAGACGGGAACCACCAAGGTGTTGCCCGGCTTCGAGCTGTTCTTCTTCCCGGTGGATGCCGCCGGCAACGCGGTTACCGGCGACTTTTCCTGGGGCGTAACCGATGGGGATGGGGCGTATCGTATGGCGGTTACTCCGGATCGTTGGAGGATCGCTCCCAGCACGTTTTCCATGGAGGAGGTGGATCATCGCGGGACCTGTCGGAGAGACTTCCGCGTTCGAGGCAGCTTAAGGGAGACCGCCTTTTCCCCGGTGGACAGGTCTTCACCGGTGTGGTCGGTGCGATGGATCGTATAGACCTCGCTGCTGTTTTGCAGCAGGGTCGCCCAGCCCTTCACGCAAAAGGCGATCAAGGCGGATGTAAAATACTGATGGTCATACCCTATGCGCATGAGCTAACGAGCCGCCGCGGGGGACGTGCCTTTGGGCGGCTCGAACAGCGGAATGATGGTACCCCGGGCCGGATCGATCCCGACGGCGAGCCAGGCGATTCCCAGATAACAGGCCACGAGGAGTAAGCCAACCACGGCAATGAAGGTGGACGGGCTGTCGGAGAGTTGGGCCATCCATTTTTCGCGCGTGCCCGGTTCGTGGACGATGCTTTTCGGGAACTGGACCACCACGGTAAGGCCCTCTTTTGCCTGAAGGGGTCGGGTGGTGGTGAAATGCGAAAGGCTCCCATTAAACTTCGCCTGGTAATCCTGACCTTTCGCTCCCTTTGAGCCGGTGTAGGCCTCGATCATGTTATTGTAGTCGCGGATTGAACCGTTGAAGTAGCGTCTGGAGATCTCAATGCGATCTTCGGTCTGGTTGCGCAGGCGGATAATTCGGTTGTAGGTGAGTCCGAACAGGAGCACCGGCAGCCCGATCATCATGATCCATAACCAACTGTTTGCTGACCTGGCGCGACTATGAAGGAGAATCGGCCGTATTTCAAATGCTCATCGTGCGGATAGGGGGAAAGCCCAGGGCCGGTGGCATCGGTCGATTCCGGCAAAAGGCTTGCCAAGAGCCGTAAGGGCATGGTTAGAATTTGCGCGACGAATCAATAAGGAATCTCATGTTTGCATATACAATTGGACAATGGATTATCATGCTTCTGGTCGCGCTGTTCTTTTTCTGCAGCGGCGCTTGGTTTGGCCGGATTCGGTCAGACGCCATGCATGCGCATGGCGGCGATGATGATGGCGTAAAAAAAAAGCCTGAAGTAGACGAGCCTGCGAGCCCGGAAACCCGGGTTGAGGCTCTCACAGAGGTTGAGGCTGCCCACGTTGATTCGAAACCCGGCGCGGTTTCGGAGTCCGTTTCCGCTCGTCCAGATTCGGGGGCCGCGGCTGCGGTTAAGCACGAGTATCCCCAGCATGTC
>JBLIND010000292.1:0-8500 GCA_047639095.1 Candidatus Omnitrophota bacterium | reverse complement strand
TGGTCAAACTGGAGGTGATGATCGGTGATGATACATGGAGCCAGAAACCCGACTATTGGAATCGTCACAATGCCATCTACAACCTGGTTCCCGGAGCCAACACCATCTCGATTCCGGTCAATGGCCTGTATCGCGGTGAAGCCGGTGCGCGTAATCGTGACATCAAACGGAATATCGATGCCAACCAGATCAGTGTGTTGGACCTGCATTTTTTCGGAAAGGGTAGCGATGGCTTTATCTTCATGGACAACATGCGGCTGAGTGCAGATGGCGGTTATACGGCCCCGGCGACTGCCGTTGCTCCGGTGCCCGGGGCACCTGTCGCGCCCGCACCCGCACCCGCCGGCCGAGGCGCACCGCAGATCTGGGGCTTTGATTTTGGCCCGAAGGATCAGCAACTGTGGCCAGGCTTTCACGGGATCACGTGGAATACGATCTACAGTAAAGAGATTGGTTTCGGTCTCGAAAAAAGTCAGAATCGATCGCGGTTTGCGCAGGATACGACCTGGCCCACCCGCCTGCTGCAGGATTTTCTCTGGATTCCCTATGGCGATTTCCTCGTGGACGTTCCAAATGGGGACTATGATGTCTGGGTGTTTTTCGAGGAGTCCGGCTATTGGGCGGAGGAACATTCGGTCCACCTCAAGCGGGCGATTTATGCCGAAGGGAAAGAGGTCTCCCTGGAGGACCGAACCGCCAAAGGGAGGAATGGCGACTCGCTTTATCTCTTTGAGGATTTTGAACCGCTCCCAGGCGTAAACGTGCTGCGCGAATACTGGAATCGCCTGTACCAACCACGCACCTTCACGTCCACCGTCTCCGATGGACAATTGAACATCGGCGTGTTTTCGGAGGAGCAGATGTCCTGCCGGGTGTCTGCCATCATAATCCATCGGGCAGGGGACCCCCAGGCCGTAGCCTGGAAAGAAACTCTGATGGAGAAGAATTACCGCGAAATGAATTCGAAAGCCGCGATGCATCCTTTCCCCAAACCGGTCGGATTGGAGACACTTCCCCCTGCCGCATTGACCTCACCCGCGATCGCCTATATCGCCGATCCCGAATATCCTTTTCAACTGACCCAGGTTCCTTCCGTCGGGCAATTGGGTAACGCCCTGTCCCAGCGCGGAGCGCAAGGCGAAACCGTCGCCATGAGTTTTGGCATTCGTCCCAACCAGGATCTGGGCAAGGCGACCGCCCGCGTAAGTGCGTTGACGTCCAGTCGGGGCACGATCCCGGCCTCCGCCGTGGTTGTGCGTGCCATCCGCCACATGGCGAAACGTCCGTTTGGCGATCGGAGTTTTCGAGTCATCCCCTGGTACCTGAGCGACGTCGTGGATTTCGACTTGCCGAAAGAGTTGAATCGTCAGTTCTGGCTGACGGTTGCGATTTCCCCCGATCAGCCCGCCGGGCAATATGCGGGAACGGTTGAGATCGTCACGGACGAGGGCTACCAACAGGCATTCACCGTAGCCTTAACCGTCATGCCCTTTACGCTGGAGCGCCCGGACATCCCCATCTGTTTTTTCGGCATGCCGGGAGATTCCCTGGACTTGCTGAAAGACTACGGCGTATCTGCGGTTAATGGCGGCCCGCGCATTCGGTTTCATAAGTGGAATAAGGAGACGCAGCAACCGGTACTCGATTTCAAAGAGGTGGACGCGTATCTCGCCAAGGCGATGGCCAATGGAATGGACCGGGAGGTGATGGACTACAACGGTCCGATCACGCTCGACGGCGTTAGTTATCACAATGCCTTTGCCTACTTTAAAGAGAAGGGGCACTGGGCTGGCCTGGAACCGCTTGAGGCAGGGAAGCGGACCTTTGATGCGATCAAAAAACATGCCGATGAAGCCGGCTGGCCATCGTTTACCTACAACATGGTGGATGAACCCCTCAGCAAGGAAAACTCCCGGGCGACACTCGGTAACGTCAAATTCATGCGGCAAATTGCGCCCTGGATGAAGTTAATCGGGTATTACTCCTTCAACTTTAAAAATGATCCGTTGGGGAACGATGCCCTGTTCCGCGAGTTGGATGGCACCGTCTGTAAAACCTACAATCCCGCCATCATGGCCTACGCCGCAGAGCACGACAAATCCCTCTATCTCTACAGCCTGGGCCGCAGTCGATATACTTTCGGCCCCTATCTGTTTCGTCATCGTCTGGCCGGTGTGAAAGGCTACGTTCAGTGGCATAGCTACATTGTGCATGGCTACCAGTTCTTCGACCTGGATGGGCGGGAGCCGGATGACGGTGTGATCGTCTACCGGACCGAAGGCGTACGACCCACCTTGGATCTGGAACATATTCGAATGGGGATTAACGACTATCGCTACATGCTCACCCTCGAGGATTATGCGAAGCGTGCCCGCGCTATGGGCAAGGGCGTGGAGCTGGCAGATCAGGCCGATCAGCTGGTGCGCGCGGTTACCGATAAAATCGGTGTAAACGAACGCGGTCGTCCGGGCTGGCTGAATCTGGATGATTTCCGTCTGGATGTAACCAAACAGATCCTCCTGATCAAAAAAGCAACTGGCCTCTAAGGTCCGCCCCTCCCGCACGTGTTCCACGCATCCACAATCGCCTTGTCGGACCGCTGAAAATACGGCAATTCGTGGAGCATGAACGTACAACTCCTCTGCCTTTGTCTCTGCCTTACCTCAATCAGCCTGACGGCTGCTGTACCAACTATTGTTTCCATCTGGGGAGACGAAGTGCCCGTCGATCGCGCTGGAACAACCGAAAAAGCCGCGGTTAAAATCACCGCCCACTTGCCCCGTCCGGAGATGGCCACCGGAGCAGCCATTGTGATCTGTCCGGGCGGTGGCTACGGAGGCCTGGTGACTGGGGGCGAAGGGCACGGGATCGCCAAGTGGCTCATCACAGAAGGTATCGCCGGTATCGTGCTGGAATACCGCCTGCCCAAAGGACGAGCCGAAGTTCCACTGCTCGACGCTCAACGTGCGATTCGTATCGTGCGTAGCAGGGCTTCCGAGTGGAAGATCCAACCGGATCGAGTTGGCATCATGGGGTTTTCAGCCGGTGGCCACCTGGCGGCCAGCGCAGCGGTTTTACATGAGCCCGGGGATCCTGATGCCGGTGATCCGATTCAGCGCTTCAGCGCGCGTCCCGACTTTGCGATCCTGGTGTATCCCGTCGTGAGCATGGGGGAAATCGGGCACTCCGGCTCACGGAACAATCTACTGGGTGAGAACGCATCCGATGCATTGGTGAAGCGTTTTTCCATCGAGCTGCAGACGAACAAGACCTCACCGCCGATCTACCTCGCACATGCTGTGGACGATACGCCGGTACCGATCGCCAACAGTCAGAAGCTGCATGAGGCCTTAAAGGCACATCAGGTCGAGACGGTTTGTCTCGAGCTGCCCAGCGGTGGACACGGGCTCAATGGCTATCAAGGCCCGATGTGGGAGGCCTGGAAAAGCGGTAGTCTTGCCTGGCTGGGTGGCCTGCTGGATATTCCCGCCCTGAAAAAGTAGTCTCCGTAGCAAAGAGCACTGCTCCGTGGGCCATCGTATGCCGTGTCATGGGACGGAGCGGTGCACCATACTACTTTTTCCGCCTCGGCTTTTTCTCCCCGGCAACCTTCTCGCTCTTCCATAGGACGATGTTTGATACATCATTCCGGGACGCCGGACCTTCGGTGCTACGTCCGCTTTTCACATCCGTCGCCAGTTGGTTGAGCAGGCGCTGAGCGACTTCAGGTTGTGTCTGGTAAACGTTGGTGGTTTCGCCGACGTCGCTCGACATATCATACAGTTGCGCCTTGGGCGCATTGGCGGGTGCCTGGCCTTCCGTAGGGGAAGACCAACCACCGGATGCTTTGGCCAGTGCCAGTTTCCATTTCCCCTGCCGATATGCAAAATGGCCGCTGATCGAATGATGGATGACGCCTGTTCGCGTAGAAACGATGGGCGCTCCGGAAAAAGCAGGCAGGTAGCTGACGCTGTCTTCGGCACTCTGGCCGGGTAAGGCGATACCCGTGATGTCAGCCGCGGTGGCGAAGAGGTCGGTATGGCAAATCAGTTGATCGCTTGTGCTGCCGGGTTGGATCTTGCCCGGCCATCGAACGATGAAGGGCACGCGATGTCCGCCGTCCCAGATGTCGGCCTTGGAACCGCGTAAGTGGGCGCTGACATGATGTCCTTTGTCGGCCAGGGCTTTGATGTTCGCCGCCTTGCTGCATCCATTGTCTGAAGTGAAGATGATCAGGGTCTTGTCCGTCAGACCGTTTTGCTCAAGGGCTTTGCTGACCGCAACGACCACCGAATCGGTTTCCATGACGAAATCTCCGTAGGGTCCGAGATGACTCTTTCCCTGCCAGTCCTTCGATGGAACGATGGGCGTATGCGGCGAGCCCAGGGGGATGTAGAGGAAGAAGGGTTGGTCAACTTTCGCATGGGCGTGGATATAGGCGACCGACTTTTCTCTGAGCCGGGGCAGCATGTTGATCACCGGGTCGTGAGCAATCACCCGGTCGTCCTCGATCACGGCTTCCATGTTTCGAGCATGATGAAAGCCATGGAAATAGTCGAAACCACGATGAATTGGTCCATCGGGAATTTTCGCTCCGACCGGAGGCGACTTGTGTTCTTTCTGACCATACGCCTCACCCGAGTCGGGATTCAGGTATTGAAAGTCCAGGTGCCACTTTCCGATGATCCCGGTGTGATACCCCTGAGCCTTCAAGAAGCTTGCGACGGTTGGACGATCTTCTGCAATCAGGCATGGTGCAAATCCGGTGACGACGCCTTTTTGCAACGTCGTCCGCCAGCTGTAACGGCCGGTCATGAGCCCATAGCGCGTAGGCGTGCAAACGGAAGAGCCTGAATGGGCATCCGTAAAGATCATCCCTGCTTTGGCCAAGGCATCTGCGCCTGGGGTTGGTATCTTCCCCTTTTCCGGATTCAGGCATTGAATATCCCCGTAGCCGAGGTCATCGCACATGATGTAGATGATATTAGGTTTGTCGGCGTGCGAGATCAGGCCGATGGCGAGAACGAGGAGGAGTACAAGTGGTGTTTTCATACGAGGATGTCGGGGGCTTTGCGGGTTCAAATACCGGCTATTCATTTAAAACTGATTAATTAATATTTCGGTACCTGGCCATTAAAATGGTTCATCCGCCCGGGCCAGAGGATCCACCAGCTCGTGTCCAGTTTGAGCTTTCGCCAAATGACCCAGATCAATGACAGATTCCAGATGGCCAGACTCAGGGCGGTGGCAATGGCTGCTCCGGTCGGACCAAAGGGTGGGATTAAGCAGGCATTGGCGATGACGTTTAAAATTGCGCAAGGGGCAAAGATTTTGGCTACGATATCCTGATGCCCGGTCATCGAAAGCAGCAGGCCGGTCGAGCCGACAGACGCGTTCACGCATTGGCCAACCACCAGGATCACCAGCGGCGTATAGGCTGCCAGATAAGCTGACCCATGCCAGGACAGGATGATGTTGCCCGCTGCGATCAGGACCAACACAATAGGGATCGTGCCGTAGAAAATGAAGCGACTGTACTGCTGTGCCTTGATCCGCATTTCTTCGATGGCTTTCAGCTCCCACAAACCGGCATAGGTCGCGGCGGCGAAGAGGTTGACTGAAATCAAGGGGAGTACCGTGATCCAGGATAAACGGACG
Organism: Candidatus Omnitrophota bacterium; assembly: GCA_047639095.1. GTDB lineage: Bacteria > Verrucomicrobiota > Kiritimatiellia > SS1-B-03-39 > UBA6053 > JAPYUI01. The sequence goes on along the minus strand of JBLIND010000292.1, from coordinate 2,842 downwards.
GCAACGAAATATTCGCCGGTCGCGGCATCTCCCTTTAACAATCGTAACATGATGATGTCGCATTGGCTCATGGCAATGCCCAGACCGGAGACGAGGAGCATCGGCAGGGCCACACGCAGCATTTCCCGGGTGGTGAAGGTGTGCGGTGATTCGTCGCTTGCGGGCATTCGATCAGAAGAGGGGTAGCGGATCTTCGAGCGAGCCAGCCAGATGAGTTGGCCGATGGAACAGATGCATAAGGCGGCTGTGGCAACGAGCAAGAGCTGACTGGCTTCCAGACTGTTTGCCTGCAGGCCACTGATCAGGGCACAGGCGCCCAGCATGAAGAGCGGTTGGATCACGCCACCCGGGAGGAGGGTTAACCCGGGGCGATGCTGTGTTTTCGCCATGGATTCGTTCATGAAACGCAGGCCGAACAGGGGGATCATTATGCTCGCTGAGATGAGGCCGACAGATACTGCTCCCTGCATCAGAAAGGCGACTCCAACCAGACCGGCTGCTGCCGCGATCCATCCGAGGCTGGCGACTTTATACGCGCGTTTGGCCAGCTGCCTCGCCTGTTCGCCCTGGCGATGGGCGAGGTGGCGGGAAATGAAACGCAAGGCGGCCGTGGGCACACCGAGACCAGCCAAAATCGCCAGCGACTGAGCCAGGCTGAGATGAAAGGCATAGTTCCCGAAAGCCGCTTTGTCCGTCGCCCATCGGGCGAGCGCGATTTGCAGCCCGAAGGCGGTAAGGTACACGAGCACATGCAGCTGCAGGGACCTTCCTATGCGTTCTTTTTCCATGCAGGGTCAGGTTTGCCAGAGAGGAAGCACCTTGCTTCGTCCGCCTCGGATCATTTTTTCCCGCCAGGAACCGCCTTTTCAGCGATAGGTTTTTTCGGGGTGGGTTTGGGTGGATTCAGTTTAAGCACCTTGCGCTGGAACAAATCATAACGGGAGCCCGGACCGAGCAGCAGGTATTTTTCCTTTTTCGGCTGTTCTGCATACCAGGTTGATGGATCATAGACCAGGGCGCCCCCAAAAGGATTTCCGACTACGGAAAAGGTGTTTTTCTGAACGATGATCGCATTATTTTCATCAATACCGATACCCAGGAGTTTTGTGCGATCGAAGGGGGTGTTCATCTGGCCTTCCGGATCGGAAAGCAAGGTGATGAGATCCAACTCCCGTCCGCGGGCTATGACATGTTGATCGATAGCGCTATTTTCAAGGTAGGCAAAACCGCGCTGGTGGTCGCCGATCATGACCGTGTTGCCTTTGCTGTCACCGCGGGCGAGAAATGATCCCTGGATGGTGGCTCCTGCCGAGCTGCCACCGATGGAGCCGCCCCGGTTAAGTACTTTACGAAAAGCGACTTCGGTTTTGGTTCCGCCGTATGCATCGACGATGCGCCACTGTCGGCCGCCAGAGAACCAGACACCGGTGGCGGTCGTCAGCGGAGCGATAAACGCGTCGGTATCCGCCTCCTTGGGATCGCTCGTGTGCAGGATGCTCACGGAAGCAGGTTTCAATTTATCCGCCGTCCCATACGTGGCCATAAAGTGTTCCACGGTTTCTTTGTCGCCAGATTCGGAAGCCGTAGGAACCACCACGATGTGGGCCTCGTTTCCTCCAGCCAATTTCAGGAAGCGTTGAAAAATATTCTTACGCGTTGCGCCTCCCGCGCCGCCGACGATGACCAGGGATCCCTTCCCGGGGCCGCGGGTAAGGCCTTCGACGGGATAGGTTCGGACCATGGATTGCTCTTCCATGCGCCGATCAAAACGGAAGGGCTGTTTGGGGTCGCTGCTCACTGTGACGAGTAAAGGCGGCCCGAGTCGCCCCTGGTCTACCTGTACCCGTTGGATGTTTTGCGCTGGAAACGGTTGGTCTTTTATCCATTTGTGCCCATCCCCATGCAGGTACAATACGGGCTTCTTGAAGTTGGTCGCGATTTCAGAAAACCCATCGAAGAAATCCTGCTGGGTCTTAAAGGGCCGGGCGTGCGCAAAAACAACCGCAGCGGTCACCGTTTCTGTGTGGGACTCCATTTGTGCGCGTAACCAGTTCAGGCTGTCCGCGTGACGGGTTTTCCATTCCTCTGCGTCGTGGACTTTTCCACCTACGATGAACAATCCAACGAAGAGTACCTGGTTGTGTACAAAGGCCAGGCTCTGGGGCTGGATGGTGTCGCGCTCGACCGAGAACGCCGTATCCCAGCGTTTGTTGAAGTTGTTGAAATGCTCCATCCAGAGCAGCCAGGCCGCTGCAGGATCGGGACAATCGTTCCACTCATTATCGCCGGGTACGATGAAAAGTGGGACCGGTGATTTTCCAAGCATCCCGGCTACGCGCTCATACGTTTCCCGTGGGCAGGGGGCCTTTCCCGACTTGATGTCGCCGAGGTGAACGATGAATTCGATTGGCTTGGGAAGGTTTTCCAGTTGAAGGGGCAGGAGTTGATTTTCGAAAGGCGTGTACGGGATGTCCCCCATAGCGCAGAAGCGGAGCAGATCCTGCCCGTCGCCATAAGTCGCACAGCTCGAAAGCAGGAGGAGCAATAATCGTATTCGTGATTTCATGCCCGTACCTTGCCTGCAACCCGGGGCGATTACAGGAAATTCGCAGGGGCTTTTAGGCGCTTAGTCCAGGTGATGCAGATCATGCGCCGGGCGGATTAAGCGTTCCTGCATTTCTGCAACTGTCCTGCAGGTCTTCTTACGCACGTGGGGCCGTGGGGGTCATCGAAACGATCCCGCCCACGAGGATACTCGTAATGGACGCGGCCAGCGCCCAGGTAATGAGGGCGGTTTCCCAACCGTAAACGATCACCGTCGCAGCGACCAGGATACCGAACA
>JBLIND010000291.1:0-8530 GCA_047639095.1 Candidatus Omnitrophota bacterium | reverse complement strand
AGACCTTGAGGGGACGTTTGAAAATGGTCGGGGCGACACGATTCGAACGTGCGACATCCAGTTCCCAAAACTGGCGCTCTACCAGGCTGAGCCACGCCCCGATATTAGAGAGGGCACACACTTACACGGGCTTTTTCGATTTTCAAACGCTAATCGGCGAGAAAATGAGTCCCTGCAGGCCTCCGTGCTATTGCAATCGTGATTGCCATCTGACGCGGTTCCCTCTAATAATGTCGGCATGGATTTTGGACGTATAATATCGGGCAATGAAGAGCTGCTGAAGCGCTCGTACGAGGCTTTTGAGGCGCAGGCGGTTGATCAGGACCTGCGGGGTGACCTGCCAATGGCCATTCGGCCCACGCAACGGACCATTCAAGAGCCGATGGTGGTGAAAGGTCCGGGAACTTTTTTTGGCAAGCAGACCCGGACGCTTCGGTTTGAACCGACGGACCGCGAGGGCTGGTGGTTTGATCGGATCGACCATCCGGAATGCCTCCCGGTGAAAGTGAGCATCCGCAACGTGTGGACTACCGGTGATGTAGTGAGTAATATCGTGCTCCGTTCCGGTCCCAAACAAAACTACATCCGCTTGGTCGAGCATATCATCTCGTTGAAAATGGGATTCGATATCGACAACCTCATGATCAAAATCGACAGCGGCGATCCGCCGCTGTTTAACGTGGGCAGCATGCCCATTGTCGAGGCCCTGGAAAAGGCGGGTCGACGGGATTACGAACATCCCTTGAGTTATGCCACGGTAAAAGAAAAGGTCAGCTTCGTCAGTCCCGAGGGCAAGTTTCTGATCTTTGAACCGGTGGACCTGGCTCGTCCCGCCCTGGATATCGATTGCGCGATTCATTTTAATAACGCGCTGGGGCTTCAGCGCATCCAGTTCCCGTTAAATTACGATCACTTTCGCCATGGTGCCCATGCGCGGACCAATTCGTCTGCGAGCAAGAAGCTTTACTGTCAGACGGTGGGCAAACTCTTCGCCGATGTTCGCAATCTCGGGTACACCAAGGACAACGTGCTCATCGCCGGGAAATTCCGCTACACGAATGAGCCTCAGCTGTTCCACGAAGGCAAGTCACTTGAAGCGGTCTGGCATCGGGCGATTCTCGATCTGCTTGCGGCGGTTGCTCTGATCGATGACGGACGTCTGCTGGGGAAGATTTCCTCCTACAAAGCCGGGCACTACCTCGACTGCGAAGCGGTAAAACTGTTGTACCAAAACGACCTCGTGGAAGAAGTGCAGCTTCCGTCGGTACCGCTTGCTGCGTCCGATCCAGCCTCGGTCGAATCAGAAGTATTCCGGAAAACCGTCTGAGAGTAAGGTGTTGCGGTCTTTGATCGGATCCAGAGCCGGGTGGTCGCTCTGCAGCGCGAAAGCTGCATTCCAGCAGTTCCACGCCTTTTCCATCCGCATGGTGCGGTAGTACAGATCCCCCAGGTTGACCCAGACGCCGGTCATGTATGGATTCTGTTGCAGGGCTTTGATGTACAATTCCTCGGCCGCTTTGTATTTCAGCGTTTCCTTGAAGGTGTCAGCCAGTGCCACATCGAGGATATGCTGGCGGAAAAGATTGGTGCGATCGATTTCGGCCAGTTCGATCATGCTTAATCGGGCGGCGGCCTTCGAGCTGACATCCAACCCGCTGAGATAGGCGAGCAGCTGGGGATCGGTTTCGATAAAGGGTTTGATCGTCTGCAGGGCATTGATCGTCTGCTGTCCCGACATCAGATAAAATTCGACGGAAACCAGCATGGCATCCAGGTAGGAACGCAGGTCGATACTCTTCGCGAACATCTTTTCAAAGTCTTCGCCGCGGAGACCGCGATCGGCAATCGCGGGCAATTCTTCAGAGATCAGGCGATCCACTTCATCCGACTGGGCGGGTGGGGCCATTTGAAGCTCCTTGGTGTAAGCCGTCGTCGATTGGGTATCGGCCTGGAGGCTGATCCATTCCACCTCGCTTTTGCCGGATGTGGTTTCGTAGCGAAAACGCATCCGCTTCGGCAGGCAGCGATTGCTGACCATGGCCTTGCGAATCTCCGGATGAATTCGCGCTTCGTAGATGAGAAACTTTTCGAACAGCCCCATCTCGTCGTCGGATAATTTATAGTCGGAGTTCTCCCAGCTGGCGACCTGGTGCTGGTCGACCGTAAAGGTTGTGATCTTGCCGGTGGTTTCTTTGCGCGGTGCAACACTCGAACGGATATCCGATTGAAGGGCGTAGCGGGTTTCCAGATTAAACATCGCGTAGCGGTCATTCTGCTTCAGGGCGCCGGCGCGGGACATCATGCGAAAGGTGTCCAGATTGTTGAGCAGGCCTTCGGCACGCTCGGCGAGTACCGCAAGCATCGGGTACTCCACGACTTTGACCCCTTCATGGGTTTCGATGATCCAGTCTCGCTCCAGGTCATAGAATTTTGCCTGAAGGTTGCGCATCGTGTAGAACATCTCTTTGCCGAAGCGGGCGACAATCAGGCTTTCCTGCATGGAGGGAGGCTCACCCGGGCGAGTGGTTTTCACCTTCTCCTGGAATTCAACGCGGAGTTCGGAGGCGAAGGTGGAGCAGGTGAGGGCCAGGAGGACGAGGATGAGCCAGGGGTACATTTGTTTGCGCATAGGTTCCGATGGTTACGGAGTGATCGATCAAACGGAAACACATTTCGAGGGAAATCAGGGTGAGGATGGCGGTGAAAAGAGACTCAATGGACGTAAGGGAGCAAAATGCCTTAAGGCCCGGGAGTGGGGTGGCTTGATAAGGGAGTTGTAAATCGGCTGGTCGCCTTTTGGTCTGGATGCTAGGGAATACATATGAAAATCATGCCTTCCCTCCTGTTGTTCTGCCTGCTGACACATATGGCGCATGCCGCTCCGCATGTGCTCTTTATGATCGGTGAACACGAATATGGAACCCGGGAATCGCTCCCGGATTTTGCGGAAGCGGAACTGACGCCGCGTGGTATCACCTACAGCCTGATTTTTGCGAAATCGGATGATCGGCGTTCGGTCGATTGTCATGTCTTCCCAGGCTTGGCCGATGCCCTGTCGAAAGCGGATGTGTTGTTTGTGAGTGTGCGGCGTCGTTTCCCCCCGGCTGCGGATCTGGCGCTGTTGAAAAAGTGGGTGGCGGACGGGAAGCCGGTGATCGGCCTGCGTACCTCCAGTCATGCCTTCGGCGAACGCGAAAAGGGGCAGGGATACCAGGCGCCTGCCGGACATGCGGCCTGGCCGGAATTTGACCGCGAGGTGTTTGGTGTTTCTTATACCGGACATGTCGGCAGCAAAACGGAAGCCGTGGTGTTCGCGGAACGGGAGGTGCAGTCGCTTCCGATCTGGGATGGGGTGAAATTGGCCGGAGAAGTCGCGGTGGATAGTCACCTCTATTATTCAAAGGACCTGGATTCCGAAGCCATTTGTTTGATCCGGGGAAAGGTGAAGGGAACCCCGGCGGAGGAGCCGGTGGCCTGGACGCTGCAAAAGGGGAAGAGCCGTCGCTTCTATACCTCGTTGGGTTCGGTCGAGGATATGAAGCTACCTTTTTTGAGACGGCTACTGGTAAATGCGATGTATTGGTCCACGGGCCAGGCGCCTTCCGGTGCAGGAGCGGCCAAGGAGTTGAAAAACAACCGGACCAAGGAGGCGCACGATGACCCCTTGCCTGCGAAAGGGGCGTCGAGGCTGTTGGAGACGCCCGGCGATCTCAAGGTCGAGTTGCTTTTATCCGAGCCGGTTGTTGAACAACCGGCTTTTTTTATGTTCGACGAGCGCGGTCGCATGTGGGTGGTGCAATACCGCCAGTATCCGGAACCCGCCGGACTCAAGCTCGTGAGTAAGGATCGCTTTTATCGCGCGGTGTACGACCGGATTCCGGCTCCTCCCGGGCATCCCGATTTTGTCCCTGGGCTCGATCGGATCAGCATTCACGAGGACTCCACAGGTGATGGCCAATTTGATACCACGAGCACGTTTCTCGAGGGATTAAACATCGTGACCTCCTGTGCACAGGGACGGGGCGGGGTTTTTGTGCTGCAGCCGCCGTACCTGCTCTTTTATGCCGACCGGAATCTGGACGATGTGCCGGATGGTCCACCCGAGGTGTTACTTGAGGGTTTTGGCATCGAAGACACCCATTCGGTGGTCAACAGCTTGTGCTGGGGGCCCGATGGCTGGTTGTACGGCGCCCAGGGATCCACCGTTAGCTCCGCGGTGAAGGTTCCGGGTTCGAAAGAGGCTCCCGTACGTCGCCAGGGACAGTTGATGTGGCGGTACGATCCCGATGAACAACGCTACGAGGTCTTCGCCGAAGGGGGCGGAAACATCTGGAGTTGTGAATTCGACGATAAGGGACGCTTGTTTGCCGGGACCAATGGGGGGGAACCCGGTTTCCATTACCTGCAGCACGCATACTATCAGAAAAATTTTGGCAAACATGGCCAATTGTCGAACCCCTATGCCTACGGCTACCTTAAAGGCATTGCGCATCCGCAGTTTAAGCGGGTGACCACGAGCATCTGTATATATGAGGGCGCCGCGCTGCCGAAGCGCTATGATGGCGCTTTAATCTGGGCAAATCCGGTGATTGGACGCTTCGGTGCCTCGACGCTGGAACCGGACGGGCTCGGTTTCCAGGGAGACTATATCGATCAGCTGGTAACAACGGATCATCGCTGGTTTCGCCCCGTGTATGTCGACTTCGGACCCGATGGCGCGCTTTACTTTTGTGACTGGTACGACCAACAGGTCAACCACTGGCGGAATTACCAGGGTCGGATCAGTAAAAAGGATGGTCGAATCTATCGGGTTTCCGCCGCGAATCCCATCGCGCCCTTTGATTTGAATGAGCGCTCTACGTCGGAACTCCTTAAGCTGCTCAACCATCCGAACCGCTGGTTTCGGGAGACCGCCCGTCGGCTGATCGATGATCGTCCCGACAAACAGATGCTTGTGCCGCAACTACTCACCCTCTTAAAAGGGGATGATCCGAACCTGGCGCTGGAAGCCCTGTGGACCCTCCATCTGTGTGGCGGGTTCACTCAGGATGTGGCGATGCAGGTGGGCCTGCAGCATACGGATCCCCACGTGAGGCGATGGACAGTTCGTTTACTCGCAGACCTGCCCGAGCTGGATGGGGTCGACGCCTTGCTCAGAAAGGTCGCCATGCAGGATGGAAACCTCGAGGTTCGTGCGCAATGTGCCAGTGCCGCTTTGCGCATGTCGGATAAGGTCTCGCTTTCCGTTTTAGAGGGCTTGTTCGCGCATCCGCAGGATGCAAACGATGAGCACATGCCCTTGCTGACCTGGTGGGTGGTGGAAAAGCTTTGTCGAGATCGTCTGGAGGATCTTGCGGTCTTCTTCGAGCAGCCCGGTCGTTTGCAGCAGCGCATATTCGTCCAGCATATAGCCGAGCGTCTCGGAAAACGGTTGGCTGCGGATGGTCGAAGATCGCACGTGGTGTTCCTGGATCAGCTGGTGCAACGTGCCGGTGATGAGGGTAGGGCACCGCTCACGGCCGGGGCAAAAGAGGCGCTTCGGGGGCGGCGTCTGTCGAGCTTGCCCGTCCGGCTCGCTCGTACCTTGTCCGGTAAAGAGGCTGAAATTGCCTTTCGCCTGAGGATGCGTCACGAAGGATCGATTTCACAGACGCGGCAAGCGCTCGAAGAGAAAGAGACTCCGCCCCACGTGCTGATCGGGCTACTCGAAGTCCTCTCGGATGATCCGGTCGAAGGCCTGGCGGATGCGATGGTGGCTCTGTTGGATCACCCGGATGCAAAGGTGCGTATTGCAGCCATCTACGCGTTGGCACCTATTGGTGATCCGGCGATGGGTGAAGCGCTGATCAACACCTACGCGAAGGGGAGCGCTGAGGAGCAGGCGGTCGCACGGTTCGTACTTACGAGTCGCTTGGATTGGAGTCTGGCCTTGGTAAAGCTTCTTTCAGCTGACGAAATTCCAACGGATGTGTACCCGGCACTCGCCCGGTTTGAGCATCCTGCTTTTTCATTTGTCGACACCCAATCCACCCCCGAAGACTTGGACGCGGAGATGGCCCGGATCCGTGGGATTGTCCAGCAATCAGCCGGGGATCCCTATGCCGGTCGAATCCAATTTCTCGCACGATGTGCTGCGTGTCATACCCTCCATCATGAAGGCGGGCAGCTGGGTCCGGATCTCACCGCCTACCAACGCTCAGATCTGGACAGCTTGTTAACCGCGATGATTTATCCAGATGCTGAGCTGCGTGAAGGTTTTGAGACGATGCACGTGCACCTCAAGGATGGCCGTTTGTTGGCGGGGTTCGTTGTGGATGAAGATCCGGAGGTGGTCATCTTGCAAGCCATTGGTGGACGCGAACAGGTGCTCGCACGCGAAAAAATTGCCCGCATGACCCCTGATCGACGCTCCATCATGCCGGAAGGGCTGCTGGAAGGGATGAAGGAAGAGGAGTTGATGGATTTATTCAGCTACTTAAAAGCCTCACAACCCTTAAGTGTGAAATAGCAGGCTAGAAAATACCAAAGCGTTTCTTGAGCTTGGCTTTCGGGGCCTCTTGGTTTTTTAATGCCTCTTGTCGGGCTTTCCAGTCATCGGGAAGAGCTTCATCCGATTTAACCGCGGGATCGCCGTAAATTTTTACCCGGCCGAGACGAAATTCAACATCGTCCTCTTCCAGACCAATCTTCAGATGTTGCACGGGAAGGCCGTCCTTCATGCTGAGGATCCACTGCCATCCGGTTCTTTCCGATTGCCAGAGTCGTGTCCAGTTTTCGGGGTAAGCCGCAGCCTTCTGGGTCATCGGCTGGTCGGGTGATTTCCACATCCAAACCGCAAGTGCTGTCTCGCTCCAGGTACTGGCGGGGGCGCGATACAGGTCGAGTTGTCGGACGGTGGCTTCTTCGGCGAGGCTGACAACGATGTAGGGCCGATTTTCACGTTGGGTAATAAACGCATTTCCGTTTCCGCTCGCGCCCGTGGTGAGGAGCATGGCGGGGGTGTCCTTGGGGGTGATCCGTGAGAGGCTGCTGGAAAAATACTTCGCTGTGACGGATAAGTCGCTCATGCCGGAGGGGATTTCTGGAACGAGAACGCCCTCTTTAACCTGCTTCTTAACCCGGTTAAGGCAATCCAGTTGCCAGGGGGGCAGTAGACCGTAATGGCCGTCGATGCTCCAGACGCCAACATCGATCGTGAGGGCCCCCTTTTTTTCTGCCAGGGCCAGCAGCCAGTCGCCGATGACTGAAGCAGGCTGGACCGGGTACCCGACTCCACCCCATTGTCCAGAAAGGGGAATGCGTTTATGGCCGACCGCGCCGGGCGGAATTTCACGGTCGACATCGGGTGGCCGTTTAGTGAAGCCGGCAATCTGTTCACCGCTTGCGAAATCCAGCGGTTCGGGTTTGCGTTTGCCAAGTCGTGCGTAATGGGACACCTTTTTGCTGTTAAAGCACAGGATGCGATTGGCGTTGCCTTCCCTGGCTGCTGCTGCCCAGGTGTCAAAGTTGGTTTCGCTTTTGGGGTCCTCCCAGCTGTCCCAGTTGTGCACCTGGTCGAACCACCACCCGGAAAGTCGCGTACCGTAGCGCTGCGACCATTCCCGAATCGCATTTTCCCAATAGATTTTGAACAGCTCCGGGGCCGGCGAGAACGGGTCGACATCCCCGAGCGCTTTCATGCCCACAGGATCATTCTGGGGAGCACGCGATGGCATGGAAAGGATCAGCTTGATGCCTTTTTGGTGCAGCGCGTTCTCCAGTTCCATGGGTAAATCACGGGTTGAACAGCGACTGGGCCTGCCGGAAATGATCTTATCCATGATGATGCTGGGCGCGCACCAGAAGCCGGAGTCGCCTCCGAGTGGGAAGATGACCCAGCTCGCACCAGCCGCCTCGGCCTGTTCAGCAAAGGCCGCAACGTCGAATTGGTCGACGACCTCGTTCCAACCTTCGACATCGGTTGCCCCGACTTTTTCAGCTGTTAGCTGGTACGTGATACCATACAAACCCTTTTGCATCCACGTTGCGCGCTCGGGTATGGTAGTTTTGGCGAAGGCTGAGGTGCCCAAGAGCAAGAGAAGCAGAGCGATCTGACGTGATGATTTCATGGAGATTTCCTGATAATAGTTACACACATCCGCAACAGGCTTGCAAGGCCGGGGAAGCAGACACGTCCCTCCTTTAATACAGTAGGGCCGTCTTTTCTATGGCGCAGGTTAACTTCTCCGTCTTTAATATGCCTTCCGGTTGCGTGTATTTCTGCCGGACCGGCTCGTGATGGGCGGAAAACGCGATGCCAACAGAGCGAAGGAAGCGGCGACGGCTTCAGGTGGAAAAAGGCAGGCTAAATTTGAGCAAACCATGGAAAAAACTAGGTAAATGGATCCAATCGAGGGTGAATTATTACCTGCATCGGCGATTGAATGGCCAAAAAGTATACATTCCGGTCATTCGGGGGATTAAAGCCAATGTCAGCGGTGAAAAATGGATGTCCGGCCTGCTTTCCGATCTTTTTGCCCTCTCAAAAGGT
>JBLIND010000290.1:0-8531 GCA_047639095.1 Candidatus Omnitrophota bacterium | reverse complement strand
GGGGACGCAGCCAGTACTGCGACTTCTGCCCGGACGGAGTTACCACAAGCCGGCCCTGCCGATGCGACCGGTGGATCGCGGGGCGAGTGACGACTGCTTCGTCCATTTTCTGCCCACCGATTTCGATGCGCACATGGCGGCCCTGATCGGTGGGGCGGCGGCGGAGCTTCGTGTACGAGCACTCACCAGGTGCTTCTGCTCCAAGGAACACGTTGATCCACACTGTTTGTGTGAATCCACTCCCTCTTGATGGGAAATTTTTCTAGTCGATGGAGCGTGTATGCCTATAATAGGGTATGCGTATCTTTCTTTCGATTTTGGTGACCTTGCTTGCGTGTACGGCGCGGGCTGAATTTAGAACTACGGGTTTTTATCACCTTGAGAAACTGAAGAACCGTTGGTGCTGGGTGGATCCAGAAGGAAAGCATTTTGTTCCCATCGGGATATCACTTGTTGGTATGCAGCCGGAGCAATGGAATGGGGTAGACCGGGAGGGGAACAGTCATCTGGACTACTGCCTTAAACGCTATGGTTCTGAAGAAGGTTGGCAGAAAGCTACCGCCGCACGCTTTCGGGACTGGGGACTTACCTACACGGGGGTTTTTTCGTTGAACCAATTGGACAGCGAAGGAATTCCTTATGTCACAACCTTGCGGTTGACTCAGTACGCTCTGGACAAACGCTATGTCGTGGTGGGAAACCTTTGGAATGACTTAGGGAAAAACTACAAATTGCCCGATCTTTTCAATCCCGCCATAGAGGCATTTGCCGCATCGCGAGCGAAGGCTATCATTGTAAAGCCAACTGACTCAAACCTGTTGCTGCATTATCCCGATGAACCCGATGACCTGAAGGGATTCAATGATTACCACGACCATTTGGGGTTGGCGGTGCTCCTTGGTAAAAAAGAGATCGGCTATAGTCAGAATTCGGAAGAGGGAGAGCGCCGATTTCCCAACTTTACGAAGCAGACTTTTATCGAGCGACTAAAGGACAAGTATAGATCGATTGAGGCGCTCAACAAGGCGTGGGGAACCGCTTTTGCGGATTTTGATGCTCTATGGACGTTGGAATACGATCCAAAGCTTTGGGGCGCATGGAAGGACCCGCGGCGCAACGGATTCCCTGCCTATCGCGAAGATCTAGATGAAGTAATCAGCATGCTGGGGGAGCGATATTGCCGATTGGTAAAGAAGGTCATTCGGGATATTGATCCGAACCATATGATCGCCTTTCAACTATATGGCAAGACCTTGAGCAAGCCGCTCTTGAAAGGTATCAATCGAGCAGGTGGCTTTGATGTTTACATGACCGAAGCGAAAGGGGACGCCTATGACACTTTGCTCAAGCGTCCCGTGATGCGTTTGGTATATTTGCACGCCAATGCCGACAGCCCGCAACGATTTGAAGGGGATATTGAGGCATGGCGGATCACTCGAGATCCGGAAGGAAAGATCTCTGATCCGAATGGACGCTATCTCAAGTGTTACGATGATGAGGCCGATATCTGGTTCGAGTTGAAATTCGCTGGTTGGCGTTTACCAGCCAGAATTGAAGGAGTTAATTTGTCACGTGACGGCATAACACAAGCCGGTGAAGGGCAGGTGCTGTATTCTGGAAAGGAAGCGGATCGGAGTTGGTTTACAATCAGAGCGACGGATCCGTATCAGGCGGGTAGTGTGAAGGAGTGGGCGGAGGCATTGAAGGCGCTAAAGCAAAAGGGCGAAAAGGCCATCTATCGCAGATCGACTACCATGCCTCAATGGGATTTCAAAACCCAGGCTGACCGAGGAGTATTTTGGGGCGAGACGGTTGAGGAATTGGTGTCGGAGGTGAGTCCTCAGGGTGATCATTATGTGGTGGGAGTGGAGCAGTGGAAATGGATGGACAATGCTTGGACATACTGGGTTGAGCAGGTCAATTTCGGTTTAGTTTCATTGAAGGATAATGCATATGACGGAAAGGAAGCTACGCGTGCGGGGGCGGATGGGAAGCTTGGTACATGGGACGATGAAGCGGAAGATTATGGTGATTTTATCACACCGATGAAGGAAGCAAACCATCGGGTTATAGAGGCGTTGAAGAAGCTAGGTAACGATCAGTAATTCGATGGGTGCTGCGTACGAATCGTGGTCGGGAAGTAATGAGAGAAAAGTGCTTGAGGGCTTAATCTGCCGAATCTTATCGATTTGCACAGCAAAACGAAGCAGCGGGTGCTTCAACCAACGGCTTCAGCGGACAAACCGCTGAGCCAGGCGTTCGAGCCGGTGCGCAATGAATACCCGTACCGCGCCATCGCCACGAACAAAGTCGCTTCGGAGCTCAAGGAGCAGGTCGGGGCATCGAATCGACTCCATAAAGGGTCAAATAGCCCGATAAAATATGGGCGTACTGAATCACCTGGGAAGATCTCACTCGCTCCTGCGACGACCTCCGTTTATATTGGGCCATGATAAAAACGAATCTCCGAGCGGGTGCGGCGTGCCTGGCGATGTGTCTTGCCAGTCCGCGTCTCGCAGCGGACCTTAAAAGCGATTGGATTGAAGGCGAACGCAACGACGATGGTGCGTCGCGGGATTCCTACAATCGTGCCGCGCAGTTGAGCTGGGAAAACTTCATGGGCGACTGGAGGGACGCGAAAGATGTCGCGCAGGGTGACGCAGCGTTTGCGGTCGCTCATGTGGATGATACGGACAGCGGTCGGTTTATCGAGTGGGACGTGACCGGGCTGGTGCGTGAATGGCAAACCGGCAAGCATGCCAACAAAGGTTTTTTCCTGCGACCGGTTGCCGGTCGGGGTAAAATTGATTTCTGCTCCCGCGACCACACAGAGGGAGAACATCATCCCGAATTGCTGATCTCACATGCCGCCGCATCCCGGAGACTGAGTGCCGCCGCCGATACCCATCTCGTTAAATCAACGTATCAAAGCCAAGGTCATGCCGAGTTTCTTCGAGTGTCCGGTGACGACCATGTGTTGCTTCGTTTTGATCGCGAATTAATCGCCGAGATGCCCCGCTTATCGAAAGCGACCCTGCGGCTCTACACGACCCGGCAATACGGTGCTGCGGACATTGGCGTGTTTCGCTGCGCGCAGGGTCACGATGCGCCGCCGGTTGACCCTTTACCAGGCCTGAGCGCACGGTATCCAAATGACCAGGGGATCGCCGCTGATCCGTCCGTCGTTTTTGCCACGGATTTCGAATCGAAAACCTGGGCGAAAGAATGGACCCACACCGGGGAGATGCCGGTGATTGACACCGTCTCGGCAGACCGGGCTCGCGGGTTCGAACCCCTGCTCGGAAAGGCCTTGCGTGTGCGCATCGCGAAGGGTGCAAACGGTGCGCTGAACACGCTCTACAAGTTCAAGCCGGAGACGGGCAAAGAGCCCGACGAGATCTACTTTCGTTATTACCTGCGCTTGGGCGCCGATTGGAATCAGTCGATCGAAGGGGGCAAGATGCCCGGGATCAGCGGCACGTATGGTACCGCCGGATGGGGTGGCCGCAAGAGCAACGGACGCAATGGCTGGTCGGCCCGTGGACTGTTCGCCCGCACGGTGCCGGAAGGCGACAACCCTCTGGCCGGACATACGCCGATCGGGACGTATTGCTATCACGCGGAAATGAAGGGTCGATACGGCGACAACTTCATCTGGCAGAACGGGTATCGCGGCTACCTGGAGAACGATCGATGGTATTGCATCGAGCATTACGTAAAGCTGAACACGCCGGGAAAGAAGAACGGAATACTGCGCGGGTGGATCGACGGGCGTCCGGCGTTTGAAAAAACCGATTTACGTTATCGTTTGGTCGAAACCCTGCACATCGAACAAATCTGGATGAATATTTATCACGGCGGGAAAAAACCTTCGCCCTATGACCAGCATGCGTTCATCGACCAGGTGGTCGTCGCCCGGGAATACATCGGGCCGATGCCGGGAAGCTCCCAATCGCAAGTTCCCTGATCGGAATTCCAGCGTCTTCGATGGCCACATCCCCTCGCAGATTACGGCTGCGAGTCGCAAAGGATGCTCACTTCGATTCGTACACGCAGGAGAACGTCAATCCACCGTTGGCGCTGCGAAAGATGCCGGTTGTCGTCACCAGCAGGATGACATCGCGTTCTCCTTCCGCCTTGAGCAGGTGAGTAACCGGTTGCGCAAGGGATAAGGTGGTTTCCGGATTTGGCGGGCGATAGAGCACGCCCCATTCGCTCAACAGCAGACGGCTCTGTCCTTCCGCCTGCGAAATCGTGAGTGAGCTCTTCGCCTCGCGATCGACAGCGATCGTGCTGACCGGGTACATGCGATCACGCAAATCGCCGCGCTGGAAGAAGGTGGCCCCGCGGTTCCAGGTATTGAAGAGTCCGCGATTTGTGGCCAGGTGGATCATTGAATGTTCGCGGGCATCAAAGGCGATGTGCTGAACCTGGAAGTCGTCCAGGCTCAATACCGGACGGGGATTCGATTGTTTTATATCGTTGATGTAAACATTGAACTTCGGCCCTGGATCTCCGGCATCGCTTCGGCTTCCGGCGACGAACAGATCCTTCACCTGGGTGCTGAAGGCGATGGTCGAAAAGCGCTGTCCGATATAGCCATGGGCTGCCCAGCCCTGCCCGCCGTCTCGACTGAGGAACAGACCATTTGCCGTGCCCAGTGCGACCATATCGGGCGAACTTGGATTGAAGGCAAGGACGTCCCCTCCGCAGCCGTATCCCGGACCGTCGGGGAGGTCGAACGCGTGCAAAACCACCCGCCACGTTTCACCGCGATCGTTGCTGTAATGCACCTGCGATAGGGCAACGCCGCCCTCGGCCTTGACGCGTGTTGCCATAATAAGTTTTTTGTTGTCGCGCGGATCTAGGACGAGAGAATGGATGAAGTGTTTATCGAATGGATGGAATGCCGGCGTCCAGGTTTGGCCCATGTCGGTTGACCGGAGCACGCCCTGTGTGCCTCGTGCATAGAATCGAGCGGGCTCCATGGGGTCCTGGATAACAGCCAGCACCTGGTCTTCCGCTATGGGCAATACCTCGGGAATCGCAAGGGGCTGATCGGCCGATGGGCTGAGGCGGATATGTCGAATACTCGCCGAGAACAGGGTTCGGTTGAGATAAGGGATCGTCCGGAACAGCGCGCCGGCATAAAGCTCTTCCTGAAGATGCCGGAAGATCTTCTCGCCCACTTTTTGCCAACGCACCCCATCCGCAGAGGTGAAGCACTGCATCCGATTTCCCTTACGAACCAGACGCAACCAGGAGTGCCCCGATGCCAACACCGCCTGGCTCAGCCGCGTGCCACCGAAGTCGGTGTGATCTTCGGAGGATCGAATCTGCTTGCCGGATGTCTGGTAAAGTCCCATCAGCGGCCACCGTTCATCGACGACATCCATCACGGCCAGGCCTATCCACGAATTATAGTTGATCCCATTTTCGAGCGTGGTGGGCGTGTAGCGCTCAATCTGCGTGGTCAGCTCAAAATCGCCCGTAACCTTTTGCCACATGAACGTGCGCCCCTCGCCGATAAAGCTGGCAGATCCGCCGCTTGCGGAAACTCCGGAGGGCAGCCCTTTCTCGCCCAGGGTCGTGATCGTGAAGGGCGTGTTCGTCGCCGACGTACTGTCGATATCATAGACGGGTGAGTCAACCGTATCGCCGTTGGCGGATGTGGCTCTGGCCCAGATCCGATGGTCGCCCTCCGGCAGCTGCGTAGTCAGGGTAAAAGCGGCCGGCAGGTGGGGCGTACCGGCCGCAAAGACCATCATCTCGGCGAGGTGAATCGATTCGTTGGCTGAGTTGCGGATCTGCGCCAGGCGGAGGTAGCGCGCGGCAATCGGCTTGAATCGATGAACGTTTCCATCCGGCGCTTCCGCTACGGCCGCGTCGCGATGCGCTACCGACACCCAGGTCACGCCATCGGTTGAAACCTCGATGTCGTACGCGTAACTGCGCGTTCCGTCGGAAAACCATTGGGTAAAAACGGTTTCGACCGTCTGTATCTTCTTAAGATCAAGCGTGATCGCGTTGCTGGAACCGCCCGCCATATAAAAGAAGCTGTTCAAATTTCCATCGGCCACCGCGCTCAGATTCGCGTGTCCAGGTTCTCCGGCACCGCTCGAGATCAGTTCTCCGTGCGGGGCCATATTGAATCGCTCGTCGATATTACGCGCGAGAGACTTCCCCAGTCGTTGCTGGTTTCGGTAATAGACGACGTGGCTGGGTGGTTGCTCGAAATGGGTGAAGAGGGGGCTCAGTTCAAAACGGTCGCCTTCTTTTCGCCATTCGATGTTCAGGTTGGGTGCCGCGCGCTGGTTATGAAAAAAGTCTTTTCCCGACACCTTCCGGTAGGGCTGGTCAGGTCCTTCCCAAAAAAGTTGGAGTTCACGATAGCGTGGTTTGGGTCCTTTAAAATAGTGCAAGGCGAAAGGGTGATAGCCTTTCTCCAGGGCAATGTGACGGGACTTCGCCGAGGTGGAATGCAAGCCGTTATTATCGATCAACGGTTGGCCATCGATGCTTAAGATACTTCCGTCACAAGACTGCAGGGAGTAACGGTAAAGACCGGATTTTCGCGCATGGATGTAACCATCGTAGTGCACCGAGAAATTTCGATCTTTGTCCAAATGAATATCGAGGTCATTCACATAGCCGCGTTTGGCAGGCGTTTGTGCGACATGATCCGGAAGCGATTCCAGATCGGTCTCCGAGGGATAATAACGGTACTGCAGCCCGCTGATCAAAACGCCCGGATCGACCGACGCCATGGTGTCTATCGGTGTCAGGTTAACCGTTTTTTCGATCTGCCGGTCGAACACGTCCGTGACGATCAAGCGCGCGCTGCGAGCGGGCTTCGTCGTATCCAGCGTCTTGCACTGGAGAAAGGGCTTCGCACTGTGAAAATCGGCGACCGCTTCACCGGCACCATCCTGTTTCGAGTACGCGCGGATCTCGTAGCGCAGGGCCGGCGCGCTTTCCGGCGGAACGATCCAGCGCAAGGAAACCTGGTTGCCCAGGCTCACCCCGTCAACAATTTCGCAAACCAAGGCATCCAGTTGGGGCAGGGCAGGCTGGGTGGTGGTGATCGTCTTCTGTTCACCCGGTGCGACGTTGTGCACATCCGCGGGATTCTTTGAATGCATAAACTCCGCGACCCGGCCGTCGTCACTCAATTCTGCCAGCCAGGTGTGTACATCATCCGCGCGGACGGTCATAGAGGGACTGAGACCCCATTGACCATCGAGCCGGTAATAGCCGTTTCGTCGCGCCAGAAATCGGCGCTCCTGTTTCTCGCTGAGCAGCTCAAAAAAACCCGAGTTCCCCTGCAAGCCCGTGGCGACGCAGGGAATCTGAAAGACGCCCAGCAGTCGCCAATGCTGGTTGCTCAAGTCTTTGCACCACCAGCCAAAATAGCTGAAGTCTGCGTCGGGATCCAGTGGCCGCCACACGCGCGTCATCATGCGATACCAATGGTCTTTGCGCAGCCACGGAAGATGGTCACCGGCAAGTCCACCGCACATGCCTTCACCACCATATTGGTGAGCGTACATGTCTGGATCGGAATAGATGGCCCGCGCAATCTTGCCGCCATAATCTTTGTCATTCCAGAATGACCAGATCAGGCCCGGGTGATAATCAACTTCACCTTTCGCTGGCCCGGACGGAAGCCCCCCGTAGTAGGTGCCGCCCTTCGGGAAAAGCCGGCCGTTCCAGAACGCGAAGTAGGTGCCCGGCGGCCATTCTTTCCACTTAAATTCGACCGTATAAAGATCCATGCCCTCCGGCACGTTCTCCTCGTACCATCCCGAGGCATAAGCGGACCGCACTACGCCGCACAGGACGAGGACTGCGATGAATCGTGCCCACCCGCTCATGCGTCCATCCTTTTTCGGGTATTCTCGATTTTCGCATAAACCATATGCTGTTACATAGTCCTCCTCTTCGGATTAAGCAAATGTGTTCAATTGATCCCCCGCTCACGATGCTCATCGATGATGATCTGGTGGCGGTCAAGGTCGGCTTTCACTTTATGGCCACAGCATCGGTACCCTGCGCGTCGTTTCTTCGCCGTTGATTCTTTTTGGTGCCTCATACAATGTGATTAACCTGATCGACACCTCGGATGACCTGTTTACCGGCCAATATCCGAGAAGGTCGTCTTCCCGGGAGTATACGCAGGTAGATGTTTAAGGCACCTGTCGAATCGCTATGTACGAGAAACCACATATCCTGTTTATTTGCGGTCGTAACCAATGGCGGAGTCCCACGGCCGCCCGCCTCTACGTGAATGATCAACGAATGGAGGTCCGGTCCGCGGGCGTTGGCGCGAATGCGACAATAGGTTGCATTCATTTGTGTATGCCCGGCATGGGGACTCCAGGTTAGAAAATATTTTCGAACCGACTCCGTCGGCTGACAAAGGGTAAGAGGGCAAAAGAATAAAGGGTTACGGATTCTTCAAGGACTTGAGATACGAAACCCGAAGTCGTCGACCTCGCCGTTGGGGGAGAACGTGCCCGGGAAGTCGGACC
>JBLIND010000289.1:0-8538 GCA_047639095.1 Candidatus Omnitrophota bacterium | reverse complement strand
GACCGGCAACCGGGGCGAAGCGAATCGGACCTTCGGCAAAGATTTTCCAGGCTTGCTCCCCACTGTCGGTATCAAAGGCGGTTACGCTGTCATCGAAGGTCGAGGCGACGAACAGCTGCTGGCCGAGCACGATGGGCTCGTAGCCGCGATCGAACTGCAGGCGGACATCGCGATAGGCGGGCTTAAGGGGCGGGAGCTCGCGCGACCAAAGGAGCGCCAACTCTTCCGGAAGCGCCTGCTCCGTCGCGGCGGTGCGGCCGGGATCGTGTCGCCACATCGGCCAGTCGGCGGCCTCCGCGATCGCGAGGCTCGAAAGAACACATATCAGACGAAGGCACATGCCATAGCTTAGGCAAACGCCGGCTTAGCGCAAGCTGATATTGGGCGGACCGCCCATGCCGGGAACCACGATTTTGTTCGCTTCTTCCCGCTGCATTTCCCGGGCGCGTTCAACCATGGCTTCCACGGCGGCATTTACGGCCTCGGGAAATTTATCGATTGCCGCTTCCAGGTCATCGGCTTCAATTGGAGCGTCGATGGGTACCGCACCCATGTGGGTCATCACATTGGTGGTGCCCATGTACTGTGCTTTGCGGTCGGGATCCGGAGAGCCATCGGCCTTCACCGGCATCAAAACTTTCAAGGCGCCTACTTTAAGGTCGGTGTAATTCTCTTCTCGGAAGAGGTTCGCCTTATCGATCTGCATGTCATCTATTTCTTCGCTCATACGCTTTTTCTCCAATTGTGCTGTTTATCATCAGGGGTATAGACGCCCCAGGAGGCGGGGGAACGGGATCGATTCCCGGATGTGTTTCAATCCACAAATCCATGAGACGGTCCGCTCGATACCGAGGCCAAAACCACCGTGCGGCACCGTACCGAATCGTCGAAGATCCAGGTACCATTCGTAGGGTCCGGTGTCCATGCCTTCGGCGGCCATTCGCTCGAGCAGGTTGTCCAGCTCATCTTCGCGCTGGCTGCCACCGACAATTTCACCATACCCCTCGGGGGCGAGTACGTCGAGGTTCAAGACCACCTGGTCGTTGTCCGGGGAGCGCTTCATGTAGAAAGCTTTCACCCCCGCCGGGTATTCGGTCACGATCAGGGGCCGATCAAATTGTTTCGAGAGTATCGTCTCTTCGTCGCCGCCAAAATCCTTACCCCACTCGAAGGTCCGGGCGTCTTCCAGGTGAAGGGGTCGGTTCTGAAGGTCGACCTCGCGCTCCTTGATCTGTTCCTTGAGTGCCTGAATCTCCTGGCCGATTTTTTCTTTCTTCCAGGCTTTGGTCACCTGTTCCTGCTGAGCTTCGAGCTGAACCAACTCCACTCCCCAGGCGGTCAGTTCTTCCTGATCCGCCGCCATTTCTTTTTCGAGCTTCGCATGCAGCGCGTCGCTGCGCAGGTATTCCGCCGCCTCGCTGTAGGTCATCCGGGGGAAGGGCGTTTCGATTTTTTCCAGAGCGGAGATATCGCGGCCCAGGGCTTCGAGATCCTCCCGGTTATCTGCGAGCACGGCCTTAACCAGGTGGGTGATAAAATCCTCGGCCAGGCGTTCGATGTCGGGCAATTCGTAAAAGGCGACCTCGGGTTCGATCATCCAGAATTCCGTGAGGTGCCGCCGGGTCTTGCTCTTCTCCGCCCGGAAGGTCGGGCCGAAACAATAGACCTTGCCAAGGGCCATCGCGGCGGTTTCCAGGTACAGCTGACCGGTCTGGGCGAGGTAGGCTTTCTCGTCGTCGAAATAGTCGACCCCGAACAGGGTCCCCGCACCCTCGGCCGCCCCGGGCTGGAAAATCGGGGTGTCGATCAACGTGTACCCGTTGGAGTCGAAAAAATCGCGCGCGGCTTTTATGATCGTGTGACGGACCCGGAGGATGGCGGTCTGGCGATGCGAGCGCAACCAGAGATGGCGGTGATTCATCAGGAAGTCGATGCCGTGCTGCTTGCGGGCAATCGGAAATTCTTCGACGTTCTGGATCACCGTGATCGCATGCGCCGAGAGCTCGAAGCCACCGGGCGAACGCTCATCCGCCTGGACGGTTCCGGTAACGGTCAGCGAGGACTCGTGCCCGATTTCACCCGCGCGGGCGAAGGCGTCTTCATGCTGGGCCTCCACCGTACACTGACAGATGCCGGTGCCGTCGCGGACGAGGAGGAAGACCAGCTTGCCGCTGGATCGTTTGCCGTCCAGCCAGCCGCGGAGGGTGACTTCCTGGCCAACATGCTGACCGAGATCCTGAATACTCACGTTCGTGCTCATGGCATGGGTTATAGAGCCTCTCGAAAAAATGGCAGTAAAAAAAGAGGGGGAGCGAGGGGCGCAGGCAGTCGCAGAGGGTCGCAGAGGGTCGCAGCAAGCTGCTGAAGAAGAAGGCGTCAGCAAGCAGACGCACTCCAGGGGCTAGTTCAGGCGTTCGAGGACGAGGGTGATTTCCTTTTCCATGTTGCCTTCGACCGCATCCAGAGCGAGGAAGAAATCCAGGGGGCTCAGCTCGATCTCTTCATCGTCCCGGAGGAAGGGCGCGGTAATCTCCACATCCGCTCCGCGCTCCAGCAGCAGCTCGAGCATGGGATAGTGCTGCCCAAAGGCATGATACAGGGGCGTCTGGCCACCCAGGCTTTTCAGGTTCGTCGGCCAGACGGGGTATCCCTCATCATTTAACGCGGCCGGCATATCGACATCGCATCCCCGATGAATCAGCTCCCGGATAATCTCGGTTTCCAGGCAATCGACCGCGAGATGGAGGAGGCCCCCGCCATTCAGGGGAAAATCTCCGTAGGAAAGCTTGGGATAGATCGCACGCTTTAAATCCGGGTCGGCATCCATGTGATCCCGCAGCAACTTCAGGTTCCCCCGTTGAATCGCGGTGATTGCGTTGTCTTCGAGCGGCGCGCCCGCCTTCATGAGCAGGCTGATGCACTTGTACTTCAGCTCCGAACGAACGGGTGAATGAAAGAGATGATCGAGGGCGGTCTGGCCCTTGAAGGTCGCGGTGGCGTCGGCGCCGGCTTTGAGCAGATAGGTAATCCCATCCGGGTTGTTGAACTCACAGGCGACGAACAGCACGGGTCCATACTTGGGTGAATACCTGCCGGCGGGGTCGGCCCCGAATTCGATCAGTGCATCGGCCGCGAGAAAATGATTCATCGCCGCGGCCCGGCCGAGGGCGCGGTTGAGCTCCGATGGATCGGCATTCGGGCCGTGCTCGCGGATGGTCTCCAGGTCTCCAGAGGCGGCGGCTATGATCAGTTCACTTTCCATAAAATTGCTTTGGGTGGGCCCGGGACCGCGTACGCACATTCTTGCCAATCACGATTTTCCGGCTTAGGTTGGCAACATGTCCCTCTCCCAGGAAAAAATCAAACAGTTAGAAGGTCGGATGGCCGCCCTCGGCATCCACGAGGATGACCTGGAGGAGAACTTTATCCGCGGTTCCGGAAAAGGCGGGCAGAAAGTCAACGTTACCTCTTCATGTGTTCAGCTCTTGCACAAGCCGAGTGAAACCGAGATCAAGTGCCAGCAAACCCGCTCCCAACGCATGAATCGCTACTACGCCCGCAAGGAGCTCTGCGATCGGCTGGAAGAGATCAAGCTCGGCGAAAAGTCCAAACGCCGGATGGAGGCCGAGAAAATCCGCCGCCAGAAACGCCGGCGCTCCCGCCGGTCAAAGGCGAAGATGATGGATAGCAAAACGATTCAGGGCGCGAAGAAAAAGCTCCGGGGTAAAGTCCGCGGCGACGACTGAGGACCTCGTTGTCAGCTGCTGGAGAGCGGAGGAACTTCGGCCATGGGCGCGGCTGGGGACAGCCACGGTACGGCGGGATGCTCCGCATAGCTGTCCCCTCACCCATTCTATTGCTTAGGTCTAATTCCTGAGTTAGAGAAGGCCGCTTTTCGCTTCTTCAGGTTTTGGTAGAGCAACTGGGCCTGTGGCGAATCGGGCTCCTCCGACAACCACTGCAAAAGATAAGCTTCCGTGTGCCCATGGGCGTCGCCGTAGATCCGTGCTCGTTCGTGGTAAAGCTCCCGGTACGGACCACCCCACAAGGCTTGTAGCAATAGAACAATACCAACGACCGAAGCCAGGCCAGTACCCAAGTGGATAAGCGTCGGCATGTTCAGTTGGCGCGCCTTCATGAGCTCGATCAAACGACCAAGCACATACACCAGGCATGTACGGTGAGCGCGAAAAAGATCCACTTGATTCCCGCGAAAGGCTGCCCAAGGAAAATGCCGTCCATCTTCATATCGAACTCCGGCAGGGAGATTCCCGGTGCGTAGTTCATCCCAAGCCACACATGCATTAATCGACAGCCGGTTTGCACCACGAAGAGGGTCGAGACGAGGTACAGGGATAAGATTTCATCGATCCGCCGATGGCAGAAAAACAGGTTGATGCAAAACGCCGTGGGCAGCCCAAGTGTGACGAAAGCCGTCGTCTCGAAATCAAATCCCCCGTCCTTGATCATTCCCTGGAGAGTATGCGATCGGGCCCAGAATTCGACAAGATATGTGGCCGATTAAAATTAGTGCGCCAGGTCGCCGAGGCTCCCGTTGCGGGTCCTTTTATCTATCCTGCTTTTGAAAATCGCAAAGCGTCTCGATGTACGCGGCGGACCCATCCCGTAACCAGCCGTCGAGCTGGGATTGCTCTTTCAGCTGTTGGCCGCGGAGGCGGGTGACGGCGACGAAGCGGCTTTTCAGGTTGCCGACGGCGGTCATGTCGCCCCAGAGTTTTTCGAATTGGGTGACGGGGTAGATGTCTTCCTGGCCGTGGCCCCAGCGCTTCTTGACGTCTTTAATCGTGACGTAGGTCGGCAGGCTGCGTGCCGCTTTGCGGACGGCTTCGATGATCAACTCGCGGCTGGTCAATTGCTCGCGGGTGAGGCCGAAGAAATCGAGCAGGGCGTCGATGCTGATCCAGGTGGTCAGGGAGTTGTAGTAGGACAGGCCAAACTCGTCTTCTTCGTTGGGCATGGCCAGGCCTTCGACCAGACGCATGCGGTCGTCGACATTGGCCAGGCCTCCTCCGCGATCATCGATGCGCCGGGAGATGACCTCGACGCTCAGGCCGGCGTCGCTGTTGAGATGCATGCCCAGCAAAGCGGGATCGAGATTCGCCCCGAGGGTGTCGATGTTGTGCACCATCAGCACCTTTAAATTCGGGCGCTGCTGGAGCATTTCGGTGAGCGTGCCGTTCAAAAGCATGTTGGGAATTTCGTACCAGTGGCCCACCGGATGCAGGCATTGCAGCGGCACGTTGTCGCGGTAGTCACTCACCTCGCCCTGACTTTCCGCCCAGCCCATGAGCGCGCGATGCAGATTCTCTTTCGCCTTCTGCTGACGGGCGTCGAGCATCTGCTGGGGCATTTCTTCCCATTGAAACCGCAGGTCACGGACCATGGGAATCATGCGCAGGCCAATGGAATTGCCATAGGAAAGCCCGAGGGGGCCATCGAAGCCAAAATTCTTCCGCTCGGCGAGGTAGTCGGCGATCGGTCCGTGCGTGAGGTAACTCGTGGTGATGATGTGCACGGGCTGTTCACCGAAGCGCTGGCCAGTCTGACGGCTCTTGGCCAAGTGCACCTCGAGAAAGTTGCGATGCTGGCCGCCCAGGGCACTGAACGGATGCAGGGCTTTCACCACGCCCGCCCCTTCGGTCCAGCGACTGCCGGCGCCGGCCGCGAGGGTAATGACCCCGACTTCGCCATTCGCGAGTGCCGCTTCACCGCGCGCCCGATCGACGTCGCTGGCCTCGAGCTGATAGGCCACGGAACCGGGTTTGGGATCTTCGATTCGGCTGTTCGCGGGCAGGCGATTCTGGCTCATGCCGATCAGGCCGGATTTGAGATCCTTGCGAATCGCTTCGTGCTGTACAGGATCAAAACCAAAACGCTCGAGCAGGCCATCGAGGCCTTCGGAGCCGCCTTCATCGGTTTCCAGGGTCGGCAGAAGGTTGTCAAACACCTGGACGGGAATCGCGGCGAAATCCGGATCGTGCGCACAGGCTTTGCGAAAACGCGACATCTCCGCATGGCGCGAGGGATGCAGCTTCCGGGGATCGGTCCGGATCATATCCGGGAGCACCAGCGGGTAATACGCGGCGGGCATCAGGGCCTTTTCGCCGGCGCGGAGATGAGCGGTGCTGCCGTTTTCGTTGATCTCAAAATCGTAGACCACGGGATCCATCGCGAAGGGCAAAGCATTCTCCTGCGAGCGTTTTTCCTCAAGCATGACCTCGAGCAGGCGCGCCTGGGCCTGTTCCTTGATCGTCGGGTCGAAGATGAATCCCATGCCACCACCGGACATGCCGCCGAGCATCCAGAAGCCCCAGAACTGCTCGCCAAAGTCCGCGCGCATGCGCTCGATGAGCCGTTCGGTGTAGTAGGTGCTCGCCCAGGGAATAATGGTTTTGATCGGCCCGAAAAAGTGCTCGGTGGTGAGCTGGCCCAGCTTGCGGATATCGCCCGCCTTCAAGGTATCGAGAATCTCGTCGAACATCTTGATCGAGGCCTTCCGGGCCACCCATTCTTTCTGGCTGCGCAGGAGGTACTTCTCCGTGACCATCTCCAGAATCGGCCCCACATTTTGCGCCATGCCGCCGTGCACGAGGACGAGGCTGTTCTGCAACTTGTCGCGGGTTTCTTTGCTGACCTGATCCGTACCGATGAGCGTGTGCCCGGGCAGCAGTCGCCCGCGGCTGATGCCGTATTCGGGATCGCCTTCTTCCGCAATGCACCCGGAGATCACCTTGATGCCCGGCCAGACCCCCCCAGAGTCCTGCCAGCCGCCGCCGGATCCACCCATCCATTCGCCGAGGATGGCCCGCGCCGCGACGATGCGTCGATCAGCCTCGACGAGCGGGCCGGTCAGCTTGGCGGTTTGACCCGTGGCGCGCATACAAGCCGCGATCAAGGCGGCGAGCAGGTTCGTCGAAACCGCCAGGCGCGAACCCTTGGGTATGTTGCGAACGTTGCTCACGAGCTCGAATCCGCGGCCCGGGCCGAGGAGGCGCTCGAGCAGGCGTTCCAGTGAATGCCCGGAGCCCTCGACGCCCATGGGAATCATCCCGGAGGCGATGACGGCGGACTTGAGCAAACCCAGGTAATCCTGGGCGAAGTTAAACATATCGTTTAGCGACGTGACTTCCGCCATGACCCCGAGGTCGACGCTGGACAGGCGAATCACCGGTTCTTCGATGACCCGAAAAAAAGCTTCGACCGGTGGCTGGGGTTTGGCGTCCCGGCCTTTGACCGCGAGGTCAATCGAGACGTTGAGCACCCGGGCGCCTTCGGGGAAATCCATGCCAAGGAAGAAAATATCGCTCCAGCAGGAGTGGGAAAGATCCATGCGAACCGCGGTTTGTTCGACCAGCACCGGGTGAGCGCCACTGGGATCGATGAGGCGCTTGTCGATCTTCAGCCCGTGATCATCGGGATGGCCCATGCGGAACATCCACTGGTTGCCGCGGACCGATTGCACGCTGCGATGCACCTGGTCGGCGAGGTTTTGCAGGGCAAACTGGTAGTAGGCGCGGGCGAGGGCCGAACTCAAATTGTCGGAAAGCCCGGTCGCATTGCGCGCATCGATAAACTCATCGATTGCCTCGACAAAACGCCGATTCAAGAGGTGTTCATAACCGCTGAAGGGAATCAGGCCGGGGGCGTCGTCCAACAAGGCCGGGAGGTGAAAGCGATGGATCGCATAGAGAAAAAAGAGGGTGCGCACGCGTTCGTACAGATTGTTGCTGGTCCGCCAGAAAGCATCCAGGGCGGCGCATTCCTGTTCCAGGGCCGCCCGGTCGAGGCCATCGCAAACCGACTCCAGCGAGCGATCGCGCACCTCGGAATCGTTTGAGGTGATGATATCAATTAAGACGGATGCCATCAGCGCGATCCATTCCTGGCGAGCAGCTCGACGAGACCGCTGAGGACTTCGTCACGGTAGGGACTCTGCAAGGCGACGGCGAGGTGACCGTAGAGCAGGCCATAGCGCTCTTCGAGATCGTAGCGCCGGCCCTGAACCTCCAGCGCGAGGTACTGACTGCGGCTGGCCAGCTCGTTGAGCGCTGGAGACAAGCTGAGGTTTTGCCCATCCGCGAGGGAGGCCAATTGCTCATCGAGAATGTGCATGATCTCTGGACCGAGCACGTGCATGCCGAAAAAACAGAGGTAGTGGGCCTGGCGCATACCCGGCACGACCAGTTCCTGTTCTGCCAGGGTGGGCGTAGGTTTTTCTGCCACGCGGGTGATCTCGTACTGGTGGTCGAAATTCTTGAACAGGCGTCCGGCGATGGTGCCGAAGTGGGGCAACTTGCTTTCGTGGGTCGCCTGAACGGCCGACATCGAAGAGGCCTGTTGCTCGGCGGCCGCAATCAACTGCGCGGCACAGCTGGCCTTGGGGTCATCGGAAACATAGAGGTGATCGCTGACCATGAGCAGAAAGGGGTCGTCCCCGGTGAAGGCCCGGGCGCAATGAACCGCGTGTCCATATCCGCGGGCTTCTTCCTGGACGTAAAAGCGGAGGTGATCCTGATG
>JBLIND010000288.1:0-8541 GCA_047639095.1 Candidatus Omnitrophota bacterium | reverse complement strand
CGGCCGCAAGGATGGGCGTGTCGGTTTCTCCGCGCGGTCGATAGACCATGAAGATCAGGCTGCTGATCAACAGGGCGAGGATGCTGATCAGCCCCCAGTAGGGCCAGGCCTGGCTGATGCCGAGCCAGGCCAGGGCCACACCTTGCCCGAGCGCGAACGTCCCTGCAAGTATCCGGGCTTCCCGGCGGTTGTGCACCCAGCCCAATCGCCGCAGGGCTGCGGCGAGGACGGTCGCAATCCACCCATGGTACACGAAGGCACCGAGTACACCGTACATGAGCAACCGATCCCAACTCTCGTTGTGTGCTCGACTGAGCGTCCGGATAAAGTTCGCCGCGACCCCGGCCTCGGGGGGTAAGTAGGGATCGATCACCGCCCCCAGATTTTCCGGACCCCAGCCGCAAAGAACACGTACGGCCGCCGATTCGCCCGCGTAGATTTCACGCGTGTCCAGCTGAGTATATCCGCCAACCATGCGCGCACTCGCACGCCAGAATTGGATGCGCGCATCCATGCTGGCCCCGACGCGCTGATGGAATGCTTTTCCGCCGATATGAAGCGGGGAGATCGGTGAGGGGAGGAAAAAAAGGATGACGAACGCCAGTGTCCCCAGGGTCATGGCGATCCGATAGGGCTTCGGCTGCTTCGCCCGCCGGATCAGTACTGCCAGGACAACGAATCCGGTCGCCCCGAGAAGCCCGAGGCTTGCTCCGCGCGCCGACGAGGCAGAGAGCATCCATAAGAGCGCCAGGCCGAGGAGGATGCAGGGGAGGGCGATTGCGATCCGCTTGCGAATGGTTAGCGCCAGACCGAGCGCGAGGGGGATCAGCATGACGAGGTAGTCGCCGAGGTAAATGGGATTTCCGATCGTTCCCCAGACGCGTCGGCCCTCACCCCGCTCACTGCCGATCGCCCCTTCGTTGATCAGTTGGCTCAGGCAGAACCCGCACATGAGAACGCCCGAGGCGAGGATGCATCCAAGCAGCTGCTTGTGCTGGCGTGGTGTCTGGATAAGCACGGCCGTGGATACAAAGAGGATCACCAGGCTGAGCTGCGACAGGATTCCCGCATCCTGGGTGGCGGTGCCCCAGATCGCGGTAGGTCGGGCGTGGGCGAAGACCGTGGAGAGGATGCTGCTGATGGCAAACGCGCCCGCCAGCCAGACCAGGGGTTCGCGGGCAAGGCGCTTGATGGCGGGTGAGGCTTGACCGGTGATGAGGTGGATCACACCCGCAAAAAGAAAAAAGCCGGCGAAGGTTTTGATCACCGCCCACTTGGCCAGCTCGAACGAAATGGTCGCGCCGGGCAGGTAGACCAGGGGGGCTGCAAAGGCGAGCAGGCAGAGTGCCCCGCGCAGTACGTTTCCCGTGCTCAGGTTTAAGGGCCGCTCTTCCATGCGCATGACTTAGCAAATTCAGCGAAGATTCCCACGCCTAATTCCGAGGCCAAGCCCCAGGGTTGCTTTCCTTGACCCGGCTACGCGATCTCGCTACAACCCCTCCATGCAAGCTTTTGGATTAAATGATCGCGACCAACTCATCAACGGCACCTGGATGCCGCGTTTCGGCCTGGGCACCTGGCAGTCGGCCGAAGGGCCGGTCGTGCAGGAGGCGGTCAATGCGGCCCTCGCCACCGGCTATCGCCTTATCGACACCGCCGCGATTTACGGGAACGAAGTCAGTATTGGCCACGCCATCGCGCAGTCTGGCCTTCCCCGGGAAGAATTGTTCATCACCACCAAGGTCTGGAATGATGCACAACGCAACGGCACGGTCATGGAAGCCTTCGAGGGCAGCCTCGCCCGGCTGCGCATGGACTACGTGGATCTGTACCTCATCCATTGGGCCGTCGAAGGGGCCTTTGTCGACACCTGGAAGGTGATGCAGGAGATTTACGCCTCGGGCCGCGCCAGAGCGATTGGTGTCAGCAATTTCGATCCCGATCAGCTGGACGAGCTCCTGCACGATGCGGAGGTGGTGCCGACGGTGAATCAATGCGAGTGCCATCCGCGTTTACAGCAGCGGGTGTTGCGCAGCTATTGCCACGATCGCGATATCCGTTTCCAGGCCTGGAGCCCATTGCTGCAGGGGGATTTGCAACTGCCCGAGCTCATCCCCGTCGCCCTCGCGCATGAGAAGTCCATCGCCCAGGTCATCCTCCGCTGGCACCTGCAGAGCGGCCACCATGTGATTCCTAAATCTGTCACTCCCGAGCGCATTGTCGAAAACGCGTTGCTCTATGATTTTGCCCTGAGCGAGGATGAGATGGCGATCCTGAACGCCTTGGATGCGGGCCAGCGCATCGGCCCGGACCCACACAATTTTGGTTTTTAAAAGATGCCGGGGCGTGCGCCCATTGATTGATCATTGCTCCGTTTGCCTTAATTTGATAGCCCCGACTCGCCCATGTACGCATCCTGCCTCCTCTCATGAAGTCTGATAAAATCTTTGTTGCCGGCCTTGGGCTGCTCCTGGTCTACGTCCTGGTAACCAATTTGCTGAAGCCCAGTGCGGAAACGTTCTACACCACGCTGGGGGTCTTGCTTGCCGGTGGTGCGGTGCTGCGCGCGTTTACGCTGCCCGAGAAGAAGCGACCGCTGCTCGCCCCCCTGTTTGCATCCATGATTCCCGTGATGTTCCTATGGGCATTCAACCCGGGCCAGACCAATGCGCGCCTGGCGTTCTATACGCTGCTGGTCGTGGTGGCCAGCGTGCTGCTCTTTCACACGTTGATGTTTCTGATCTTCCGCAAGCAGGATCGCGCCGTCCTCGCGACCGTGCTGGCCGCCTTCGTGTTCTTCACCTACGGCCATGCCTTCGACTTCTTCTGGCAGCACAAGCTCGTGTGGACCCAGTGGAAGCTCAACCTCATCCTCAGCGTCGGCTATGGCGTTCTTTCCATCGCCGTTCTTGCCTGGATGTTCCGCACGAAGAAGAAGCTCCAGCCCGTGCTCATGCTCGTGATGACGATCTCCGCCATCATGGTTGGTTTCTCCGCATTCAAATTGACCAGTCATGCGACGTCCGCGACCTCGGTGAAAAAAGATCAGGCGGGTTCCGCGACGATCAGCGAATCCGCCGGGGTGTTCCCCGCCGGCGATCCGGCCCCGCCGATGCTCGAAGACCGCGCCGACCTGCCGGATATCTATTACATCATTCCCGATGCCTACGTTCGGGAGGATATTCTCCGGCGGGTTTTCTCGCATGACAACAAACCCTTCCTGGACTGGCTGCGGGGCAAGGGGTTTTACATTGCGGATCAAGCCACCTCCAACTATCCACTGACCTTCCTCTCGCTGGCCTCCTCCTTGAACATGGTGTACCTGGATGATGTGATCAAGGACGCGGGCGCGATGGGGACCTCGCGCAACCTGATCACCCATGTGACCGCCAACAACTGGGTGGGACGCCACCTGCGCAGTAAGGGCTACCGCTTTACGCAGATCATGACCATGGCCAATGCGACCGGGACCACCGACATTGCGGACATGAAGTTTGCCTACGTACCGTATTGGCGGCGTAACCAGTTCAACAACGTCTTCATGCAGACCACGGTCCTGCGTTCGCTTGTCCCCAGCGTTTCCGGTTCGCATTTTTACTCCTTCGATACGCTTGAAAAGGTGGCGGAAATCGATGGCCCGACTTTTCTGCTCGCTCATTTTATCCTCCCGCATCCGCCCTACGTCTTTGATCGAAATGGGGAAGTGCTTGAGGATATTCCACTTTCCCTGCATTGGGATCGAGCCGAACGAAGCAAGCTCGGGAACGGGTATCTCGACCAGTTGATCTATTTCAACACCCGGATCAAAGCCTCCATTGAAGGCATCCTCGCCAAATCCAAGGTCCCGCCGATCATTATTATTCAAGCGGATCATGGCTGGGTGAACAGCGGCCGTCCCGAAGCGCCCATCACCGATGAGGCCGCCTGGCGTCCGCATATCCAGGAGCGCTTTTCCATCCTGAATGCCTACCTGGTTCCGCCCGAGATTCGTGAGCGACTGTATCCCTCCATCAGCCCCGTAAATACGTTTCGGGTCGTCATCTCTGAGTTGTTTGATGAGGACCTGCCCCTGCTGCCGGATGAGAACTACTTCTGTCCGGACGAGGATCAGCCGTATAACGTGCTCAAGGTCACCCACATCGCTCAGGAGCAGTAGCCGTCGGCCTTCGCTGGAACCACGCTACCTTGTCACACGCGCAACCAATATCCATTTTCACTTGTCGGCATCGGACTTCCTTGCATGCTGTTCGCCTGTTATGAAATGGATCATTTTTCACCTGGCCCTGCTGATGGCCTGCGTACGTGCGGAGAACTATGCCGTGGTGTATGATAATGGATCCGTCCAGACAGGGGAGGAGATCCTCAACAGCTACGACTGGTCCTATTCGACCAACGCGCCCACCATCGGCGAAGCACCCCTGGGCCTGGAAGGCCAGACCATCCGATATATTCGCGAATACGCGCGGGATGCGGATTTGCTCGGACCCTACATTCGCCTGGCGAACGGCGACCTCCTCCCCGGATCCCTTATCGGACTTCTGCCCGAGGACGAGGAGCGCGGACTCGAGAAGCGGCTGCTGATCCAGATGTCTTCGCCCTGCTCCGGCTTTCGTTCCAATAATAGCGAAATGCCCGTTCGTATCGACCACGTGGCCGCCATCGTATCCGGTGTTGCCAAGGATGCCGATTTGCCGCCCGGGACCATGGAACTCAAGGACGGCACCCGCCTGACCGTCAAGTCGGTGCGCTGGGGGGAGGACGGACTCAAACTCTTGACCAGTGATGGCTTGAAGCGCGTCGGGTTTGATGAAATCGACAGTTATAAACCGGCGAGCGTCGACCGGTGGCGCGCCCTGCAGGAGGACGCTTCGATTCGCAGTCCGAAAGCCGATGACCGACTCGTGCAATTTCACCTGACCAACGGAGCCCGGCTCACCGGCAAGCGCATGCTGCTCATCGAGGTCGATCCGCACATCCTGTCCATCCAACCCGCCTGGGCCTACTCGGGTATTCGTTTTGACACTCGCCGGAACGTGGTCAGTCGATCTTTTCGCACGAGCAATGAGCTGCCGCTCTCGCTTTTTCCTGCGACCTCTCTCAAGCAGCAAAGCGCGACGGGCTTTCAATGGTCCTGGGCGCAAAATCAGAGTTTGCGGGGCGATGAGCTGGCTTGCAACGAGTTGCGCGCCGGTTTTGGTTTTGCCACTCACTCCTATTCCGAAATTGTGGTCGAACTGCCGCCCGAGGCGCATCAATTCACCTCGTGGGTCGGCATGGATCGCGCGGTGGGGAAGGGTGGCTGTGTCACCTGTGCGGTGTACGGCGACGAACGGGGGGGCGCGCCGATCTGGAAAAGTGATTTCATTCGCGGGGGCGAGGAACCGGTGCGGATCCCTCCGCTGGATGTTTCAGCCTTCAAGCAGCTCATCCTTGTGACCGACTTCGGACACGATGATCGACCCGCCGGTGCGGATCCACTCGACATTCGCGACGAGCTCGACTGGTTAAATCCCACGGTCACTTTGAAGCAATCGCCCCAGGTCGAAACCACAAAGCGTTACGCGCGCATCTACGCGCAACTGCCGGGATGGGAAGGCACGGAGGCTTGGGCGAAACAGACGCTGACCGGACCCTGCGTACTCACCTGGTGGGCGCTGTACAGCGAAGGGCTCTATCTCGACATCCAGGAGGACACGCGGATCAAACGGACCTTCACCGTGAGTCCCAGCAACGCATGGCTGCAGGTGGTGGCGACGCGCGGACGGGAAGGGACCGGAGGGCATGAGATCTCGCTTTATGTCAACGGACAGTTCCATGAACCCCGCGGCTGGATCGCCAAGGAGGAGGAGCAGAGCGTCCGGAAATGGGAAAACCTGCTCACGGAAAAAAAGGTCGCCGGTTTTCTCTATCCCATGGATTGGGATCTTGGCCGATTCAACGGCCAGAAGGTTACCCTGGAATTACTGGTCCATCCGATCCGAAAGGAAGGCAAGCCGCTGCCGTACCTGGTGCTTGAGGATATGCGCCTGCGCTCGGTGATCTACGAGGTGAATGGTGAAGAAGCGACCCCCATCGCTCCGGATATCCATCTTGAATCGATTACCCCGACGGCCGTCGACCTCTTCGAGGAAGGCGCCCGCCTGCAACCCGGCAAGCATGTCAATGGCCAGCCGATCAAGGTGGGTCATTTTCCGTTCCCGACCGGGATCGGCGTGCCGGAAGGGAGTACCTTGACCTACGCGCTCGACCCCAGCTGGAAACGCTTCGTTTCCATCGTCGGATATACCACCGTTAATTGGGCCGAAGTAGGACCCTATGAAGTCTTCTTCGATGACCAGCCTGCCTGGACCAATACCGATCCGATCCAATACCATTGGTGGCATCGCGGTACCCAGGTGGATGTGGCCATTCCGCCCGGCGCGAAAACCATGACGCTCAAGCTCGCCGAGGGTAACGCACACGGTGCCTGGGCTCTATCGGGCTTTATGACGCAACCCGCTGCACCAGGAGGTCTGCCATCAACGCCTTGATCAACATGCGATCCCTGTGTGGGGTTTTGCTCGGTATGGTGCTCCTCACGGGCGCAGCATCGGGCATCGAACCGTGGGCGCTGTACGAAGATCCCGGCCAGCGTGGGGATTTCCGATGGATGACCGAGTTCAGGGAGTTGGCCAAACCCCTCACGACCAACGACGTAATGACGGTTCAGGCCGAGCAGGGGTACATCGATCTCAAAGGGGTCTTCGCGCTTCCGTCTCTTGCGGATGGAGAGGCCTTTCGCCTGCGCCAGGGTGACGCCAATGCCGCCCGGTTGCATTTCACGTTCGCGACCGCCGCAGGCGACTACCACCTGGCGATAGATCGCGCCTGGAATTCAACCCTTGCGCTTACCAAGGACGGCCAACGCCTGGTCGACGACAAATCGCGCTGGTATGCTTATCGGGATGGTGCGCTCGACATCCGGTACGTGGATCGCGTGTTGAGCGTTGCCCGTGGTGCACAGCTCCTCTGGTCTTTTCCCCTGGCGGCGGATCCCACCAACACCTTGTTTGAGATCGAAGGCCGCATCCAGCTTTTCCAGCGCACACACTTGCCCGCCTTGACACCCGCAGTCGATCCGTATGCGGTGGCGACACTCGCTGCGGCGGATACCCTGGATTGGAAGCGCAGTGCACGTGATCGTTATACGCCTCCGGAGGATGGCTCCAAGCTGGAGGTCCACCCCAACGGATCCGTTTCCTTATCCAATCCGTTGGGCAAGGGTGTTTGTTCGGCCGCCGCCGTTTATCGCCCGCGCGGACCCTGCGTGATGACCGTGCGTGTCGATGATTGCTCGCATGCTTCCGGGGTGGGGTTTTCCGTGCACGAGCGATCGCAGCGAACCACGTACTTTGCCGGGAAAGACGATCGATTTATTCTCTGCCGAGATGCGTTCAACGCCGGGGATGTGGAAGCGAATGAAAAGCGTGGCTTTGTCTACGTGGCCCCGTTTTATCTGCGCACGATTTACGGCGTCGACTTTATTGAATTTGAAGCCAGCCAGGACGGCGAGCATTGGTCCATGTACGAGCGCGTGCATCTCAGTCAGCACTACACGATGCCCCTGCATTATGTTGAATTACAGTTGTCGGGACGAACCGAGGGGCAGGCACAGCATGTTCGCTTGAGCCATGTCCACCTGTATCAGGACATCCTTTTTGACCCCCAGTCCGATTGGATTCAGCAGAGCAATCGCACCCTGCTGAACGGATGGGGGCCGGCGTCCTTCAAGCAGAATGCTTCCATCGACTTTATGACGCGATTGCTTGAGGATTCTGCCCGGAGTGACGACGTGCTGACGCTTGCGCAGGAGGCCGTTCCCTTTATGCGGCCACATCGGCTGGGTGGCCAGATGCGTTCGGTCGATGTAGACGCCATGATGCGTTGGCAGGGGTGGAATATGATCGGCACCGGAAACCTGGATGCCCTGGAGGCGAGTCTCGCGCTCTGGTATGATCAGGCCTACGAGTCCACGCGGAACCGCAGTACTTCCGATCGATATAGTCCGCCAGCCCTCGTGCGCGCGGCGTTGTACCAGGCGTGGAAGGCCAGGGATTGGGAGGCCCTGCGCGTGGAGGCGTTGAAGTATAAATGGCTGACCAATCCCAGTCGGGAGAACATGCTCGCGGATTGGATGCTCGATGAAGCGGAGGCCCGTCTCGACGACGTGCCCCAGGTGGAAGAGGGCACCTCCGCACGCCTACGGCATTGGCCGCATCCCTTACGGATCAGCCCGGATCGGGCTACGGTCAACTTGCTCGGCGAAATGATGGGGGCCCTCGAGGACAACGACCCGGAACAGGCCTGCAAGGTGCTGGTCCGCGGTTCCATTTCGCAGAGCCTCGTCAGCACGGAACAGGATGAGGACCTGTATAAGCCGTTCGGCGTCGTGGTGAAGCAGATCCTCAACACCCACCCGGAAATGCAGCAGATCCTCATCGAGAAATATAATGCGATCGGCATGATTCGCGTCGGTCGGGCGAGTACCGCCGGCGATGCCGC
>JBLIND010000287.1:0-8568 GCA_047639095.1 Candidatus Omnitrophota bacterium | reverse complement strand
GAAGGTCGCAAAGGCGCTTGAGGGCGGTGCGCCCTTTCAGGACGCGATGCTCGCGTCCTATCGCGAGGTGCTGACCTCG
The DNA here is from genome assembly GCA_047639095.1 of Candidatus Omnitrophota bacterium. Taxonomy (GTDB): domain Bacteria; phylum Verrucomicrobiota; class Kiritimatiellia; order SS1-B-03-39; family UBA6053; genus JAPYUI01. The sequence goes on along the minus strand of JBLIND010000287.1, from coordinate 8,489 downwards.
CCAGAGTTCATGCTTATCCAGGAAGCCCCAGGCCCCCTCGATGATCACGCCCTCGCCGCCCGTCTCTCTTACTTTCTCTGGAGCACCTTGCCGGATGCCGAATTGGCGAAACTGGCCGACGAGGGAAGACTGCACGAACCCGCGATACTCCGCGCGCAAACCGAACGACTGCTGAACGATGAGCGCGCGTCCCGCTTCGTAGACAATTTCACCGGGCAGTGGCTGGCCTTGCGCGAACTGAATGACACCCAGCCGGACAAGAAACTCTATCCAGAATTCATGCCCTGGTTGAGCGAAGCGATGGCGCTGGAAACCCGCGCCTTCTTTGCTGAACTGCTCAAACACGACCTCGGGGTCACCCATTTCGTGAAATCCGATTTCGCGACACTCAACGAACCACTCGCCCGCCTGTACGGCATCGAGGGCGTGCGCGGCTGGGATCTGCGGCGAGTGAAGTTGCCGGCCGAAACCGTGCGCGGTGGCTTCCTCACCCAGGCTGCGGTGCTGAAGACCACCGCCAACGGCACCACGACCTCGCCGGTGAAGCGTGGGGCCTTCGTCATGGATAAAATCCTCGGCATCGTCCCCACCCCGCCCCCACCCGACATCGGTTCGATCGAGCCGGACGTGCGCGGGGCCACGACCATTCGCGAACAACTGGAAAAACACCGACACAACCCGAGCTGCGCGGGTTGCCATGCAAAAATGGATCCCTACGGCTTCGCCCTGGAAAGCTTCGATGTGATCGGCGAATGGCGGGCGAACTACCGCGTAGTCGGCGGGGAAGGTCCGCATGACAAACGAAAGAAGGTCAATGGTCATCCGATCGAATACCACAACGGCTTACCGGTGGATTGCACGGGCGAGCTGCCGGACGGGCGCCCCTTCGCCGATGTGAACGCCCTGCGCGACATGCTGGCGGCCGACCCGGAGCGCCTCGCGCGCGCCTTTCTCGGACAGCTGGCGACCTATGCCACCGGGGCGCCGCTCGGCTTTGCCGATCGCGCCGTGGCCGAGCAGATTCTTGCGCAAACCAAAGACCGACAGTACGGTTTGCGCGCCCTCACCCACGCCCTGATTCAAAGTGAACTCTTCCGGAAGAAGTAGCCCAATGAACGCTCCCTACATCCACACCCATCGCGCGCTCTCGCGGCGCACCCTGCTCAAAGGCGCCGGCGTCTCGCTCGCACTGCCCCTGCTCGACGCCATGCTCCCCGGCTTTGCCCGCGGCGCGGAACCCGAACCGCCCCGCCGCTTTGTCGGAATGATGACCAACATGGGGATCATGCCCCAGTTCTTCTTCCCGGAAAAAACCGGAACCGATTACGAACTCACCCCGTATCTCGCGTTTCTCAAAGCCCAACGCGACCAGCTCACGGTGTTCTCCGGAGTATCCCTCCCCGGGGTGGACGGCGGACACGCGGCGGAAAAATCTTTTCTCACCGGCGCACCGGGTGCCAGTCGCGGCTCCTTCAAGAACAGCATTTCCCTCGACCAGGTCATGGCGGAAAAAATTGGTGGCGAAACCCGATATCCGTCGATCTCCCTGATGATCGGCTCCGAGATGATGAGTTGTTCCTGGACGCGCAGCGGATCCATGATTCCACCCGAGCGCAACCCGGTAACCCTTTTCCAGCAACTCTTTGTCGAAAACACCGCCGAGGAAAAAGCGGCCGCCGTGCGCCGCCTGCAGGAGGACCGCAGCCTGCTCGACTCCCTGCGTGAACGCGCGAAGCGACTGGAGCGCAGCGTGGGCGCCGCGGATCGTGACCGCCTCGATCAATACTTCACCAGCGTCCGCGACCTGGAGAAGCGGCTGGGAAAATCCACCGATTGGGTGGATCGACCCAAACCCAAAGTGAGCGTCGAGGCCCCGAAAAAAATCGAGGAGAACAACGACCTGGCCAAGAATGAACGGGTCATGCTCGACCTCGTGCGCCTCGCGTTGGAAACCGACTCCACCCGCATCATCACCGTCTGCCTGAACACCGGCACCCTCACCCCCCGCCAGATTCCCGGGGTCAAAACCATGTGCCACGAACTCACCCACCACGGCAATCGCGAGGAAACCGTCGGAGAGCTCCGCCTCATCGAAGAAGCCCAATTCAGTGCGCTCGGCGAATTTTTACAGGGCATGTCCGCAGCGAAGGAGCAAGGTCGCTCCCTGCTCGACCAAACCTCCGTCCTCTACGGCACCAACATGGGCAGCGCCAACTCCCACGCCAACGACAACCTCCCCGTCCTCCTCGCCGGCGGCGGCTTCAAACACACCGGCCACCTCGCCTTCGACACCAAAAAGAATTACCCCCTCACCAATCTGTACGTCAGCCTGCTCCAACGCCTTGGCATCGAAACTGACCGCTTCAGCAGCGGCAGCGGAACCATGCGCGGGATGGCGTTGGCGTAAGGAGAAGCAAACATGCGGCCGGTCAGAACCGAGCTTCGATTGCAGGTTTCGGGTTAAACTTGAGTTCACTACCGTCCTTTAAAACTCACGAAAGACTTTTAGCGAGTTGACTGATCGGCCATACCTCCTTCAAATTACGGCACAAGGAAGAAGCATGCGCCGACCAAGTCGGCTCCCGAGAATCATTCCATTTTTCGCCAGCTTTGTGAAGTGATTCCTCCGTACCACGTAGCCAAATTGGCCACGAAGCACGACATCCAATCCCGAACCCTTACGCCATGGAATCATGTTGTCAGTCTGGTATACGCCCAGTTCACCCACGCTATCGGTTTGAACGATGTTTGTGATGCGCTTAGCGTATCGATCGGAGGATACTTCCCCTCAAGTTCACGCTGAAACTCGCCAATCTCAGGTGAATCCTCGAACGTGCCATCATCGTCGCACATGTCGCTCCATGCTTGTATCGCATCCTGGCGAGAGAACACCCGAGGAATACTCCAAACTGAGATATCGCAGCTCATCGTGGCGTAGCGCAATTCATTTTGGGAGAACGTCAAGGGTCTGCCACAGGCTACCGGCAGCACCCCTTCGATTTCAAAGTTGAGGTTGAGATTGTCATAATGCTTTCAACTCGTGGTGGGTAGCCTGTTGGTATCCACGTCTTGTTCCGCCTCTTAGTTCGCGTCCCAGATGGAGCAGTTGCGGCTCCTTCACGAAAAGGACCGGGCCGAGGGATACGCGGGCGTATTCATGCCGGGTGCATGAGCACGCAAAGGACCGGGGCCTGCCAAATCCTTTCCCGGGCAGTGGGTCTTCCCGGCAACGAATCCGACCTTTGTCCCGGATGAAAACGTGCATTGGCGCTATCACTTACACGACTCACAGTTGCAGAAAGGGCTACGCAGAGCGGTTCGTCAATTGGGGCTCACGAAGCGCGTGATATCACACACCTTCCGGCATTCATTTTTGCAACCCACCTCCTGCAGGCCCAAGTGGACATCGAGACCATTCGCACGTTGTTGGGTCATGCAAAGATCCAGACGACGATGATTTACCTGCATACCGCGAAGAGCCGGACCCCTGGATCTGGAGCCTTCGCTGATCGATGGTGCCGCGGTGGCGTAAGTCCCGTTCTGGGGACCTTGCTGCGGCAAGCCGGGTCCTGGGCGACGCATAGCCGCGCCGGTGAGCGCCGCTGCGGCTGAAGCCATTCTCACCACCCTCGCAGGGCGACGACCTAAACGGGTGATCAATCCGGAGGTGTTTCAATCGCCCGCGCTGCGCATGTAAGCGAAGGGGCTTGGGGCCTGGGACGGAGCGGTGCTCCATAATACGGGTGAGGAGCGTTTGGTGGTGAAGCCAAAAGTAGGACAGGTAAAAGGACCCGCGGCGAGAGCCTCGGCGACCAACGCGGGGCCGTTACCTGTCCATGGTCCCGCGCAGCCTGCGGGGGACAGATAACACCCAGCGACTCACACCTCGCCGCAAGGCTTTTATCTATCTTACAACCAAGACATCTTCCCATCCGAAGTCCTCAACGAACGTCGAGCACCAGGGTTTTCAAGGTGCCCTTGAAGGCTTCCTTCTTATAGCTCCCCACATCGTGCGATTGATCCTCGCCTACCGAAAGTCCCAGGGCGGGCTGAACATTGATCGGCGGACCCGCGACGCTTACCTGATCACCATCCACGGTGAGGGTGCGGGTTCCGTCGGGCTGCACGAGGGCCTTCACCTGCACCGATTTTCCGGTCACCACTTTCGGGGAGATGAGCTCCTGTAGCTTCTTCTCCACTCGCACACCCAGGATGACCTTTCCATCGCGGAGATAAAGCGCGTAACCGACCAGGGTCCCGCCCTGGGCCACAACCACCCCTTCTCCATCGTCGGATGTCAGGGTTCCCGAAAGGGTCAGGGTTTTCTTCACCACCATCGGGGATTCTTCCGGAGAAAACCGGTCGCCCTTCTTCAACCGGATCCGCCCTTGTAGGCGCTTCACGCCGATGGGTGCCTTGAGCACGTCCTTCCGGTCATCGTACTTGGCCGCTTCCTGTTTCAGGCGTTGGAGCACTTCGGGATGTTGATCCGCCAAGTTGGTGGTTTCCCCAAGATCCGTACTCAAATCGTAGAGCTCCTCGACCTTCGCCCGGTCCGCTTCGATGGCGTAACCAAAAAAATGCGCATTCGCTTTCAGGTACTTCCATTTCCCCATCCGAATGCCGGCATTTTCAAAATAGAAACTATCCCGGCCGTTCTCCGTTTTACCCAGCAGGAGATTCGTCTGGTCGATGCCGTCGATGACGCGATCATCCGGGATATCAAAGCCCGCGAGCTTCGCGAAGGTCGGCAGAAAATCAATCGTGGCAAAGACGGCATCGCTGACCTTTCCGGCAGGCACCTTACCGGGCCAACGCACGATGCAGGGCACACGATACCCCCCTTCATAGCAGGAGCCTTTGCCATTCCGCAGCGGGCCTGAATTTCCCCAGAACACCGATCCCGCCGGATGACCTTTTTTGGCATCGGTATACCTGGGCTGATTCCACGGACCATTATCGGTGGTGTAGATGATCAGCGTGTTTTCCCGCAAGCCGAGACGGGCGAGTGCATCCAGCAGGCGGCCGGTTTCATGGTCGAACTCTTCGACCACATCGCCATAGAGTCCGCCGGCCGAAGTCCCCTTGAATTTGGCCGAGGCGTCGATGATGGTGTGCATCATGGTATGGGCCAGATACAGGGCGAAGGGCTTTGTTTTGTCGCGCTTGTGCTCCAGGTAGTCGATCGACTTGTCGGTGTACATGCGGGTCAGGCTCCCCATGTCATTCGTCTTTCCGGCCGGCTCGTTGTTCTCGTGAAAGGTGACCCCACCGCCATCGTTTGCCCCGAGCGGTCCGAAGTAATAATCGAACCCCTGGGCATTGGGCATCCGATCGGTGATCGCTTTACGATTCGAGACATCCCACTTGCCGACACAGGCGGTTTGATAACCGACCTCGCGTATTTTTTCCGCCCAGGTAATTTCGCTGGCAGGCATGCTCCAGCCCAGGCTGCGACTTGGATAGCGGCCGGTCAGCAAGGCCGAGCGCGAGGGCCCACAGACGGTCTGCGCATAAAAGCTGGTGAACCGGGTGCCTTCACGCGCGAGCTGATCCAGCCGAGGCGTTTTGTTTTGGGTATTCCCATAGCAGGCGAGATCTCCGTAGCCCTGGTCGTCGGTGAAGATGATGAGGATGTTGGGTTGCGTCCCGGCCTGCACCTGAACCCATCCAAAGGTGCACAATACGACGAAGATGATTCCAACAAGGGCTTGCTTCATATGTTTCGACCGGGATTAAGGATTCAGAAAGAGATCGCAGAGAATGACTTCGCGCATCAGGGATCTCAGCTTGTACCCATCGGATTCGGTCTTCGCAACGATCTCCTCCACCACAAGTGCGTCCGCAGGTTCCAGCTCGCGGGCCAGCGCGAATCGGAGGAGATGCGCGGTAAAGGCTTTGACAAAACGCTTGTCCTCCTTGACCAGCGAGGCCTTGAAATCGACGATGCCGGCGAAGTCGTATTTTTTCATGAGCGTGCCGCTGGCATCGACATCGCGATTGTTTTCATAACGATCGCGCCAACGACCGGTGATGTCGAAATTCTCCAGCGCGAAGCCCAGCGGGTCAATCCGCGCATGACAACCGGCGCAGTCCGGATGCTCGCGATGCTTGGCGAACTTTTCCCGGATGGTGAGGTTGTCCGGCCCATCATCTTCGTTGAGGGGCGGCACATCATTGGGTGGCGGGGGCGGCGGATCGTTGAAGATCACCTCGATCATCCAGGCGCCCCGGGCGATAGGCAGGGTCCGCTTGGGTGCCGAGGTCATGGTCAAGGTCGCGGCCGTGGTGATGACGCCTCCGTAGCGCGGGTCTTCAACGTCCACCCGCTTGAACTCACGAGACCGCACTTGGTCAACCAGCATTCGGTCGTAGCGGCGTTGGGTCTCCACCTCCAGATTGAAAGGCTTCTTCGGATCGAGTGCCGGCAGTTTCTTCAACGCGTGCTCCGCGGTATCGCGTGCTTTGATCAAGGCGAGACGTTCCGCCTTCTGCGCATCGCTCATGACGGCGATGACGGCGTCATCCGACACCCAGAAGTGCGCGCCATTGCCGGAAAGGCCGACCTCTTCAGCGCTCAGCGCACGATCGTATAGACGCGCATGGTGGATGAGCACGGACAGCTGCTTATTCCCACCCTTGGGCAGGTGGCGCAAACCAAACAACACCGAGGTTTCGCCCTTCGGAAAAACCTTGGCCCCTTTTTTATAGGCTTCGCCGTAGGGGTGACCATTGCGATAGAGGCTGGTTGTGCCGTCCTCCTGATACACCAGCACCAAGTGCAGCCGTTCCAACGGTTCGGTCTCCGGGGTTGAGCCTGCGAAATCCTGGGTGCGGACATGGCCTTCACTGCCGGAAATCCAATGCATCGGCTTGCGTTCACCATACACGATCGAGTCAAATCCTCCGGGCGATTGTATGGTCATGAGCCCTCCTCCGCGTTGCTTGATCTTTTTGAGGGTGCACCAGACTTCCAGGGTTTTGGCGCTCAGTGCGATCGGCAGCTTAGAGCTTTCGAGATAGGATCCGTCGAGCACAACGCCGTCCTCCTCATACACAATCGGACCATGCGCCGTAAGATTGAGATCGGAAACGGCCGCGCTCAGATCGCCTTGGAAATCCCAGACCGCATAGGGATGGAGGTCGACCGGGGCCTGGGTCTCCGCCGCCTGGCGTTTCGCTTCCAGGAGCGGTTCGCGCAAGGTCGACATGAGCTCATAAAGACGTGCATGGGCATCCGCGACCTCCTGCGTATACCGGACCCGATTTTCTTCCCGAATGCGATGCTCCTCGGAAATCGAATGACGTAAAGCCTCCGAGGGCTTCAGCGGCCCCGTGTACCAGGTCTTGAGAAAGTCACTTTGATACGCAAAATCGGGTTTGATCAGTTCGATCACCGGACGGTCTTCGACGAACACAGCATCAAACAGCAGCAAAGGTTCGAGCACCATGTGCACCGTGGCGGGAAAGCCTCCTTCGAGACTGAATTGAGGATAGATATTCGGATCGGGTGCGACCCCGAAGAGGTTTTCCAGCTGCATCCACTGAGCGGGAAAGCTGTCGAGAAAGCGCTCAATCTTCGGATCGATCAGCATGCGATCGATGGTGCTGTGCAGCACCTCCGGCTTTACAAGCTCACTCGAGGCCGCATGGTCCAGCAGGGTGACGTCCGGGGAACTGCCCCACAGGAAGAACGACAGGCGCGAAGCCAGTTCGTACGCCGACTCCTTGGGGCTCGCCGCATCATATCGGTAGAGGAAAAAGGGGGAACACAGAATCGCGGTCACGCCTTTTTTCATACTGTCCACAAAGGACATCCCCTCCTCCAGCTTGCGCAGGGTGTAGGTCGTATAGCGATCCAGTACATCCGCTTCAACCGGCATCCGAAAGGCCCGCTGCATGAAGGGGTCGAGGCGTTTGCGAATCACTTCGTTCACTTCTTCATCGGGTGCAGGGTCAGCAAACAAGTCATTCCAGGTCCCAACGTTTTGTGGAGTGAAGTCGGGACTCTCCACGATTGCCACGCTCAGGCGAAGGTAAGATTCCAATAAGAGCGGCGAAAGCGTCAGTTGATTGCCCTGGTTGTCGAAGCCATGATGCGCGCGCGGGTCTTTGGGGTACGGAGGCACCGCCGCAAAGCCGCCGAGACCCAACAGCGCATTGCACGAGACCTGGACTTTTTCAGCCATTCGGCCATCCCGGACCTGCAGGTGCGCCCCATGGCGAGTCATCAGCTTTTCCGGGAGCGGAAAAACATCTTTCTTCAACTGAAACAGATCGCGCAGGGCATTGCTGTACTGAAAACGATTGAGCCGACGAGGCGGCAGCGGTTTCGAACCGGCATGCGCGCTGGCCGACTCCTTCAACAGGGTCCGCAGGGTGGCGAGCAGCTGCTCACGCGCGGGTGCCGCCAACTCCGGCTCGTCATCGGGCGGCATGTCGTACACCTCGACCGCCTCCAGCATGTTTTTGATCAATTCCGGCTGGGC
>JBLIND010000286.1:0-8586 GCA_047639095.1 Candidatus Omnitrophota bacterium | reverse complement strand
TCATCCAACCGGCACCATGGATGCGGCGGTGCCCGGGGCGATCCAGATGAACAGCGAGTTGGCGGAGCACCGCTTGACCGATCTGAAAGAAGCGCTCGACTATCCTGCCGAAAAAATTTTCCTGGTTATTGAAACTGGCGTTGTCGCCACCCATATCCTTAAATGCGTCAGGATGATGTCGGTTGATTTAGTTGTAATGGGTGCGCATATGCGCGGTACGGCTCACAAACTGCTCATCGGCTCCGCGACAAAAGGTGTGTTGCAAAAAACGGATGTACCGATCCTGGTCATCCCACAAAAGGATTAGATTTTATGAAATGGATCGCTATAACAGGGCTGGCCGGATTGTTTTTCGCAGGTTGTATGACGACGCCGAATAAGAGTGAACCTTCCGGTCCGCAGACGGATGGCCAACCCGTTTCCTTATCCGGCGAAACGCTGTTCAGCACCTATTGCAGTGCCTGCCACGGGACACGTGCCATCGGCGATGGGCCGATCGCCAAGCTGCTTAAGAGCCCGCCTCCCGATCTCACGACCTTTGCCCGCCGTCGGAACGGCCAGTTTTCCTATGTCGAGCTGGCCCGGTTTATCGATGGGCGACAGGATGTAAGCGCCCATGGATCACGGATCATGCCGGTGTGGGGCAAGCAGTTTGCCCGCACCGAGGAAGACCCTGGAGAGCGCGAGTCCGTGGTTAGCGGCAACCTGCTTGAGCTCGTCCTGTATCTCGAAGCCATTCAGCAGAAATAGCCGGAGGGTGCGGTCGCCATGCGTCCGCATTCGCCGTGCAAATGGATCTCTATACCACCGCAGAATCGCGGATCGCTGGAGGCTGAAGGCCAGCCATAAGAACGTAGCCCGCGCAACACGGGCACGCCCTGCGGTGTATCGTTTTATTTTGAGGCTGGGGAATCGTCCCGTCGCTTACTGGTACAATTCGCCGCCCTGCTTGATGAATTCATCCGACTTTTCTGCCATGCCCTCTGCGACATACTCGCGGATGTCCTCGGTAATTTTCATGGAGCAGAATTTCGGCCCGCACATGCTGCAGAAGTGTGCGGTTTTCGCGCTGTCCTTGGGCAGGGTTTCGTCATGGAAAGCAAGCGCGCGTTCGGGATCAAGCGCCAGGTTAAACTGATCCTCCCAACGGAATTCAAAGCGTGCTTTGGATAAGGCGTTGTCTCGCTCCTGGGTGCCCGGGAAGCCCTTGGCCAGGTCGGCCGCATGCGCGGAAATCTTGTAGGTGATGACACCTTCTTTTACGTCGTCGCGATTCGGGAGGCCGAGGTGTTCCTTCGGGGTAACGTAACAAAGCATGGCACAACCGTACCATCCGATGTTCGCGGCACCGATTCCGCTGGTGAAGTGGTCGTAGCCGGGAGCGATGTCCGTGGTCAATGGCCCGAGCGTGTAAAACGGGGCTTCTTTGCAGGCATCGAGCTCGAGATCCATGTTCTCTTTCACCAGGTGCAACGGCACATGGCCGGGGCCTTCGATCATGGTCTGGATGTCGTGTTTCCAGGCGATCTGGGTGAGTTCGCCAAGGGTTTCCAGTTCGCCGAGCTGCGCGTCGTCGTTGGCGTCCGCGATGGCCCCCGGGCGCAGCCCATCGCCCAGGGAGAACGAAACATCATAGGCGGTCATGATCTCACAGATGTCTTCGAAGTGGGTGTAGAGAAAGCTTTCCTTGTGATGCGTGATGCACCATTTGGCCATGATCGAACCGCCGCGACTGACGATGCCGCAGGAACGGCTGGCCGTCATGGGCACGTATTTCAAGCGCACGCCGGCATGAATCGTAAAGTAATCCACGCCCTGTTCCGCCTGCTCGATCAGCGTGTCGCGGAAGATTTCCCAGGTGAGTTCTTCCGGTTGGTCGCCCACTTTTTTCAGGGCTTGGTAAATCGGTACGGTGCCGATTGGCACACTGGAATTCCGCATGATCCACTCGCGCGTGTCGTGAATGTTTTTGCCGGTACTCAGATCCATGACCGTGTCGGCACCCCAGAGCGTGCCCCAGCGGAGCTTCTCGACTTCTTCCTCGATGCTGGAGGTCACCGCAGAGTTGCCGATGTTTGCATTGATCTTCACCCGGAAGTTTCGCCCGATAATCATCGGCTCGCATTCGGGATGATTGATGTTCGCGGGGATGATCGCACGTCCGGCGGCAACTTCTGCACGCACAAACTCGGGGGTAATAAATTCCGGAATGCTTGCGCCCCAGCTGTTGCCGGGATGTTGATGATTCAGCCCGTTTCGAATGCCGACCTGTGCATGCGCCAGAATGCCTTCACCGTTTTTATTCTTCTGATACTGCGCCTCGAAGGCCTCCATGCGTCCATTGTTTTCACGGATGGCGATGTATTCCATTTCGGGTGTGATGATGCCTTTTCGCGCGTAGTGCATCTGGCTGACATTCATGCCAGCCTTGGCCCGCCGCGGCTCGCGCACCAGACCGGGGAAGGGACTGCGGCTGCCTGCGCCTTTGGGACCGTCATCGCCCCGTTGAAAGCCGCGCATCTCGTAGGTTTCGGTATCGTTGCGTTCGGCAATCCAGGGGGCGCGCAATTCCGGGAGGCCGTGGCGCACATCCAGTTTGAGATTGGGATCCATCCAGGGGCCGCTGGTGTCGTAGACCCGGAGCGGTGGGTTCTCGATCTCGCCGTGCGGGGTCTTCGTGGCACTGAGTTTGATTTCACGCAAGGGGACCTGGATGTCGGGACGTGACCCGGTAACGTAGACTTTACGCGAATTAGGGAAGTGGGTTCCGTAATCGTCGTAGGTACTTTTTTTCTCGATCATAACGTTACTCCGGCCATGTTTTCGCATGGTCTTGCGTGATGCGGAGGGAGTACGAAGGCGTAAGCCGTATTCGCTTCCCTACGCAGGTGTTAACCTTCAGGTTCCAAGGGTCTTGTCTCAGCCCCAAATGGTGGGACACCCCTAGCGATGATGCACGATGCAGGAATCATGCGGCGTAGTCAAGCGTGGGGCATGGACAGGCGTGTCAACCAGTGGTTTGCGCTCAATAACATACTTGGGAAGCGCCTGTGACCTGAATTTCGTGTTGCCTGTGGGGGCTGGGGTACCATGCATGCTCCTATACGTTTTCAGATCCCGGCGACTATTCCTGGGGATTAGGCGAGCGTCAACATCCTGCGATCCTCGAATAAGGCGTTTCCCCTGACTCCAGAGGACATTTTTGTTGGACCTGGCTCACCCAGTCCTTACACTGCCCATTATGAATGAAATAACCCCGACTAACTCCCGCCGCACCTTTATCAAAGCTGCCGGCATTTCCGCTCTCTCTGGCGTCGCCATCCCGCATGTGCTTGGCCAGGATACCAGCAACACCATTCAGATCGCTATTGTAGGGACCGGTGGTCGGGGAGGGGGGGCTGCTGCCCAAGCTCTCTCCGTGAGTAACGGCCAGACCAAAATGGTCGCCATGGCCGACGTATTCGAGGACAAACTCAATCGTAGCCATGAAGCGCTGCAACATAAGTTCAAAGACCAGCCCGATCGCTTCGATGTGCCGGAAGAACGCCGATTCCTCGGGTTCGAGGCCTACAAGCAGGCCATGGATTGCCTGAAGCCGGGTGATATCGTAATTTTGACCACGCCCGTGGCCTTTCGGTGGGTGCATTTCTCTTATGCGATCGAAAAGGGACTCCACGTCTTCATGGAAAAACCTCTCACCGCCGATGGTCCGACCTCCCGCCGCATGATCGAGCTGGCCAAAAAAGCTTCCGAGAAAAATCTTAAGGTTGGCGTAGGGCTGATGGTACGCCATTGCCGCGGCCGCCAGGAGCTCCATCAACGCATCGGCGATGGGGAAATCGGCGACATCCAATACATGCGGGCCTATCGCATGCACGGGCCTGTAGGCTCGGCCTTCACCGAGCGTAAGCCCGACGATATCAGCGAGACCATGTGGCAGATTAAAAAGTTCCACAGTTTTCTCTGGGCCAGTGGGGGCTTGTTTAACGATTTCTATATCCACCAGGTCGATGAACTCAGCTGGATGAAAAATAAGTGGCCTGTGAAGGCGCATGCGCTGGGTGGTCGGCATTATAAAAAAGATTTCGTCGACCAGAATTTCGACACCTACTCGGTCGAGTACACCTACGATGACGGCACCAAGCTCTTCCTGGACGGTCGGACCATGTTGCGCTGTTACAACGATATGTCCAGCACCGTGCATGGAACCAAGGGTTCGGCGATTGTCAGCACCCATGGCCACACGCCCGGCAAGGTTCGTACCTTCAAGAGCCAGCAGCAGTCGAAAGACGATTTGATCTGGGCGTATCCGCAGCCGGAAGAAAATCCCTACCAGTTGGAATGGGATGACCTCGTCGATGCAATCATCAACGACACGCCGTACAACGAAGTTGAACGGGGCGTCATGGCGAGTCTTACCAGTAGCCTCGGGCGCATGTCCGCGCACACGGGACGCGAAGTCGCCCTGGACGAAATTTTGAACAGTGACCACGAATTTGCACCGGATGTGGCGAACCTGACCCCCGATGGTCCGGCCCCGCTGAAGCCGCATGACGATGGTAGTTATCCAATCCCCGCCCCGGGGATTACCACCAAACGTGAATATCTCTCCTAGGAAATATATATGTTATGTTGAAGAAAATATGCATCACTTTCACTGCGCTGCTCCTCTCCGCTTCGGCGGCTGAACGTATTCTGTATGATGGCGGGGCTGGATTGTCTCCTGCGGATCAGGGCTGGACGCTTTTGGCCACACCACTCCCGCCTCCCTTTGGGAGCGGGAACAGCGTTTTTGAATCCGTCGGTTCGGGTGATGTTACCTTGGATACAACCGTTGCCATCACCGACTCGGGCGGGTATTTCAGCAACTTCCTGGCCCCCTCGGTCGTGCTGGATCGTCAGGTTGGTTTTACCCTGAAGTGGGCGTCGGAACTCTCCTTCGAGATGCACAACACCACCGATCGAGCAGGCTACAGCGTGTTGATCGTGACCTCCGACTTGATGGCGCTCGAGCTCGGCATGTGGCTGGACCAGATATGGGCGCAAAACGATCAACCTCTTTTCACCCACGGCGAGGGTGTTGCCTTAAACACGGAGCCGCTGATTGCTTATGAGCTCATGGTCCTGGGGGACACCTATGAACTACGTGTCGGGGGCGCGCTGATGCTGAGCGGCAACTTGCGCGATTATTCTGCATTTGACCACGTCGCTGCGGGTCTTCCACTCGACCCCTATGAAACCCCGAACATGATCTTTTTCGGCGATGACACCAGTTCGGCCTCGGCGAACTTTCGCTTGCAGCAGATCGGTCTGGTCACTCCTGAACCGCTGGTCTACGACGACACGGGCAATGTCAACGACCTGATCCTACGCTTGAGCAGCGCCGGGGATACCATCGAGGTCACCGACGCGGACTTCAACATCCTCAGCAGCAGCCCCCTGTCGGAAACCCTTAGCGTCACGATTAATGGCCTGGCAGGGGATGACATCCTCGTCGTCGATTTTGCCAGCGGGTCGCCGATTCCGGCGGGTGGATTAACGTATAACGGGGGCTCTCAGGATGTCGCGGATACCTTGTCGATCGTCAACGGGGCCTTCGGCCCGGTCGTCGTGAACGGCTTGAATGGCAGCGACGGCGAGATCGATCTCGATGGACCCATCATTACGTTTACCGGGCTGGAGCCGGTCGACATGACCGGCAGCACCGCCACCGACTTTACGCTGAATATGCCGGCAAGTGATGACCTGATCGTCTGGAGCCTGTTGGGTGGGGCGACCAACCGGGTCGCGAGTGGGGATGCTCCACCAACCTTCGAGAGCACCGATTTCCTTCGGCCCTCGGGACCCGGGACCTTAAATTTCGATGGTGGCCTGGGGGTCGATACGCTCTGGCTCACCAACGATGTCCCGAACGGGCGTCTGAACATCACCGTAGAGAGTGTGATCGTGGCCGGCAACCTTCCCTTTAATACCGGGATGATGATTGCGGACACCCTGCTCATTAATCCGACCAACACGCTCACGTCCGAGACCATGGTCATCGGCAACAATGCCGTCGCCCTCATCAGCGGGAACGTCGTGTTGGGTGGCAATGAGAGTGTGAACGATTTTAAGGGGAATTTCACCCAGAATACGGGGAGTCGTATGGTGATCGGTGGCGACCTGATCTTCGGCGGTTCCACGAACGCGGGTGTCGAAGGTGGGAGCTATACCCTGAATGCCGGTGAGCTCGTGGTCACGGGCTCTGTGGTCGAAACGACCGCGAGCGTAGACTCGGCGCAATTTATTTTAAACACCGGCACCGCGGATATCGGCGGGGACATTACCGTTCAGCGATTTGGAATCGCCCAGAACGTGACCGGTAATTTCCACTACAACATCGCTTCCAACCAGGCCGTTCGGACGACGGGAACCCTTTCCGTCGGCGATGGCGGTATTGGGGAGCTAACCCTGTCGAACGAGGGCGCGACCCTGGATACCATCAACGCCTTAGTCGGTGAGGACGCCGGAAGTTCGGGCACGGTGAATATCGAAAACGGGCGCGTCTGGAATGTGCAGCAATTTCTCCGCATTGGTCACAACGGTACCGGTGTGGTAAATCTGGTAAGCGGGACGATTAACGGAAATTCCATTGACGGAAATCCACGTGGCATCCGGATCGCAGAGAACGCCGGAAGCGATGGCACCCTCGTCATGGGCCTGCCCGGCGGCAGCGGCAGCGCCGATCCCGTGTTGAACAACTACAACGTCAACTTCGAGACCTCAGATCAGGGAATTGGCCGTGTCATCATGCATCACGGTACCGTGAATCAGCTCAACGGTGGAAATATCATCCTCGCTCAGGTTGCCGGAAGCGAAGGGACTTTCACCATGATGGACGGACTGGTGAATGTCCCGGCTGCCAGCCTGCGCGTAGGCAACAACAGCACCGGCACCTTTGAGCAGGTGGGCGGCGAAGTCGTCGTCGGAGCGACCATCGACCTCGGTAACTCCGGTACCGCCATCGGCAATTACCATATGCAGGATGGCTCCATCCGTACGCTGAACATGACCGTGGGCAATGTGGCCAAGGGGACCTTTATCCAGGACGGCGGCCAGATCCAGGTCGGATCAAATCTGGTCGTGGGCAATAATGCGGCATCTCAAGGCAGCTACGTCATGAACGGCGGAAGTCTGAGCTCGTCGAACTCCACCACCGTCGGCGTGTCCGGTGTCGGCTCCTTCACGCAGAATGCGGGCACTGTAGATGTCCAGAACGAACTGTTTCTTGGCAGTGCCACGGGGGGCATGGGCGACTACCTGATGAATGGCGGAAACCTCATCACCACGAACCGGCTCTTGATCGGTAGCAATGCCGATGGTCGCATGACCCTTAACCAGGGTGTCCTGAATGTGGGCACGGCATTGGTTGTCGGCAATGCGCTTGGCGGTACGGGGGAGTTTGTCATGACCAATGGCGTGCTTACGGTCGGTGCACGAGCGCCGAGTATCATGGTGATTGGAAATGGCAATACCAACACCACGACGGGAATCGTGCGTTTCGAGGGGGGTACGGTGAACCTGTCCCGGTCGATTCGCATCGCAGACAATGGTAGCGACTCCAGCGGAACCCTTATCATCGGTACGCCGGATGGTTCAAATTCTCCCGTCATCAACATGCAGCTGGTGTCTGGGGACAATTTTGAAATGGCCGACAATGGTACAGGCCTTGTGCAGTTCCACTCCGGCCTCATCAACATGAATGACAATAACCTCATCACCGGTCAGGCTTTAGGGTCCACCGCTACGGCAACCATCGGTGGCGGGGCTGCTGAAGCCCGTCTGGAGATGACCGGCGGGAATGGCCTTCGCGACTGGAATGTCAACGGAGGCCACGGCATCGTGAGCGTCCTGACCAACGGCATCGTCCATGTTGGGCGCAACCTCAATATGGGTAATAACACGAATGCGACCTGCGGTCTTGAGCTGACCATCGATGGGGGAACCCTTCGCCTCGGTGCAACATCGACCCAAGTGGGCGATCTCAACTTCCGCGCGGGCGGTCCGCTGGATCAGATTGATTTGATGGATGGCTGGTTGATCTCCAATGGGGGCGCGTTCAATCTGGTCGGATCTACCACCACGAACTTCGCCTTCACCGGCGGGGTCCTGGCCAACTTCAGCGCCTTCATCAATGGAGCCTTAACCCAGGATGGGGGCATGCTCCGGATTGGTGACACGAACATCGTGCGTGACTTCACCATTACCGGCGGAAACGACTACACCCAGAACGCCGGTATCTTGGAAATTGATATCGCCGGAGCGGGCGGGGCAGGCGTCTCGAACGGTCACGACCGGGTCGTACTCAATGGCGTACTCACACTCGCTGGTTCACTCGTGCTGAACAGTCCATACACGGCCAGCGTCGGGGAAACCTTTGAGATTATCACCGTCAACGGCGGCAACGCCATCGTGGGCGCATTCGATGGACTTCCCGAAGGGGCCACGGTCACCGCTGGTGCCAGCGCCTACACCATCAGCTACGCCGGTGGAACCGGAAATGATGTGGTGTTGTCCTCCATCGAGCTCCCGCCGGAAATTACCGCC
>JBLIND010000285.1:0-8639 GCA_047639095.1 Candidatus Omnitrophota bacterium | reverse complement strand
GGCAGACCGGTCAAGGTGTAGGTCAGCTGGTCAGGGCGGCTATCGCTATCCGCGGTGTCGATGAGCACGCCGGTTGAACCATCGCTGTAAACCACCAGCTCCTGGGTGAGCAATGCAGGCGTGCGCGCATCGTGCCCGGGATCCAACCCGCGCAGGTAGGCATCGAGCGCGGTCAGGCCATCGCCGTTCAGATCCAGACTGGCATCAGCGGGATTCTGTTTATCCAGCCCGTAAAGGTCTTCCCAGGCATCCGCGATCCCATCGCCGTCGGTATCCGTTGCCGCTCGGCTAATGGCCAGGTCCAGGCGATACGAAGACGCCCGCAAAAGCTGCTCGGTGGTGAACGTACTGCCGGCGGGCCCCAGCAGACGCGCGACCTCGCCATCGACGGTAATGCGCGTATGCGCATGGGCAACCGGGCTCAGAGGTAATGACAAACTGCCGCCGGACGAATCCAGTCCAAGCGCCACTGCGGTATGCGGGATATCGAGCCGGTAAGACAAGGTTCCATCCTGCAGTGGAAACAAAGTCGTGTTGAGGGTCAGCTCAGACCCGTCCGATCGTTCGATGGTCCAGGACAGGTTTCCTTCTGTGATGAGAAAATCCTGGGCGGAACCGGTGCCGACCACCTTGCCGTAAAAGATGGTCGACGGCTCGCTGATACTGTTAGCGAGGGCAACATGCGATGTGCCTCCCGCGGCAACCAGCAAGAGGGCGACGGCGATGCACCAACGATGCGTACAATTTCTCATGGGGTTCCTGTCCTTCACAATCAGTTTCCGGAATACCCGTAGGTTTGGAAAATCAGTTTGATGTCCTTGACGTTCTCGACAAATCGATCGAGGCCCTCATCGGGATCACTGTTCAAGGTGAGCCCGGGGATGATGAGCATCCAATCGGTATTCCACACCGAGCGACCGACCAGCCGGGTGTCGAAGACCAACTCGTTGAGCAGGAGTTCATCCCCCTTGTCATGATACGCGCGAAAACTGGAGAAACGCCGCGTCTCTCCCGCTCCGCCATTTAAACTGTCGATCAGGGGCCGCCAGTTGCTGGTGTCCAACGCGGAGGACAAGGCCGGCATCGGTATCGGAAGCCGCTGATCCACCACATGCCACGCGCGCTGCACATCGGGCCGCGGACTGTTCGCGATCGACATGATGTCGGTTCCTACCGGGATCAGATAAACGCGGGGAGCTTCGGGCAGCCCGTCCAGGATGGAGGTGCTGTCATAATGGGAAAACCAGACGCCTACGCCGCGAATCTTCGTCGCGAATACACTGGGATCGTACGCGTGATCTCCGCCGCTCAGCAGTTTGCCAAAGAAGTTCTGCCCCGCGAGAATCTTGGTGGAGAACTGGATGACCATTCCCGGCTCCGCAACCGTGTTGCCATCCGCATCGATATCGGAAGCAAACGGCCGGGCGAAATAGCGATACGCCGGAATGTCCCAAAGATCGGGCACCCGCATGTCCTGGAGCTTCTGTCTCCAGATCACATCGGAATCCTGTCCGCCGTTTTCGAACTCGCTCCCGGGGATATCGGGTTGATCTTCCCCGGAAGGCAGGATGCGGAAAAGCTCGGTGCGCAGGGAAATTTTACCGGTCTCCGTTTGCGGATTATTAAACCCCAACTGGCTCTTCAGGCTGTCGTAATTTGTTTTCAACCAGGCCAGCGAATGCGCCAGTCCGCCCTCCTGGAGCTGTGGCACCCCGCTCACGACCAGGCCCGGACCCGTCGCGCGAATGATCTCGCTGTATAAATCGCGCGGAGAGCCAGGGTCCGTCACTGCCAGGCTGGTTTCGTAATCGTAGGTCTTGGCCGCGAGGTACGCGTAACGTGCCGCCAGATCCAGGGTCGAGTGATACACCTCGAGGGCATGATTCCGGGAAACTCGGAAACTCATGTCCTGGTAGCGATTTTGTTGCGTCATCGCCGCTACCCGCTTGTTGAAAGCGGCGCGTTCGTCCACCAGGCGTCCGCCTTCGTTGAGCAGGGAACGATACCGGTCCGAGAGCGCACGCAGGGCTTCGATCTCCTTGAAGATGGCAATGCGCAAGGACGGCTCATCCCCGACGAGGTCCTCGATGTCCTTTAACATCTCACGTTTAGAGTTCAACCGATCGGCGGTGTCGTTGGCCAGGTTCACTTCCTGTTCTGCGACATCCAGGGAGATTGCGGTGACAAGCTCGACAACGCGAAGGGCTATTTCGCCCGCCCCAATGCCAGACGTAATCGCTACTTTGCTTATACCAATTCCTCCGCGAAGCGCCGAGAGGGCATCGCCCGGTGATACCGCCAACCCGCCAGTGGGTAGGACAATCGGAACACTCTCAACGCTCGACTCGAAAGTTTCATTTACCTGCGTTCCGACCTGTGAGAGAGTGTCCTTACCGACACGGACCGCCTTGAGAACATTTTCGATGACATACTTGGCACGCGTGAAGTCTTCCATTCGTTTCCGCACCTCGCCTCCGGTTTCCAACTTGGCATCCACCAGCCGGAGGGTCCGGATGATTTCCCCGGTCAGGCCATCCCACTTGGCGATGGCCCCGGCGATAGACGCCTCCTGCTGGATCATGCGATTGATCACGATCTGGAGTTCGCCCACCGATCCGCGGGCGCCCCATGCGGTCGGCGCCTGGAAGGTGTAACCGGACGCCTTGACCGGCATCAGCTGGGCCAGGTTTTCCAGGTCGACTTTCGGATTAGCCAGATCGGTGTAGTTGACAGAATAGTACCCATCGCGCGCGGCGACAGACTGTCCGCTCGTTGCATCGGGATAGAACGTGGAGGCAAATAGTGAGCGCAGGTCTTTGTCTTTGTTCTTGAAAAAATCATCGTTCGCCGCCTTGTCGACGATTTCCGGGAAGGCGGTCTTGATATCACCACCGCTCAAGGCGTTGCCGTCAAATTCGGCAAAACTTCGGGTCGGCCCGGGCACGGTCTTATCATTGATCTCACGGACATTCGCATACATGTACAATGCAAGGTCCGGCCCTGAGAATCCCGCGGGATAGAGCTTTCCGGGTCCAATGGTGCCTTCGTAGGGTTGTCCGAAAAGCTGAATCAGGCGATTGCGATACGAAAGATCTTCCTGGTAGACCTCGTTGCGAAAGGAAGCTTCCGTGTTGGCCACCTTCCGAAGACGATTCTGGCTTTTATTTGCATGATCCCAGACGGCAACCGCGTTTTTGAGGGCGGTCACCGCGCGATCATAGATCTGCTCGAAATGGGTCTGGCCAATTCTCACATTCTCCACTTGCGCGGGATTGATATCAAACGGAACCGCATCACTCGAGAGGCGCAGCGGGTTCAAGCCCTGATTGGCATCATCGAAGGTCTGCTGGATGGCATTCAGGTTCGCGGAGACCACCTTAATATCGCTGTTGGACTGTCGATCTACTTTTTGGATGCCCTGGAATTCGGTATTCGGATGCTGGGAAGGAAGCAATGCGTTAGCCGTGACCCAATCGAAATAAACTCCCTGCCCTGCCCGGCGCGCCCACTCCTGGACCCCCCAGGCCCGGTTGGTCTGCACATCGGAATAACCCTGCCATTGGGCGGTGGCATCCTCGACGTAGGATTCGCGGTAGGTGGCGGTTACGATGTCCGCGCCGGCGCGGGCCTTCGCGGCGGCAATCTCGGCGAACTTCCGCTCGTCGAGAAAGTCTACCGGAATCACGATATCCTGCAGGTTGTAAAATTCAGAACGTGACACCCAATTGAAATTTTTATGTTTCAACAGGTTATACTGCTTCCGAACCGCGGTGAGGTAATGGCCCCAGGCATCCCCGTGCCCCTGGGGATACAAGATCATCGCGTCGGCTTCGTCGATGAATCCGTCGGCGTTGATATCGGTGATGTTGTAGTTCATCGCATACGCGGCTTCGCCTTCGCCCTTGGTGAAGTTCCAGAACAGACGATTGTAGACCGGACGGGCAAAGTTGTAGTCCACCCCGCGCATCAGCGCCAGCTGCTCGTCGAGGAGCGAAGAGCGCTGGTTCTGGAAACTGAACACGACCGGCGCCATCGTTCCGTATTCCACCGAGTCACTGCCGAAACCGATGGTCGGGTCGGCGGCGTCGGTATAGGCTTCATTTCCGAGCAGCATGTAGAAATCAGATATCCGGGTGGACGCCAGTTGCAGCGCGTTGAAGATCGGCTTGGTGTTGACCGGGTTGGTGAGGTTAATACTCAAGGCCTCCCCGCGGTTGAGCACGGTCTCGTACAGCTCGATCAAGCCGACGTTCTCGATCACGTTCTTGGCCGGATTCAAGGCGACCGCCCCCTCAAAGCGCGGACCCAGGGCCTGGAGCATACTGGACACGGTGGAGGGACTGTCCCCCTCGAAGTCGCGAATGCGGGCTTCGTAGGGATTGACCGCATCCAGCACCCGCTTGATCCAACCGGAAGCGAGCTGCGGGAGATAATCGTTATAGCCGTCTTTGTCGAAGTCCTCTCGCGGATTGGAATTCCCCGCGCCGGCCCAGTCGAAGAGATCCGGAGAGGGCTTCGCCCGCCATGCGGGGCCGTCCAGCACGTCATTGATATGACGATAGCGTACGAACCAGAACGTGTCCGCGAGCAGGACTTCCGGGATATTAGGATTGGCTTTAAGCGTGACCCCGGGTTTGCCCAGGCCACCGTCGGAAAAGAATTTCCACCCATCCTGCGAGGGCAGGCTGTTTTTCACGAGATACGGCGGGCGGACGTCCTGTTTGCCGTCATCGGCGCGGTACCACCACTCGAAGAAAAGCTTGTCGGCATTGGCACCGAAGTCGCCAGTGTGGCGCAAGCCCACATTCTCGTCGAAGACATTGTCCGAAAGCACCACCTTGATCGATCCGCGGTAGCGCTCCATGCGATCGACCTTGATGACGTGCAGGGTGACCGGTGCCGCGCCCTGGCTGGGATCGTTGTTTTCCGCGACGGTGATCCAGCTCACTTCAGGAAACGGGATCGGAGACCCGCCGGGGATGGGGATCATGCCGGAGGGATCGAGAAAGTCCCCATTGGGGATCAGGGCCAGGCCGGGCCCAAATTGACGGGCTGATTCCGGGATCTGGGGATCCGTTTCAGGCACCATCACCGTCGATCCCTCTTCGATCGGCGTGAGATTCGGCAAACCCGTGATTGAATTGCGTTCGACCTTGGGCTGGAGGCCAACCAGGTAAGGTTCGGATTGCTGCGTAAGTCCTGTGGGATTGCGCGAGACCTCCATCAGGCGGTCGATCGACTGGGTCCAGTCCGCATTGTTGGGTGCAAGCGCTTTCAGCTCCAGCACATCGTCCCGGGTAAGGATATTCGCCTCCAGAATATACACCGCCGGGGGCGGGGCGGTGAGCGTCGGCTCGGCGATCGACTTATCGTTAACCAGGCCGGTGATTTCCAGACGGCCGTTGATAATGACCCCATTCGCATCCCGGTTGGGGAGGCCATTCTCATCAAAGCTCTGACCCAGCGGATCGTACCGGAGCCGTTTTTGTAACGACGCGGGCAGGTCCTTGAAGATATATTTCCCCTTGCTCACCCGGGTCAGGCCGTTCGCCGGTAACAAGGCTGGCGGGAACTCATCGATCGGCATTTTCACCGCACGCACATCGAGTACCTGGCCCATTCGGGCGGTCCACCTGCTGGTAAGTTGCGTGGTGAGGCCATAGGGGTTAAGCGCATCAAAGACTACTTCGCCCACGGCAAAACCAAGGACAGCGGGCAGACCGGGGGTCTCCACCCGCGTGCCGTCCTCCGCGTCCATAAACGGGTAGTCGGTGCGGAACTCTCCACCGGAATAGGTCAGGGTTTCACCCGCTTTCAGAACCGGGGCGACATTCGGCCAATCGCTCTTGTAGAGAATGCGAACCGGCTCGGATTTCTCCTGGAGATCCAAATCGACGGCGCCGCCCGGGGCGAGGTCCAGCAAGTCGCTGATGTCTTGCGGCATAAACGAAACGGGGTCGCCGGTGCTGACAAGTCGCGCCAGAAGATCCAGCCGTACCCCCGTCAGGATATTGCCGGAACTCACCTCGACCACGCGGCCGGGCTCGTTCTCCGGCCACCAGAATTCAGGCGCCAGCGGGTAATAAGTCGACATGGTAAACCAGGCTTCATCGCCCCCGGAAACGGCCCAACTCGTGCCGCGATGATCTTCCCAATAGGTCTCCTGAGCCAGGAGGTTGTTGCCAAATGTTTCAGGACTGGGTGATGCACCGATCACCACTCCCAGCGGATAGAAGGGAATCACAGGCTCGCCCGCTTTCATGAAGACTTTCGGCTCCTTGATCAACTCGGTTGCAGGGGGAGCAGCCTTCGTGAGCAGCGCCTGATCGCCGAAGTGGTGGGGCTGGTCGGTACCCAGATCTTCTGTGCCCACGATCGCATACACGCGCATCTTGAAGGACTGATCCGCGGTGTCGAAGAACTGCAGGAGGACCCGGGGATGGGAGGTGTAGTCCACGGGTTGTCCAGCCTCCGTCAATGCAGAGGCGTATCGATTGAGATCATTGTCCCGCAACGCATAGGCCGCGGAGGGTCGCGGAGTGATGCTTGCACGACGCAGGGATGGCGCCATCAAGGCATGCTCTTCGTTGGGATTGTAACCAGGAAGGGTCCGATCATTCTGTATATACACGGACACCTGTTGAAAACGCGATGGGTCATACGTACGCGCCTCGGGAAATACGTTCGTTGTGATTCCACCCGCACCGTTGGGAACTTCAACCGCAAGTTCGGGAAGCACGAACTGGTCGGTGCCATCACTCCTGAGGCTCTCACTTCCCCATTGGCTGGCGATGACGATGCGACCGAGCCCTTCACTTTCGTTGACGGGCCAGCGCGGCAGATAGGTTCGGGCAACGTGGGGCCAGAGGATCGTGTCGGCCAGGTCGGGGGCATAATACCAGACCACCACGATACGGTTGGTCGGACCGGCGCCGGGGTGTAAATTGATCGGAATCACCGGGCCAGGCAGCGCGCCGGGGTTGACCACCCGTTTATTGTCGCTTGAAGAAACGGTAGGACTGCGCAACAACTCCATATCATAGATCGCCGGTGCGGCCATCCCTTCGAGTGCGGCGGGATCGTACACGCTGGCATTGAATCGGGCATTTTCAAACAGGATATATCCGGTGCCGAGATTGGCGAGATCCAGGCCGGGATCGACAATGGTCTGGCCAATGACCGCCTCGGCGGGAGCCGGAGGGGAAACGAGCGTCGTCGGGCGCAAGACCCTGGGCGGGGCCTCGTTCCATCGGCGGGTATCCACCACGCGCACCCGGGTAGTTTCCTTGGGCTCGCCCCGTCCGATTTGTCGGATTTCGGCGAAGCGAAGAACGGAGAGTCCGGCGGAATTCGCGGTGAAGAGGCTGGAATCCGTGATGGCCGCCTGGCTTTCCGAATAGCCCAACGATTTGAAGATAAGGTTGTCGTTCGTATCCGGGTCCAGTTGGACAGGCGGCGTACCGGCGATGTGCGGATAATGCGCGCGCTCCGGGCGTAAGGCCGTGACGAGGACTTGTAATGACGGACCGTCGTCTACACTCCAGGTGGCCCTGAACTGCCCGGGAACCAGGGGGTACAAGCGAAGGGCATTGGGATCCCAGAAGGCCATTTCCGAGTCGGGTACCGGCGCGTCTGGATTTTCGTTTCCGGACACACTTACTTTTTTTATGGTGGTGGGCTCCGTACGTATGAGGGCCGCCAGCTCCGGCTCAGCGCTGAGAAAATCTTCACGATTCTCAAACACGTATTCGCCGAGCCGAACCGTATTGGTATACACTTGGTCCCCGTAGGTCCACAGGACTTTGGCAGGGCGTCGCAGCTCGGGAATAAACAATCCTCGATAGCCAGGATAATTCGCCAGCTCGTTCTCCCAGTTCGCCACCTGCCTGCCATCCCTCATGACATTGGGCTGATCGGGCTCCAACGAACCATCGTCGCTATCAACCGTCCCGTTTGCGTCGAAATAATATCCATCACCGCTGATCCAACCGTTAAGCGCAAGGGACGCAGGGTCGGCGGCTTCATTGGCCTTACTCGCAACCCTGACCCCGTGTCCGGGATCAATCCAATAGGTTCCTTCAATGGTCCCGAGTACCTCTTCCTGCTGGGTGTTTTTGTTCCGCCGGATCACCAGAGGAAACGTCGACCTGGAAGCGTCGTCCATATTCACCCGTATGCCGAACTGGAGCTGCCAGATATAGGTGATGGTCGCCCAACCGTTCATACGAAACTCTGTCACCTGCTGCCGCTGTGGGGGCGCCTGAGGAAAAGAGAAATCGGGTAGCTTGTCCAGGACAGGACTCATCGCATCGCTCGGTCCGAACGGCACTTGCTGGTCCGCCGAAAAAGGAAAAATTAACAGATTCTGATAGTAGTCATCATCGAAGGCGCTGCCTCGGGCGCTTCCCTGAGCGGCATAAGCCTTGGGCACGTACCGGATATCGAGACCGGGATGGGAGAAGTCCAGTACCTGCCCGTCCACCTGCGCCTGAACCTCCGTGCCCCGCGGAATCCAGTGTGTCGTCGTGGTTATGGGCGAAGGATTTCCTGCGGCTTCCGTCTTCAAGGGACCGGCCCAGGCATTCCTGGTTATCGGGTCGACCTCATCGCTCCGCGTTTTCCCGAGATCCTCAAAATCG
>JBLIND010000284.1:0-8643 GCA_047639095.1 Candidatus Omnitrophota bacterium | reverse complement strand
TTTTAGCGTCGGGACCATGACAATGAAAACAACGATCCGAAAGGATGGGACGAACGTCCCGGTTGAAGTCAATCGGAGCTGCTGCGACGGTGAGGGCTCCGCTGATCAGTAGGATGGATGAAAAAAGTGTGTTCAGTTTCATAATGGAATGCACGATAGAATGTCTAGACGAGCGAGGGCGCTTAAATGCTTGTACACAACTTTTGTGAATTGTTCGTCTGGATTCAACGGTTATTGTAGTAGAATATACGGCATGTAAGGGCCATTTGTGTGGCTTATCTGCCCATGTGAAAAATCGGCCCATCGATTCGTTAACCCATATGAACCAAAAGCACTCGCATGTATTATATCGTAGAAACCAGCAAGTCGTTTGAGCAGGCCTCCACGGATCTCGAAACCTCCGTCAAGCACCACAACTTCGGTGTTCTCCATATTCACGACCTGGGAAAAACCTTGAACAGCAAGGGCGTGCCCTTCGAAGAGGAATGCCGGGTTTTTGAAGTCTGCAACCCAGTACAGGCCGGCAAGGTGCTGGCAACCGACATGCGCTTGAACATGGCCTTGCCGTGTCGGATATCAGTCTTCACCGAAAAAGGGCAGACGAAGATCGGCCTCATCAAACCGCGCGCGATGCTGGAATCCTTGTCCGATGATCCGGAGTTGAGTAAAATCGCCATCGAAGTCGAAGCGCAGATCATCCAGATGGTCGACGAAGCGAAGTGAGCGGCACTAATTTTTCGGCAGGGCGAAGGCGACCAGGCTGCCGCCACGGGGACGACCTGATTTCCCCCCGCCGGCTGAAATGACTACGTACTGTCGTCCGTCCACCGTGTAGGTGCTCGGGGTGGCATTTCCGCTGAAGGGGAGTTTAGCCTTCCAGAGGATCGCGCCGGTCTCCTTGTCGAATGCCCGAAAGGTTTCGTCGGCGCTGGCTCCGATGAAAATCAGGCCGCTGCCGGTCACGAGCGGTCCACCGTAGTTTTCGGTTCCGGTCGGCGGAATGCCTTTTGCCGTCAGTTCCGGGTATTCACCCAGGACCACTTTCCATTTCAACTCACCTGTGTTCAGGTCCACTGCGTTCAAGGTGCCCCAGGGCGGTTTGATCGCGGGATAACCGTCCTTGTCGAGCCAGCGGCGAAAGCCACCAAAGGCGTAGGACGGTGGCGTGTCGTTCACCGGAGCGGCGGCACCGGGTTCCACCCGCGTAGCGGTGAGAGGTTCTTCCAGTACGTAGTTCAGAATCGCGTTGCGCTTGCCTTCGGGCATGCTCGCATAGCCCGGCATGCGTCCGCCGCCCTGACGCGTGATCAGCTCGATCTCCGCGCGGGTTTTGCGTTTTCCGATATCGAGCAAGGGCGGGAAGGCCGCCGGGAGGTTGCCCTTGCGATCCAGCCCGTGGCAGGCGCCGCAATACAGCATGTAGTCCTTCTCGCCGGGGACGAGTGGGCTGCCATCGGCTCGTTTGGTTTCCACCATCTGGAGGAGCCAGGGCATCTCGTTGATGTTGACGTAATAGATCCCATCCGGATCGGCGGCGCCTCCGCCCCATTCCATGCCGCCATCGTATCCGGGAAACATCACCGTCTCCTTCAGGCTCGGAGCGGGGAACGGCCCGAAGTTCGGCGAGGCTTTGATGCGATCGAGTGTGGTCTGATACGTTTCCGGGGTAATGTTCGATGCGTCATCCTCGGTGTATCGCTGGCGCATGAGCGGCAGGGGCTTCGTCGGAAAGGGCTGGGTAGGCCAGGCCTGTTCGCCGCGCAGATCCGAAGCGGGCACCGGACGTTCTTCAATGGGCCAGAGGGGTTCTCCGGTCTCGCGATTAAACACAAAGAGCAATCCGTGCTTGGTGCCCTGGGCCACGGCGTCCACTTTTTTTCCGTTGTGCGTCACCGTGAGCAGGACGGGCGGGCAGGGGAGGTCCTTATCCAGTAAGTCGTGGTGCACGATTTGAAAATGCCAGATGCGTTCGCCCGTGGCAGCGTTGAGCGCGAGCACACAATTCGCAAACAGATTTTTGCCATGGCGCTTGCCGCCATAGAAATCCGGTTCCGCCGTTTTGGTGGCGACGTAGACGATGCCCCGTTTTTCATCGAGGGATTGGCCGCACCAGGGATTGAGCCCGGTCGCCGTTTTGTAGGCCTCGGCGGGCCAGGTGTCGTAGCCCACTTCACCCGGTCGGGGAATGAGATGAAAGATCCACATCTGTTCTCCGGTGCGCACATCAAAGGCGCGTACCGCCCCTTTGCCACCTACGCCGCCGACGATGAGCAGATTCTGGTAGATCACCCCGGGCGTATTCAGGCCGGCGCCCAGATTGACCGAACCCTTTTCACCGAAATCGCGAACGACGGCTCCTGTGTCCGCATCCAGCGCAAACAGATAGCCCTTCACCGCGGTGAAAATCCGCCGTTCGCCCCCGTCGGCGTTTTCCCAGTACACGAGCCCACGCTGACGCGATCCGCCTTTGCCTGACCGTTCCTTTGCAGGATCCCATTGCCAGCGCTGCTCGCCCGTGGCCGCATCGAGTGCGAGAACTTTGCGTGTGGCTGTCGGGGTGTAGAGGGTGCCATGTACGATGAGGTTGTTGGCCTGGTATTCCGACTGATCGCCGGTGTCGATGGTCCAGGCGACTTCGAGCTGGGCCACGTTGTCGCGATTAATCTGATCCAGCGGCGAATACAGATTGCGTTCTTTGTTGCCCAGGTAGGCCGACCAGTCGGCCGGGTTTGGATCCGCCGCCAGGCAGCAGTGGGTGGTGAAGAGGAGGGTCAAGGTTAGTAGGTTTCTCATGCTCGAAAGCCTGTGAGATAGCCGATCTGGCGTCAAGACTTTCGAGGGCCTTGCGCAGGTTGCGAGACCCGGCATGGTTTCGGTCGTTCTTATGATAGGAACGCATGTTGTAACGGCTTCCGATCATAGAACGGCGCAACGGTGATGCCCGTGACCAAGCACACCGGCCTAAGGACATGGGACGGAATAAATTCCGTACTACGCCAGGTACCTGCAGCCCTGGTCCTGAGCGTACCACGGAATTTATTCCGTCCCAGCGGATCAAGCAATCGGCACAACAAATTTGTAACGCCGGACCAAGCCCTTCGAAAACTTGCAATATCAAAACGAGCGCGCATGTTGCTCAGCATGATACGCCCGTTCCAATCCGTAACGATGATGAACCGCCCATGAAGCGCGGGCTGATTGTCGTAACCGATCTCGATGGCTCGCTGCTCGATACGCACTACCGATGGGAGGCCGCGAAACCGAGTCTGGATCGCCTGCGATCCCATCACTTCCCGCTGGTATTAAATTCAAGCAAGACCCTGGAGGAAATGATCCCCCTCGCCGCCGAGCTCGGCACGAATGCACCGATCGTCGCCGAAAATGGGGGCGTCATCGCCCAACCCATGGCCATGAAAGATGGCCCGGGCGAAGTGCTGGGTGACTACTGGGTTCGGAGCGCCGGGATCACCCGCACCACGATCCTGGATGTAGCTCACCACCTGCGTACGACCGCCGGCTACGCCTTCGCAGGCTTTGCCGATTGGTCGGTGGGTGAAATCGCCGCCTGCACCGGTTTGAACCAGGAGGACGCCCATCGTGCGAGTCAGCGCCTGGCCACCGAGCCCATTCTCTGGGATAAGCATGACACCCGGTGGCAGGCCTTTTGCCAGGCGCTTACACCGCACCAGATTCGCACGCTGCGCGGGGGGCGATTCATCCATTTGATGGGTCCCGCGGACAAGGCGGATGGCTTGCGATCCGTGATCAAACTCTACCAGGACCGGTTCCCTGAAACGCAGTGGACCAGTGTGGCCCTGGGCGACAGCCCGAACGATCAGGATATGCTGCTCGCCGCGGATATCGCGGTGGTCATCCCGAATGCGCACGGGCGCTCGCTGGAAATTGATCAACCGAATACGATTCGGGTGGAGCAAGCCGGCCCTGCCGGTTGGGATTCCGGCATGCAACAACTTCTGGATACCTATCTTTCAGACCAACAAGGATATTAGACATGGGTGACTTTCATCAACACGGCGTCGTAACGACCCTCCATCAACTGAATCAACGGCCGCTTGAGCAGCTCGAAGCCGAGCTTATGGATATCCGCAAGGTATGCCCCATGGCCTTGATTCTGCCTTCGCTGTACTCCGAGCTGCAGGGGCCGGCGCTCTCCGCCATCGTCGACGAGCTCTGCGAGGTTCCCTACCTGGATCAAATCGTCATCGGCCTCGACCGGGCAACGGAAGAGGAATACCGCCACGCCCTGGAATTTTTCAGCCGCCTTCCTCAGCGCCCACGGGTGCTTTGGAACGATGGCCCGCGATTGAAAAAGTTGGATGCCAAACTACGTGGACTCAACCTCGCGCCCAAGGAGCTGGGGAAGGGGCGGAATGTCTGGTACATGTTCGGATACATCCTCGCAACCGGAAAGGCCAATGCGGTCGCGCTGCACGATTGCGACATCACCACCTACCATCGCGAGATGCTCGCGCGCTTGATCTATCCGGTGGCCAACCCGGGTTTTAGTTACAAATTCTGCAAAGGCTTTTACGCACGTATCGCCAACAACAGCATGAATGGCCGCGTCTGCCGACTGCTCGTCACGCCCCTGGTTCGGGCCATGGCCAAGGTGTGCGGATCGAACCTTTACCTGGAGTATCTCGACAGCTTTCGCTACGCCTTGGCAGGGGAGTTTTCCCTGCAGCGCGACGTGATTGAAGACATCCGTATCCCCTCGGACTGGGGATTGGAAATGGGGGTGCTCTCGGAGATGCATCGCAACTATGCGACCAACCAGATTTGCCAGGTCGACATCGCGGATACCTACGATCACAAACACCAGGATCTATCCGCCGACGATCCTGAGCGGGGGCTGTCGAAGATGAGTTCCGACATTGCTAAATCGCTCTTCCGGAAAATGGCGACCCAGGGGGAAGTGTTCTCGCCAGGAAAAATTCGGACCATCAAAGCGGCTTATTACCGCATCGCCCTGGATCTCATTGAGAGCCATAGCAACGACGCCGTGATGAATGGGCTGCGCTACGATCGGCACGGTGAAGGCAGCGCGGTCGAACTCTTCGCTGAAAATATTCTGAAGGCGGGGCAAGCGTTCCTGGAGAAGTCCATGGATACGCCCTTTATGCCGAGTTGGAAACGCGTCCAGTCCGCCTTCCCGAATGTCATGCATGAATTGATCGAGGCAGTCGATGCAGACATGCGGGAGTTCGGCCCGGCCCAGATGATGGACCCCGCCCTGCATCCGGAAGCCCTGCGCATGCGGCAACGCATCACCCAGCACCTGGATGCCATCTACGGCCCAGCTCAGGTGGCGGGACTCACCGAGCGGCTGTTGAAAGAGTCCGGACTCGCCAACCATACCCCGGCCCCCAGTCCGCGTGCCAACCGCTGGGACCAGCGTGACGTGCTCGCGATCACCTATGGGGACAGCATTATCAAAGCAGGGGAGGCCCCCTTGAAAACCTTGCACCGGTTTTTGAATCAGGAACTGCTCGGCACCATCAATGGGGTGCACATTCTGCCTTTCAGTCCCTACAGTTCGGATGATGGATTTTCGGTCATCGATTACCACGCGATTGATCAGGATCTCGGCACCTGGGACGACATCGGTGCCATCGCGGGCCACTTCCGCCTCATGGCCGACCTCGTGCTCAACCACTGTTCGGCCGAGTCCACTTGGTTTCAAAACTACCTGCAGGGAAAAGATCCGGGTGCCGGCTACTTTGTCGAAGCTTCTCCGGAGGATGATTTGCATGCCGTGGTCCGGCCGCGGAGTAGCCCCTTGCTGACCAAGGTGGAAACCCTGAATGGCGAGCGTCACGTATGGTGCACCTTCAGTGCGGACCAGGTCGATTTGAACTTTGCCAATCCGGATGTGCTTTTTGAAATGATCCGAATCATCCGTCGCTACCTGCGTCAGGGCGTTCGATACTTCCGCCTCGATGCCGTGGCCTACTTGTGGAAAGAAAAAGGCACCACCTGCGTCCATTTGCCGCAGACGCATGAGATGATCAAACTCCTCCGCCTGGTGATCGAGCATCTCGAGCCCAGTGCGGTGTTGATTACCGAAACCAACGTGCCCAATCGGGAAAATCTCAGCTACTTCGGGAACGACAACGAAGCCCACCTGATCTATAATTTCAGTCTGCCTCCGCTGCTCGTGCAAGCCATGCTGTCCGGCAACAGCCGACACCTCAAGGCGTGGATGATGTCCATGCCGCCTGCACGGGTAGGGCAGGCGTATCTGAATTTTATTGCCTCCCATGATGGCATCGGGGTGCGCCCCACCGAAGGACTGCTGTCAGACGAAGAGCTCGAGGCCTTCCTCGATACCATGCGGGACTTTGGTGGAACCGTTTCCATGCGACGCATGCCCGACGGTGCGGAGAAACCCTATGAGATCAACATATCCTTGTGGGATGCCCTGAAGGGCACGGTGGACCATGGACCCGATGCGCATCAGTTCGATCGCTTTGTCGCGGCCCACAGCATCGTTCTCGCCCTGGAAGGCCTGCCGGCCATCTACCTCCATAGCCTGCTTGGAACCGAAAATGATTACGCCTTATTCGAGGCAACCGGCCGCGCCCGTTCGATTAATCGCCATCAATGGTCGAGTGACTTGCTGAGCGCAGCCCTGAAGGATGATGAACGGCACCATCGTAAGCTGTTTGAAGAAATGAAGCGCCGTATCCGCATTCG
Organism: Candidatus Omnitrophota bacterium; assembly: GCA_047639095.1. Classification (GTDB taxonomy): domain Bacteria; phylum Verrucomicrobiota; class Kiritimatiellia; order SS1-B-03-39; family UBA6053; genus JAPYUI01. The sequence goes on along the minus strand of JBLIND010000284.1, from coordinate 1,926 downwards.
CTGCGAGCAGGAAGCCTTCCATCCGAACGCCACCCAGTTCACCCTGCATTTCGGCGATGCCCTGTTCGCCTTCTGGCGCGAAAGTCCCAACCGGAAGCAAAGCGTGTTTGCCGTCCACAACGTATCCGACCAGGCCCAGACGCTCCCCCTGGTGGAGCTGAACCTCATCGCCACCGAGACCTGGCACGACCTCCTGTCCGGAGCCGTCTACGACGACCTCGAGGCCAGCCTCGAGCTTCCGCCGTATGGCTGCGTGTGGATCAGCAACCGGTGATGCTTCCAGGTAAAGGCTCGGCCCTCGCGGTACCACGGAATTCATTCTGTCCCAGAGCACCAAGCCCACCCATCTCAGGACCTGGGACGGAATAAATTCCGTATTACGCCTGGCACCTGTTGTCAGCAAATCTGGCCCAATAACACGAGCCCACGCTTAATTGCGTCCTGCTGTGGCTCACATAGCTCAGTATTGCACGAGAAAGGGCCGACAAGTGCGACCTGTAAGGGTTTCCCACTATTACACTGTGTACATCCCGCTTACATCCCGCTGGCGCCGAGACCTCGCTCGCGGTTTGCCCGTCTATGATCATCATGCGGGCGGCTTCTGGTTTGAACTCAATGGTGTATTTCCTTCTCTTCATTTTCCGACTCTCCTATTTTAAGAGAATCTCGTGTCTATTTTATTCAGGGCAGATCACCCGCCGATTGCTTGGCTTGCCACGATGGCCTGACTTCAAACCGGCTGCACCGTCTCGCTTGCAGGATCGGTAGAGGCGACGCACTTGCCGCTCGCTCAAACCCATTTGCTCGGCCGCCGCACGCTCGGTCAGTCGTCGCTCCGCGATCCGCGTCATCAGCTCCAATCTCTCCGCTTCCTTCATCGTCAAATGTCCGTCCATACGCCCGCAGTGACGTAAAAGAGGACATTTCTATCTGGGGCCTACAGGCCTAGGTCCGATAACCTGATTTACGTCAACTAGAATACCTGGTGCGTGGCCGTATTTCGCTATTGAGCGTTGATGCAGGCCGGCTGGCGCCGGAAGAGTTAATAGCTATGAAAAAAAAAGCCCTAAATTAATAGGGCTTTTCATAGTTAAGAAGTTGAAAAGTTAATACGTACTGTAAGTATTAATTTAACCGGTAATAGATGCTGCCCTGTTCGTCATCTAAAGGTCAATATCAAACTCATCATCTACTGTCGCTTCAGTAGTTGTTCCCACACTTTCATCAACTACGGCATCTTCGGTTTCAATGAGAGCATTAGTATCTTTATCATGACAATCCGCTGCCCCAACCGTGCCGTATGCCCCAAGTGTAATAGCTCCGTTAATTGCGTACAGACCCCCACAATCTGAACCGACACCCGCTAGCGTCGAGCCTGCGCCAGTAGTGATGTAGGTACCAGTAATAATGGTGCCTTTAAAAGTTGAGTCGGCGCCAATGGTTGCGTAGGTGCCAGCATTAAAGAGAATGGTGCTGCCATCGGCTACATCATCATCTAATTCTATTGTCACGTTGGCGCCGAAGCTTATGTAAGTATCGATATTGATAAGCCAATGGTCTGGGACATTACCCTTTGTGCCGGTAAAAGTAAGGGTAACGCCCGCCGCTGTCGTCAGAGCCGATGCATGATAAACCCCGGGAGAAAAATCTCTGCTAGTGGCGATGGTCGCGGCCAGTTCGTAGTTGATCGCCGACCCAGATAGCTGTTCCTGTATCCCAGTTAGCTCAACGGTCTTTTCAACTTCAAGACCCTCTGCGTTGTTATCAAAAGACACGGGAGTATTATGTGTTGTTGAAACACCCTCAACGTTTGCATCCAGGCCCATTGATATAGTGGAACCAGCTGTAGCATCACCGTTCACCGTGGCGTGCGCGCCAAGAATGATGGGGCCACTCATTGTTCTAACATAGTCCGTTATATCATTA
>JBLIND010000283.1:0-8662 GCA_047639095.1 Candidatus Omnitrophota bacterium | reverse complement strand
ACTAACTGTGAACTACCCAAAACACCCGTCGCAAGACCGTCTTCCAGGCCTTGGCTAACCGCGCCCCGGAAATCCTGACCCAACTCACCTTTGGAAACCTCGATACTGATAAGGTTTCCGCTTGCGCGTTCTCGCGGCTCAACCGAGAGGCTTATACCAGCAAACTGTCGCTTACCACTAATTTCTCGATCAAACTCACCGACCGCCGAACCTTTCCCGAGAATGGTCTCACGGTACGCGACCACGGGCTTCCCGGCGTTGGCCTGAACATTAAATTCTCGAAACATGCGATCTTTAATAATCTCAAGATGCAACTCACCCATGCCTCGAATGATGGTCTGTCCGGTTTCGGGATCCGTGGCCACTTGAAAGGTGGGATCTTCTTCAGATAAAATAATCAGGGTATCGTTCAGTGCATCACGGTCGGCCTGCGATTTCGGCTCAATCGCCATCGAGATCACGGTTTCAGGAAATTCGATGCGCTCGAGTACGACGGGCGATTGCTCAACACACAGGGTATCTCCGGTCGTCACGTTTTTAAATCCAACGATGCCGCCGATTTCACCTGTATACAAGGCATCTACATCTTCGCGGCTGTTCGCATGCAGGCGGAGTATCCGGCCGAGACGCTCGCGCTTTTCGGTCCGGGGATTGTAGACGTTTTGCCCCTTGTTAAGTACACCGGAGTAAACGCGGACATAGGCAATCTTGCCGACATACGCATCATTGGCGATCTTAAATGACAGAGCGCTTAATGGGGCCAGGTCACTGACTTCGCGCGACAGGGGCTCCATCGTTTTTGGATCTTTACCTTCGGTTGCCGGAACATCGTCAGGTGATGGGAGGAAATCTACGATAGCATCCAGGAGCGGCTGAACCCCCTTATTCTTCAGGGCGGACCCCACGAGAACAGGAACAAAGTCTCCTTTGATCGTTGCCCGGCGTATTCCGTCAATGAGGACCTCTTCGGGGAGATCTGGATTTTCCATGTATGCCTCAAGCACACTCTCATCCCGCTCAGCGATCGCCTCAATCAGGCGGGCGCGATGTTCCTCGGCCTCGGCCCGAAAGGCTTCCGGAATATCCTGTACGGCGATAGATTCGCCTTTGGACGCCTCGTCAAAGGTATAGGCCTTCATTTTGATGAGGTCGAAAACGCCCTGAAAGCTATCTTCCGCGCCCCACGGGAGCTGCACGGGAAAGGCCGGAACCTTGAGTTTTTCAACGATTTGGCCGACCACCCAGGTGAAGCGAGCACCAGTGCGGTCCATTTTATTTACAAAAGCGATGCAGGGGACTTTGTACTTGCGCGCCTGGCGCCAGACCGTCTCCGATTGAGGCTGAACGCCTGCAACCCCGCAAAATACGCCTACAGCTCCATCGAGAATGCGCATGCTGCGCTCTACTTCCACGGTAAAGTCAACATGTCCGGGCGTATCAATGATGTTGATCATATGATCACGCCAGTAACAGGTGGTCGCTGCGCTGGTAATCGTAATACCGCGCTCCCGCTCCTGCTCCATCCAGTCCATAACGGCGGTTCCATCGTGAACCTCGCCTATTTTATGGACCTTACCGGTGTAAAAAAGAATGCGTTCGGTAGTGGTGGTTTTGCCCGCGTCGATATGAGCCGCTATGCCGATATTACGAATCAAATGCAGAGCGCAGCCGCGCTCGGGGGCCTGACGGCCTCCAGCATCTGCTGCATTTTTCTGTTTCGATTGTGACATGACGGTTGACATAGTGGATTGACCAACGTGGACCCCTTAGAGTGTTACCACCGATAATGTGCGAATGCCCGGTTAGCCTGGGCCATCTTATGGGTGTCGTCGCGCTTTTTAACTGCAGCACCCGTCCGATTGTACGCATCGAGCAGCTCGTTCGCGAGGGCCTTTGACATCGGCACACCGCGTCGTTTACGAGCAAAGCCAATCAACCACCGCATACCCAGAGCCAAGCCCCGATCGCTATTTACTTCAATCGGAACCTGATAGGTTGCTCCACCTACACGGCGGGATTTCACTTCCAACTGCGGACGAATATTGTCCACGGCGGTTTCAAAAATTTCGATTGGATTGCCATCGGTCTTCTCCTTGATGATTTCCAAGGCGTCGTAGATGATGCGTTCAGCAACGGATCGCTTCCCTTGTTTCATCATGTGAGACACGAAACGGGTAACCATTTCGCTCTCATACTTGAGGTCAGGTACGATGTTCTTTTTCTGTGCTTTGCGTCTGCGTGACATGGATTAATCCTTTTTGGGCCGTTTACAGCCATATTTTGAGCGACCCTGCTTACGGGAATTCACGCCAAGTGAATCCAAGGCACCGCGAACGATGTGGTAACGTACACCTGGCAAATCCTTAATTCGGCCGCCACGAACGAGAACCATGCTGTGTTCCTGAAGGTTATGGCCTTCACCCGGAATGTACGCGGTGATTTCCTCGCCATTCGTCAAGCGAACACGAGCGATTTTACGCAAAGCGGAGTTAGGCTTTTTGGGTGTCTGAGTTTTTACAATCAGACATACACCGCGACGTTGCGGGCATTGATGCAGCGAGCGAGATTTGCTCACCTTGCGTATGGGCTTTCGCCCTTTTCTAACTAACTGGTTGATAGTCGGCATATTACAATCCTTTGATCAAAAGAGCCGCGGAACGTACAGAACCGCCCCGGGCCTTTCAATGTTTAAGTATCAGATTTCTGACGAATTATGGTCCTCGAGGAATCCATCCCCTAACATTTCCTCGGCAGAGACTGGCTCCCCGAGGTATTTCAGCTTGATATTGCGGTACATCTCAAAGCCCGTACCTGCCGGGATCAAGTGGCCCATAATCACATTTTCTTTAAATCCGCGAAGGAAATCTTTCTTTCCGAGGCTGGCAGCCTCAGTAAGGACGCGTGTCGTATCCTGGAATGATGCGGCGGAAATAAAGCTTTCCGTCTCCAGGGCGGCCTTGGTGATGCCCAGCAATACCGGGGTAGCCTCTGCAGGGCGACGACCTTCGGCGATAGCCTGCTGGTTTACGTCCTGGAAGTTCAAGCGCTCAATTTGCTCTCCCCAGAGGAAGGGCGTGTCACCACTATCCGTGATGCGAACTTTACGCAACATCTGGCGAACTATAATTTCGATGTGCTTGTCGTTGATTTCCACACCCTGCAGGCGATAGACGGCCTGCACCTCGTTTACGAGGTATTCCTGGAGTTCCTGAGGTCCGCAAACCTCGAGAATTTCGTGTGGGACGACCGGACCTTCAGTCAACTGCTGGCCCTTCGTTACATGGTCACCATTGAATACTACAACGTGCCGGCCCATCGGAATCAGATGCTCTTCGGTTTCACCGGTGGTCGCATCCCGCACTAACAAGCGGCGCTTGCCACGTGAGGTGCCTTCAAATTCAACATCTCCGTCGATCTTTGCAATCTCCGCAGCATCCTTCGGCTTTCGAGCTTCAAACAGCTCTGCAACCCGAGGCAAACCACCCGTAATATCCTTCGTTTTTGCAGACTTACGTGGGGTCTTTGCAATGGTTGCACCGGCACTGACAACGCTTTTCTGAGCAGCGATCACGTGGGCACCAGCTGGGATGGCATAGTGGCTCAAGATTTCTTCGCCCTTCATGACCAGCACCTGAGGATGAAGGTCTTCCTTGTGCTCCATGACAACCGTACTGATCGTACCGGTCGACTCATCGACTTCTTTCCGGAACGTTACGCCCTCGATAAAGTCTTGGTATTTAATCGCACCTTCGAATTCGGAAATAATCGGCACGTTGTGCGGATCCCATTTAACAAAGGCTTCGCCCGCCTTCACATTGCCGCCGTCTTCGACCGAAATAACAGCTCCAATCACGGTGGTGTGACGCTCAAGCTCCCGGCCCTCTTCGTCGTAAATTCCGACCACGCCGTTCTTGTTTAACACGATATTCTGGGCACCAGCAGAGGGTGACTTAACACCGGATTTCACCCAGCGCACATCGTGATAACGAAGGATACCGTCATGCTTGGAGATAATCTGCGGTTGGCTCAAAATATTCTGAGCAACGCCGCCAATATGGAACGTACGCATGGTCAACTGCGTTCCGGGCTCACCAATGGACTGGGCCGCGATGATGCCTACAGATTCACCGAGAGCCGAAACCTGACCCGTAGCCGGATTCAAGCCGTAACACTTGGCACAGATCCCGCGTCGGGATTCGCACGTCAGACCACTGCGGATCTTGATTTTATCAATATCCGAATCGTCGATTTTATCGGCTACGTTGTCGTCGATTACCTGGCCGGCAGCAACGATGATATCCCCGGTAAAGGACTTCACGTCTTCCAATGAGGTCCGCCCCATAATACGCGAACGCAGGGGAACCAACTCCTCATCACCCTCCTGGATGGGACGAATTTCGATACCGTTCAAGGTATGGCAGTCCTGCTCGATGATAATAATATCGTGAGCAACATCGACCAGTTTGCGCGTGAGGTAACCTGAATCCGCCGTCTTAAGCGCGGTGTCTGCAAGACCTTTACGAGCACCGTGGGTACTGATGAAGTACTCAAGTACACTTAAGCCCTCGCGGAAGTTAGCGAGAATGGGGCGTTCGATAATCTCACCAGACGGCTTGGCCATCAAACCCCGCATGCCGGCCAGCTGACGAATCTGCTGCTTACTGCCTCGGGCACCGGAGTCAACCATCACATAGATGGGGTTAATGTGGGTCTGACGATTATTGTATTCCATCGTGCTGAACATCACTTTGGAAATTTCTTCCGTGGTGTGGGTCCAGATGTCGATGATCTTGTTGTATCGCTCACCGTCGGTGATGACACCCTTCTTATGCTGTCCTTCGACCTTCGCGATATCCTTACGTGCCGCAGCAACAAGTGCTTCCTTTTCCGGAGGGATGATCATATCAATAATTCCGATAGAGATCCCTGAACGTGTCGCGTGCTCGAAGCCGAGTTCCTTCAAACGGTCTAGTACCGCAACGGTCTCTTCGTGACCCGCGATCTCGTAGCACTGGGTAATCAGTTCGCCGAGCTTCTTCTTCGTGACATTGAAGTTGGTGAAGCCAACCGAGTCAGGCCAGATCTCGTTGAAAAACACGCGACCAACAGTCGTGATAATGACAGATTTATCTTTGTCACCATAACGGGTTTCCCGCTGGTAGTCAGGATTCTTGAAACGAATCTTGTCGTGAATATGCAGCACCCCTTCATCATGCGCGGTGTGTACTTCATGCGCATCATTGAGGAGTGGGTAGTGACGAATTTCATCACCGTGAGAACCGTCCGCACGTCGATTAATGCGGTCCGTCTGGGATTCACTGCACATGTAATAGCAGCCCAGCGCAATATCCTGGGTGGGCGTCGTAATCGGCTTACCACTGGAGGGCGAGAAGATGTTGTTGGACGCGAGCATAAGCAGGCGCGATTCCAGCTGTGCCTCGATCGATAGCGGCACGTGGACAGCCATCTGATCGCCATCAAAGTCCGCATTGTACGCCGTACAAACCAACGGGTGGATACGTAGAGCGGAACCCTCGATCAATGTCGGCTCAAACGACTGAATACTCAGACGGTGAAGCGTGGGTGCCCGGTTCAAGAGGATGGTGTGACCCTTGGTGACTTCTTCGAGAATATCCCAAACTTCGTCGGCTTCCCGCTCGATCATTTTTTTCGCACTACGAACCGTATGTACGATGCCGAGCTCTTTGAGGCGGCGAATGATGAAAGGCTCAAACAAAACGAGGGCCATCTTTTTGGGCAATCCACACTGGTGGATTTTCAACTCGGGTCCAACCACGATCACGGAGCGACCTGAATAGTCCACTCGTTTGCCCAGCAAGTTCTGACGGAAACGACCCTGCTTGCCTTTGAGCATGTCGCTCAGAGACTTCAGCGGGCGATTGCCAGCACCGGTAACCGCACGTCCGTGACGACCATTGTCCAGCAGAGCGTCGACCGCTTCCTGAAGCATCCGCTTTTCATTTCGAATGATCACGTCCGGGGTTTTCAGTTGCAGCAGGTTTTTGAGTCGGTTGTTCCGGTTGATGACGCGACGATAGAGATCGTTCAAGTCAGACGTCGCAAAACGGCCACCTTCAAGTGGAACGAGAGGACGCAGATCTGGCGGAATAACCGGGAGGACTTCGAGAATCATCCATTCCGGACGCGTATTCGCCTCCAGGAAAGCCTGGACGGTCTTCATACGCTTGGTGAGTTTCTTCCGCGTCTGTTTACTGCGGGTGTTTTCCATCGCTTCCGCGATTTCGTCCATCACTTCGTCCATGTCGACGGTGGAGAGAAGGTCACGTACACCTGCGGCACCCATTTTCGCCACAAATCCATCGCCATACTTCTCAACGGCGTCGCGATAATCCAGCTCATTGAGTAATTGCTTCTCTTTGAGCGGCGTATCACCGGGCTCAATCACGACATAATCTTCGTAGTAGAGCACGCGTTCCAATGCCCGCGCAGGCATATCCAGAACGAGGCCAATTCGCGTGGGCGTACATTTGAAAAACCAGATGTGCGAAACCGGGACCGCAAGTTCAATATGTCCCATGCGCTCGCGCCGGACACGTGCCAAGGTGACTTCAACCCCACAACGATCGCAGATTACGCCCTTGTGTTTGATGCGCTTGTACTTACCACACGCGCATTCCCAATCCTTTGTGGGTCCGAAGATGCGCTCACAGAAGAGGCCGCCCTTTTCCGGTTTAAATGTCCGGTAGTTGATCGTTTCAGGATTTTTAACTTCACCATGGCTCCATGACCGAATCACTTCGGGTGAAGCAATTGCTATACTGGCATAGTCGAAGCCGCGTTGAGGCTCAATTCCAAGAATTTGTTCCGCTTCAGCTGTTGTTTTATCCACGTGTGTCTCTCCGTAAAATCTGGTTCAGGTCAATTAATTACAACCGGCTTTAGCCCTGGCTGCGCACTACCCGGATATCTAATCCCAAGCTCTGCATTTCCTTCATCAATACATTGAAGGACTCTGGACGGCCTGCATCGAGCACGTTCTCCCCCTTCACGATCGACTCGTAAATGCGGGTACGCCCAGCAAGGTCATCACTTTTAACGGTGAGTAGTTCCTGGAGCGAGTAGGCAGCACCATAGGCCTCCATGGCCCATACTTCCATTTCCCCGAAACGCTGTCCTCCGTACTGCGCTTTACCACCCAGCGGCTGCTGAGTAACCAGCGAATAAGGACCAACTGCTCGTGCGTGAATCTTATCACTCACCAAGTGGTGGAGCTTTAACATATAAATCTGACCGACAACCACTTCCTGGTCGAAGGCATCACCCGTACGGCCATCATAAAGCGGCGTTTTGCCGGTTTCGGGCAAGCCCGCTTTCTTCATGTAGTTCCAGATTTCCTTTTCGGATATCCCGTCGAAAACCGGCGTAGCGGCGTGCATGCCCAATACGTGACAAGCCCACCCCAAATGGGTCTCCAGTACCTGCCCCACATTCATTCGAGATGGTACACCAAGCGGATTCAACACGATATCCACCGCCGTGCCATCCGGAAGGAAAGGCATATCTTCTTCAGGAACAATGCGGGCGATGACACCCTTATTGCCGTGACGCCCGGCCATTTTATCACCGACCGACAGCTTTTTCTTGCTGGCGATGTAAACCTTCACGTTCTTGATCACACCGGGGTCAACATCGTCGCCGCTTTCGAGGCGTTCCATGGAGCGCTGATTGTCCGATTCGATCTCAGAAAACTTACTGTTATACTCGTCGATGATGCCCTTGATCTTAATCTGGATCGGGCTGGGATCGATTTCCACATGCTTATGCGCTGCAGCAAGTTTCCTCAGCAGGGTCTTGGTGATTTTCCGGTTTGCCGGAATAATAATTTCACCAGACTCGGCATTGACTACATCCAAGGGAATCTTTTCCCCTAAAAGGATATTGCTGAGCGCCTCCGTGAGGTCCTCGGTCAGCTCTGTCATTTTCTGCTTATATTCTTCCTGGAATTGCTTTGCCTGGCGCCGCTTTTCACTTGGAGAAAGCTTGCTCCGCTGCGAGGCGTGCTTGGAAGAAACCTTGACATCCATGACCATTCCAGCCGTTCCTGAAGGGACGGTAAGCGAGGTGTCCCGAACGTCAGCAGCCTTTTCTCCGAAGATCGCACGCAGCAAGCGCTCTTCCGGAGCCAGTTCCGTTTCGCTCTTCGGCGTGATCTTGCCAACCAGGATATCCCCAGGCTTTACTTCCGCTCCAACACGGATGACCCCATCGTGACCGAGGTTCTTGAGGGCTTCCTCACCCACGTTTGGAATATCACGCGTGATTTCTTCGGGGCCCAGCTTTGTATCGCGAGCACCGCATTCGTATTCATCCACGTGAATGGAGGTGTAGACGTCTTCTTTAACCAGACGCTCATTGATTAGGATCGCATCCTCGAAGTTGTAACCGCACCAGGGCATGAAGGCCACCATGATGTTACGTCCGAGAGCGAGTTCGCCTTGATCCGTGGAGGAGCCATCAGCAAGGATGTCGCCCTTCTTAATCTTCTGGCCAACCGCTACGAGCGGCTTCTGGTTGTTGCAGGTGCCAGCATTCGTGCGCATAAATTTGCGCAGCTCGTAAACTTCCGCATCCTTACTACCGCGTTTGGGCACATCGCCATCTTTTGAAACGATGATTTCGT
>JBLIND010000282.1:0-8678 GCA_047639095.1 Candidatus Omnitrophota bacterium | reverse complement strand
CGGTTGATGCGCTCATGACTGACTTCCTGGCGTTCGAGCTTTTTACGTCCGATGGCCTGAAGGATATAATGCGAGATAGCGTCGGGCTGAACTTTTCCTTTTACCAGGTATTCCTGAGCGCCGTTTCGAATGGCTTCGAGCGCCACATCTTCTGCTTCCTGGGCGGCGAACACCACTACGGGAATATCGGCGTGTTGCTCCCGTAAGAGCACGAGGGTCTCGATGCCGACGGAATCCATCACATTCAGATCCAGGAGGATGGCATCGACCGTGTGTGTCTGTAAAATTTCCAGCGCTTGTTGAACCGAGGCGGCCGGAATGTTGGTCATCTTCGGGGTCGAAGATTTTCCCAGCACATGCGTGATGAGTTCCTGCCAAGTCGGGTCGTCTTCTACGACTAAAATGGTATAGGTCGAAGCCATCATTTCACTTTTCGATATCACCTGTGTTTTCACTTGCGTCTAAACCTGTTGTTCGAGAGCCATTCCAAGGATCTCCGCGAGCGTCGCCTTGGTGAAAGGCTTCTGGATAAAGAAAATGTTATCGCTCGAGAAATTTTCGTCCAACTGATCTTTGGTGTATCCCGAGATGAAGATAATCGCGAGTTTCGGATTGTCTTCGAGCAGTTGCTTGGATAACTCACTGCCGGTCATATCAGGCATTTGCATATCTGTGATAACGGCTCTGATTTCCGCTTTGTGCTCCTGATAAATCTCTAAGGCGGCTGACCCATTTTCCGCCTGCATGGCGACATAACCAAGCGAGGATAGGATCCTTGAGGTGAGCTTAAGAATGGCTGGGTTATCTTCCACCAGCAGGATGGTTTTGTCTTCTGTACTCATATTTTCCTAAATTCGTTTATCATCTAACGCATGACATTCTGACCGATTGATCGCCTTCTCGCCCTTCGTCGGATTAATTAGCATGTTTCGTTCCACATTTAGCCGCTTTTGTTCAGTCCAGAATTATTCTACTATCAAGTTGTGGTCGATTCAACGGTTTCGTCCAAAACGGCTCGAATTGTTCGAGAAAGTGATTCTCGGGTATACGGTTTGTGTAAAATATTCTCCCCAATCGCGTCACTGGCTCCGTCCATACCGTCCGAGAATCCGGTGATGAAGAGCACCTTGAACGTATCCAGACCTTCGCATTTCAGGGCGTCAAGCAATTCAGGCCCACCCATTTGCGGCATGACCATATCCGAGATCAGCAGGTCTATTTTGTCGTCCTTGGCCCGAATGATGCGAAGCGCTTCTTCTCCATGGCGCGCTTCCATGACCGTATAACCCAGCGAGCTCAGGACTGTTTTCGTCAGTCTTCGAACCAGATCCTCGTCCTCGACGAGAAGAATGGTTTCGTTGCCCGAGGGCAGGTCGTCGTCGTTTTTCGGGCGCATCCATTTGCTGTCGATGATCGTTTCCGGAAAGTAGACGACGACGTCCGTTCCGTTTTCCGGACTGGATTGAATTTCGATATATCCTTTGCAGTGCTTTACGATCCCGTAAACCATCGCCAGTCCCATGCCTACGGCCTGAGTATTTCCTTTGGTGGAGAAGAAGGGCTCGAAAATCTTTTCCATGATTTCATCGGGTATCCCTGTGCCGGTATCGCTCACCCGCAGCGCTGCGTAAACGCCGGCGGGGATTGTGTTTCCATGCCAGAGGATATCCTCTTTCAACTCGCTACGCACGGTCTCGAGGGTGATCTTGCCCCCCTGAGGCATCGCCTCCCGGGCGTTAACTGACAAGTTGATGATGATCTGTTCAATATGCCCTTCGTCCGACTTCACATAAGGCAGATCTTCATCCATCACGGTGACCAGCTCGATATTTTCACCGATGGTGCGCCGCAGTAAGTGGTCCACATCTTCGATGACCTGGTTCACTTTCACCGGATGCAGCGGGAGCATTTGCTTGCGACTGAACACCAGCAGCTGGCGGGTGAGGCGGGTGGCCCGGTCGGCTGCCTTGATGATATGATCGATGTCCGCTTCGGGATTGCCCGCCGCGAGGTTTTCTTTTGCCAGGTAGCTGTATCCGAGGATGGAGGTCAGCAGGTTGTTGAAGTCGTGCGCGATGCCTCCCGCAAGACGGCCGATCGCGTCCATTTTCTGGGCCGAGCGCAACTGGTTTTCCAGCGCCATCCGGGCTGAAATGTCCCGGATGTTCATCAGAATGGCCTTCTTGTTCCGATAACGAAACCGACGGGCCGTGATGGCAACCGGAATTTGGTTATAGGCCGTTCCGCTTGTTTCGCTCTGCCATTCCGTCGAATGGTCAGACTTCAGCCACACCTCAATTTCCTTATCAAATTCTTCCTGCAGGTGCTGTTGAAAGCGATCGAGCATGGAGCTGCCGATTAATTCCGTACGGCTTTGTCCATAGAGGGATTCCGCGCCCAGATTGACGTCCAGGATGCGGGCATCTTCGTCGATCACGCAAATCGCGTCCGGTGAAGCATCAAACATGACGCTGAACTGCTCCTCTGTCGCTTCGAGCTGGTTGCTGGTGGTGCTGAGTGCGGTCGTCAATTGTTCACGATTCGCTCTCAGCTGGTCTTCACGATCCTTGATCCGGAGCAGGACTTTGACCTGAGCGATCAGCTCTTCCATGTGATAGGGCTTACATAAGTAGCCGTCCGCACCGCTTTCCAGTCCGCGGACGCGGTCCTTACTGTTGACGAAGACGGCGGAAAGCATGAGTACCGGGCAAAACCCGTTGTCTAGGTTGGCTTTAAATTTCTCACACACCTCAAAGCCGCTGAGGTCCGGCATATTTGCATCGAGAATAATGAGGTCGAGGTCGGGGGAGAGCTGCTGGGCCAATTCCAGGCCCTTACGTCCACCGATGGCCGCATGTACCTCGGCCGTATCGATATAGCCTACAAGCATTTCCTTAATCAGAGAGGTGTTCTCTTCAAGGTCGTCAATGATCAATATTTTCGGCATGAACTCCTGGTATTCACAAAAAGATTGGAATGAACTACACAGCCAAGGGGAGCAGATCTGAGGCCAGCATGTAGCCTCCGGCTGGTTATAAACCTGCCGAGGGCATCACGTAGACGTGCCTGAGATGCAGCCTTTGCCGCCCGCGCATGCTTTTTGGCCGAGCTGACGCGTCACTGGCTGTTGTTGCTGTCTGAATCAGGCCTGGGGCAGCGCATTTAGCGCAGAATCGTAATCCGGCTCATCCGCAATTTCGGGGACTTGTTGGGTATAAATAATTTTTCCGGTATTATCAATTATGACGACCGCCCGGCTGTAGAGACCCGCCAGCGGGCCGTCAACGATCGTAACGCCGTAGTCGGATCCAAAGGATTTTGAGCGAAATCCGGAGAGGTTTACGACCGACTCCAAGCCCTCGCTGGTGCAGAAACGGTCGGTCGCAAAGGGCAGATCCATGGAGACATTGGCAATGACGGTGTTTTCGAGCTTATCCGCTTCCTGATTGAAGCGGCGTGCAGAGGCCTGACAAGTCCCGGTGTCCAAGCTGGGGAAAATGTTCAAGATCAGTGTTTTCCCCTCAAAATCACCGAGGCTTACGCTGGAGAGATTACCTCCGGTCAGATCAAAGTCGGGTGCCGCGCTGCCCTTGCCAGGGAGTTCGCCACCGGTTGAAAACGGTGCGCCTTTTAACGTAATAGATGCCATGATATTCTCCGAGGGGTTAATTTTACGGCTTTATGACAGGGAGGCCGAATCACTTCAATCAAAATCCCGGGCTTGAAAACCGCGTATTTTCATTGTCAACCTTCCTGCGAAACCTAAGGTATTTGATTTGCAGTCCGCGCGGAAGTCGCACCTGATTTAAGGAATAACCATCATGAATAAACTAAAAAATGTACTCGTTGTTGCCGCCCTGCTCGTGGGGTTGACCTCGTTCGTCGAAGCCGGCTCGTCTCGTAGACCCACCGGGCTCTCCGTCATTGTTGCCCCCGCGAACTATACAGTCCTGCAGGTGGCTTTCGATATTGCGGACAACTATCCTGCGCTCATCGTATCTTACGAGGACGACGGCGATGTCGCCAATCCATTCATGCATGTGTGGAACGGCTCCTCCTGGCGCCGCCTCCCCGCGGAAGACTACACCTCCGGTGACTTCCTCGGCCGTCGGCCTGCACAGGTGCTCGTCATCGGAGATGATAATGCCTTAACGGAAAGCCTCCTCGCCAAATCGGAAGGCTGGGGGTCCCAGGCCTATATCCTGCCCAAAGCCCCTTTGCGGGAGTTGATGAATCAGCTGGGGCAACGTTTTCGTTTTGGCAAGCGGGAGTGGACGTACTTTGCTCAGCGCTACAAACTTTCCCTGGTCGACATGAATGCCGAAAAGCGTAAGAGCAGCTGGTACGATGGAAAGATGCCGAAAGGAGCCCCGCAGGGCGGTGCCAGCTATCAGGCCATTCCTCAGGTGCAGGAAACGCAGTCCAGCCGGCCTCCCACCAGAGCCGTTGAAGTCTACGAAAACACGACGCGCGTCGTTCCTTCCGATTCAGCAATCACATCTGTTACGTCTTTTGATTCGCCGGTTGCCCGGCCGGTTGTGGTTGAAGCACCCACCGTTGACGCGGCCCTCCCTACCGTTGACGCGGCCCTCCCTGCCGTTGACGCGGCCCTCCCCACCGTTGACGCGGCCCTCCCTGCCGTTGACGCGGCCCTCCCTACCGTTGATGCGGCCCTCCCTACCGTTGACGCGGCCCTCCCTACCGTTGATGCGGCCCTCCCTACCGTTGATGCCGGCCTCCCTACCGTTCGCTTCAGCACCGAAGCCTACGAAACCAAGGTCGCCCCGGCCCCGACCACGCTGGACAACCTCCCTGCTTTCAAAGGCTGGGATAAAGAAGCCATTAAGGCCGATCCAATCAAGTGAACGTGTCCTGGCAACGGATGCGTTGGGTCGCGGTGATTCCATTCCTGCTGCTAACCGGTTGCCAGAGCAATGGCTCTGCGAAGGACCGTGCATCTGCACCGGGCGAAGAAAAAGTCTATCGGAATATCAACGATGTGGTCCAGCGACGTTTACCCATCCGTTCCGTAAGCAAAGGGTGGGATGGCAATAAGATTACCTGGCCCACCGAAAGTAACCTCTACTACACCGTCATGTACTACGACGGAGCCAAACGCCGCATGCCGCAATGGAAGATTCTTCCGAGCGGGTACAACCTTAAAGGCACCGGCCAGGAGGTGGTCGTTGAGGATAAGCCCCCGCGCGGTATGAATCGCGAGTACCGGATTGAAGTGCACGTGCAGCCGCTGGGTCAGATGCAACAGGCCGAACGCTAAGTCATGCAGGCCTACCTGGATCTCATGCGGGATGTCCGCGACGAAGGCGTGGAGAAATCGGACCGCACCGGCACCGGAACACGCAGCGTCTTTGGCCGTCAGATTCGCTTTGATCTTTCCGCAGGCTTTCCCCTCGTCACCACAAAGAAATGCCACCTGCGCTCGATTATTCATGAGCTGCTCTGGTTTCTGAAAGGGGACACGAACATTCAATACCTGCGCGACAACAAGGTCCGCATCTGGGACGAGTGGGCGGATGAAAAGGGTGACTTGGGACCGGTGTATGGTCACCAATGGCGCTCCTGGCCCACCCGCGATGGCGGGACCATCGATCAGATCAGCCAGTTGATTGAACAGATCAAAACCGATCCCGATTCTCGCCGCTTGATCGTCAGTGCCTGGAACGTGGCGGACATTCCGGAGATGGCCCTCGCCCCCTGCCATGCCTTTTTTCAATTCTACGTGGCGGAAGGGAAGCTCTCCTGTCAGCTGTATCAACGCAGTGCAGACATCTTTCTCGGCGTACCATTTAACATTGCGTCCTATGCGCTCCTCACCCTGATGATCGCCCAGGTCACCGGTCTGCAGCCCGGCGATTTCGTCCACACCTTTGGCGATGCCCACTTGTATGTGAACCACCTTGAACAGGCCGACCTGCAGCTCGCCCGCGAACCCTTTCCGTTGCCGACCATGCAGCTGAATCCGGACGTGAAGGATATCTTCGGCTTCACGATCGACGACTTTGAGCTGCTCAACTACCAGGCCCACCCTCATATCAAAGCGCCGGTTGCGGTCTAGGTGGCGATGGAGAAACGCCCAAGTGCCTCCGCTGTAATTGGTGCCCGCCAGGCAAGGTTGAGGACTCGGAGGAATCACCCATTCCGTACGCCGGCATGACACAGCCCGCTTAAACCTGAACTTGCACCGCTCTTGTCTCTCGCTATGCTGTTCTCCCGTATGCAAACCATTCTCGCAATCGATATCGGCAACACCAGCATCACCCTTGGGCTCTACCGGAACGGCAAGGTCTCCCGGGTGCAGCGGGTGCTTGCTCAGCGTTCCTTGCGCAAATTAATTCAGACCTACCTCGGCACCCGTAAGGTTTCGGGCGTCTGTATTTCTTCGGTTGTCCCCACTGTAAACGCGGCCTGGGAAAAAGCCGCGATCGCCGTGGTCCAGGGGCCGGTTTACCTGCTCAGTTACCAGAGCGACATTGGCATTCCCATCGACTACCCCAAGCCTGCGAGTATCGGTGCCGACCGTCTCGCAAACGCCTGTGCGGCAGCCCATCTCCTCGGGACCCCGGTGGTCGTCGCCGACTTTGGCACCGCCTTGACCTTCGACATTGTCGACCGGCATAAAGGCTACGTCGGCGGGGTGATTGCGCCCGGTATTCCATTGATGTTCGAGTACTTATCCGATAAGACCGCGCTGCTTCCGCGCATCGAACCGAAACCTGTAAACCACGTGGTCGGCCGCAGCACGGAAGAAGCCATGCGGATCGGTGGACAGATCGGTTATCGCGGCATCGTCCGCGAGCTGCTGACCGAGATTAAAAAAGAGCTCGGCGTTCGCCAGTTGAAGGTCTGCGCCACTGGAGGATACGCCGGGATGGTGGTGAAGGACCTCGATCCGAAAATCCCAGTGATCGAAGATCTGACCCTGATCGGCATAGGACGCATTTACGAATTAAATACCTGAGGGCGGCATTGCGGTCGCAACCGGGCACAACAGACATACCCGAAAAACCGGAACACACATGAAACCAACACGCATTGATGAGCGCTTCGCGCAGTTGAAAAAAGACGGCAAGAAAGGCTTTGTCGCCTACCTGACCGCCGGTGATCCCAATCTTCCGGCCAGTCTCGATATCGTGAAACGCCTGGAAGATGCCGGTGCCGACTTCATCGAATTCGGAGTGCCCTTTTCGGATCCGCTCGCCGATGGTCCGACCATTCAGGCGGCTTCGCAGCGCGCTCTGGAAGGTGGGGCCACCTTAAAAGGAGTGTACGAAACCCTGGGCGAAATTCGTTCCCAGAGCGAGATTCCGCTCGTGCTGTTCACCTATATGAATCCCATGTACGCCCAGGGATTCGAACGGGCGGTCAAGCGTGCGGCCAAGGCCGGTGTCGACGGCATGCTCATCGTCGATATCTCCATGGAAGAGGTTGAGCCCTACGCGGCGCTCATGGAAAAGCATGGCCTGAACCACATCCCCTTGGTTACACCCACCACGCCGGGCAAGCGCATGAAGGAGATCGTGAAAACGGCTTCCGGCTTTGTGTACGCGGTTTCCCGTACCGGGGTAACCGGGGTGCAGAACGAAATGCAGAAGGACGCGACGGAGTTACTGCGTAAAGCCAATCGCTACAGCAAGCTCCCCGTCGCGCTGGGCTTTGGGGTGTCTACTCCCGAGCAGGCCCGCGCCTATGCCGAGCTGACCGATGCGGTTGTAGTCGGCAGCTACATTGTGAAGTGTTACCACGAAGCGGGTGACAGCCCGGCAGGCCGCAAGAAAGCGACGGCAAAAATCAAGAAGCTGATCGACGCGGTTAAATCCGTCTAAGCAAGGTCCATTTTATGAACGAACATGCATATGCCGTAATCATGGCCGGGGGTCGAGGCGAACGCTTCTGGCCGTTGAGCACCTCCAAATGTCCCAAGCAGTTGCTGACCCTCGTGGGTGAGCGCTCGCTACTCGGGCAGGCCGTCCAACGGCTCGAGGGGCTCATCCCTCCCGAACGTATTTTTATTATCACCAACGCGGATCTGCTGGAGGCCACGCGGAAGCACGCGCCTGAACTGCCCGCGGAAAATGTCATCGGTGAGCCGGTCGGTCGCGATACCGCCGCCGCGGTTGCCCTCGGTGCCGCCCTCGTCAAGGCCCGGGATCCGCAGGGCGTATTTGCGATCCTTACCGCCGACCATGTCATGGGTGAACTCCCGCTTTTTCGCCAGACCCTGGCCGAGTCCTTTGCACTCGCCAGCACCTCCGATGTGTTTATCACCATCGGCATCAAGCCGACCGAGCCGAGCACCGGTTTCGGCTACATCGAAGCGGGCGACGTACATCAGGAGGGCGAAATCCGCTTTCGCAAGGCGACGCGTTTCGTGGAAAAGCCGGATCGTGAACGCGCCGAGGCCTACTTGGAGGCGGGGAATTACTACTGGAATGCCGGCATGTTCATCTGGTCCGCCGAGAACGTCATCGCGGGCCTGAAGCGTCATCAACCGCAACTGATGCCGCTGATCGATGCCATTATTCCGCTTGTCGGCACGCCTGAATTCGATGCGGTGCTCGCCCGCGAATATGAAACGATCGTAAAGATCTCCATCGATTACGCGCTCATGGAGCCCTCGGATAACATTCTCGTCGCCGAAGGCATTTTCGAGTGGGACG
>JBLIND010000281.1:0-8690 GCA_047639095.1 Candidatus Omnitrophota bacterium | reverse complement strand
GGAGGGCGACCCGATCCGATCCCGGTAAGCACTGGTGGCGGAATCGCAATTTCCGGCTGGAGCAACTGACGGATACCGAGAGTTCCAAGGTCCAGTTGACCATCAGCCCGGATGGTAAAAAACTGGTCTTCGCGGAGAACAAAGGAGAGCTGGTGATCACGGATACGGAGGGGGGAAATCTCCGGCTGTTATATACCTCGCTCGATCGACCGTACTACGACTGGTCGCCGGACAGCGAGTGGCTGGTGGCTTCGTTCAAGGATAGTTATGACAACTGGGATGTATGGATCCTGCCCATCGATGGATCGCAGGACGCCTACAACGTTTCTCGCCATCCGGACTACGACGCCGGTGGTTGCTGGTCGCCCGATGGCCGCAAGATTGCCTTCGTTGGCGAACGCGGCAAGGGCAAGGAGCTCGATTTGTTTTACGTGCACCTCCGCCGGGAGGACGATGAAGCCGGTCAACACGATCGCTCCCTGGATCAGGCGATTGAGACGATGAAGAGCGTACCGCTGGCGAAAGCGAATCCCTCGGATGATGAAGCGGAGTCGCAAGATGCCACGTCGCCCCGGCCTTCGAAAAAATTCCAAGACGACGGGAAACTGCAGATTGATTTTGATGGCCTGTATGAGCGCGTCCAGCGCATCGAAGTTAACGGCTCCAAGGAGTCCACGCCCTTCTGGTCCTACGACTCCAACGCCCTCGCCTTTCGCAGCAAGATTAATGGCAAGGATGGCACCTACAAAGTCGTGTTCCCCAACAGCCTCACACCCGCCTTCATGTCGGATACCTTCGGGTATTACGCCCGCTGGCTTGAAAAGGGGAACAAGATCCTCTGGCTGGTGAATGGCGTCCCCGCATCCTACACGGTCAAGCATACCTTCAAAGTCTACCAGGAAACCGACCTGGTCGCGTACCAACGCCTGGCCTTCCGGCAGATCTGGCGGAATCTGAAAGACTCCTTCTATGATGCCCGCTTCAACAATCGGGATTGGGATGCAATGCGGATCAAGTACGAGGATGCCGCGGCCAATGCCCCTGATTCGGCGGCCTTCGTTCGGGTGGTGAGCATGTTGGAAGGCGAGCTGAACGCCTCGCACACCGGCTTTATACCTGGGGACAAATACTGGCCGCCCTACAAGCATGGTGAAGGCTGGAGCATTCGCACCGCGCACCTGGGACTGCGTTTCGACCCGCATTACACCGGCCCGGGCTTGAAGGTTCACGACGTGCTTCCGAATGGGCCGACCGATCATTTTAAGAGTCGGGTGGAGCCCGGAGAAATCGTGGCGTCCATCGATGGGGTCGCGCTCAACCAGGCGGACGACCTGACCCAGGTGCTCAACGGACCCTACGAGCGCGATATTTTTCTGATGGTACGCAACGCCGAGGGCGAAAAACGCGAGGTGATCGTGCGGCCGATCGGGTACGGCGATGCTCGTGACCTGGTGAAGGAGGCCTGGGTCGATGAGAACACCCGGTACGTCGACGACAAGAGCAAGGGAACCTTTGCCTATGTGCACGTGGACCGTATGATGTGGCCGGAGTTCGAGCGGTTTGAACGTGAAATCTTTGCCCTCGGCTACGGGAAAGAAGGCATGGTGATTGATGTGCGCAACAATAGCGGCGGCCTGACCGCGGATCACTTGTTGATGATTCTCAACCGGAACTTGCACGCGTATACGATTCCCCGGGGAGGGGACGTCAGTTATCCACGCGGGTATCTCGCCTTTACCGCCTGGGACAAACCCATCGTCGTGCTCTGCAATCAATACACCGGAAGCAATGGCGAGATATTTTCTCACGCGATTAAGACGCTCAAGCGCGGAAAGTTGGTCGGCGTGCCCTCCATGGGCGGGGTGATTTCGATGCCGACCCGGGACATTCTTGATCTGGGCAAGTTGAGCATTCCCCGTCGCGGTTGGTTTGTTGGCGACAGCGGCGAGGATATGGAGATGAACGGTGCACAGCCGGATGTCTTGCTCTGGCCGCATCCGGGGGATATACCCGCGGGCAAAGACGAGCAGCTTGAAAAAGCGATCGACGTTTTAAAAGCCGATGTGGCCGAATGGCAGGCTCGCAAGCGTCCGCCCTTGATTCGCAAGAGCGAACGCAACTAATCAGGACTAAAATCTTATGACGATGACCAAAAACGATATCCTCCGCCGCCTGCGCTATACCTTCGATTTCGATGATTCCCAGATGATGGCGATCTTCGGTGAGGGCGGCCTGGAGGTGACCCGCGCGCAGATCAGCGACTGGCTGAAACGCGATGAAGACCCCGCCTGCGTTGAGCTCAGCCACCAGGAGCTGGCGATCTTTCTCAACGGTCTGATCAACAACAAGCGCGGGAAAAAAGAAGGCCCGCAACCGGTCGCGGAAAAATACCTGACCAACAACATCATCTTCCGAAAGATCAAAATTGCCTGTGACCTGCAGGCCGAGCAGATCCTGGAAATATTGAGCCAGACGGGTATTTCCATCAGCAAACACGAGCTGAGTGCATTTTTTCGGAAAACGGATCACAAACATTATCGGCCGTGTCACGATCAGGTGCTGCGCAAGTTTCTCATGGGCCTCCAGCTCAAATATAGGAACCAGGTGGATCCGAATGCGGCGCCCGAGCCGACCGAATAATGAAGAAACCCAACATCCTCTGGATTTGTTCTGATCAGCAACGTTGGGACACCCTCGGCTGTTACGGTAATAAGTGGGTACACACGCCGAACCTCGATGGTCTGGCCGCAAAGGGCACCTGTTTTCAGCATGCCTACAGCCAGTCTCCGGTGTGCACACCCAGTCGGGCGAGTTTTCTAACCGGGCGCTATGCGTGTACGACGCGCTGCCGTCAAAACGGCCAGGATATCCCGGAGACGGAGCTGCTGGTGACCCGGCTCCTGCGCGATGCGGGCTATCGATGTGGGCTTTCGGGCAAGTTGCACCTGTCCGCGTGCAATCCATCGGCCTGCGAAACCACCGAACGCCGGATCGATGACGGGTATGAGGTGTTTCACTGGTCGCACGATCCCTGGGACACCTGGGGCGACTACAACGCCTACTGGAAAGACCTCCGGGCACGTGGCGCGGATGGCGCGCCGAAGCCGCATCCCGATTGCGATAAAATTACGCTGGGTCCGGACGAAGAGAATCACCAGGCGACCTGGTGTGCGAACAAGGCGATCGATTTTATCGAGGACCAGGCCGCGGATGACACCCCCTGGTTGTTCTCGGTCAATATTTTTGACCCGCACCATCCCTTCGATGCGCCGGCGAAGTACCTCGACCGCTATCTCGAACGGCTGGATGAGATTCCGCTGCCCAACTACACGCCCGGCGAGCTCGCGGACAAGCCGCTCTGGCAACAGCGCGATCACGAAGGCGCCTATCACGGTCAGTGGTTTGGCTACGATGACTTCACGGAGAAGGACCATCGGTATGTCACGGCGTCCTATTGGGCGATGTGTGATCTGGTGGATGTCCAGGTCGGCCGCATGCTCAAGGCGCTGGAGGACACCGGGCAGTTGGATAATACGATAATCATCTATATGTCCGATCATGGCGAGATGCTCGGGGATCATGGGATCTATCTCAAGGGCCCGTTCTTCTACGATTGTGCGATTCGGGTACCGTTGATTATTCAGGGTCCGGGGATTCAGGCTCAGTCCTCCGATGCCCTGGTGGAGCTGTTAGACCTCGCGCAAACCCTGCTGGATGCCGCGGGAGTCGAACCGCATCCCGGCATGCAGGGGCGCTCGCTTGCGCCGCTGCTCAAGGGCGAAACCGTTGAGCACAAGGCGAATGTGTTCTGTGAATATTTCGACGCCATGTGCTGGAGCGACGTCGCCGGAGGCCGCGCGAGCATGGTTCGCACGGCGACGCATAAGCTCGCTCTTGCCCACGGGATGGGCACCGGCGAGTTGTACGACCTGGTCCTCGATCCGTCGGAGACCGTGAATCGATTCGGCGATCCGGCGTATGCGGGTGTCCAGACGGCGCTGTTGATTCAGCTTGCCGATCGCTTGAGCGATACCGTTGACCCCTTGCCGGAACGCCGCGCCGAGTGGTAAGCGTAGTCCAAGTGTAGCATGGCTGTCCTCAGCCGTGAACCGCCACGTGGCGGAGGTTGAGTGAACGTGCGGCATGGGCGCGGCTGAGGACAGCCACGGTACGGCTGGGTGCACGTACGGCTTAGCGCCAATCCTCATCGAAAAAACCCGCGTCCACGATCTTCCCGGGAAACTGGGACGTGGCGGGCTCACGGGTATCGATGATCGCCCAGTCGGGCAACTTGGGGACTTGGCGGGCGTTGTTCAGGTAGTCGTATTCGCGGTAGGTGAAACTGCTGTTGAGGACGACGTACTTTTCCGGGTTCAGCGGATTTGGATAGATCATGGCGAGCCGATGGGTATCGGCAGGATAGGTGTTGTCACCCACGCGGATCTGCTTGTCGTCCCAGGTGATCGGCAGGCGATCGACGATCTGCTTCAGCACGGCGTTGTTCGCGGGTGAGCCCCAGAGCACCAGGTTGCTTTCCGCGATATCGGTTTCGCTGAGTTCGGTATCTTTCACCTGGCGCACATCGCCACGGAACTGCTGGCGCCAGTGGGTCACGGCATGGTCGAGCTCGGTGGTCGTCCACGCATCCACGCTTCCGCTGGGTTGCACGAACAGAAACCGATCCATAAACGCATCATCAATCGGACCGGATAGTCCATGCCGTTTCTCCAACCCGGGTCCGCGCGGGCTTTCCACAACGGCCCAGGCCTCGCCCTGCTTACGTAGATGAACCGTCCATGATCGATCGGATGCGATGGGCGGCCCGCTCAAGCGTTGATTCCCGAGCACGATCGTTGGCGGACGGGTGTTATCCAGCGGGCACGCGCCGGAATAGAAGACCAAACTGAAGGCTTCGACGTTTTCGAGTTGGCTGATCACGACGCCATCCGAGGTCAGCTCGGCATCGAGTCGGGCCCGTTCCCAATGTGTGCCGAGGCGGTCGAGCTGCACCCAGAACATGCTCGGATACCGCAGGGTCCAGGTGGTGAGTTTGACCTTCGCGGGCACCGGGTCGCGTCCGTGTGCCGCGATCGCGTCCAGGCGTCGTGCGATTTCCTCCTGGGAAACGGGATCAATCTTATGCCCCATTCCCGGACCAATGATGTGGGTGAGTTGCATGCCTTCCTTGGCCAGCGCCACGTCCATCATATCGGCCGCCTGCTTCTGGCGATCGATTTCGCCGCTGTAGGCGACCGTGGGCAGGTTAAAGAAGTTGATCGCATAGTCGGTGCAGTCGTACCAATGCCAGAGTCGCTTTTCGTACCAGGTCGGGTTCAGGGTTTCGCCCTGAAAGGTCTTGAGGAAGTCCGGCGTCTCGGAAAAACCGGCTCCGGGATTGGCTGCACACCAGCGATCGGCGTAGTGCACCGCGAATTGCCAGCAGGCCGCCCCGCCCATGGAAAAACCGCGGACGAGGATACGATTTTCATCCACGCGATAGTCTTCTTTCACGTGTTCCAGGGCTTCGAGGCAGTCGATCTCGCCCGCGAATTTATTCGCGTTGGAGTAACGCGCATACGGATGCAGCATGATCGTATCCGCCGGGGTGAATTGACCCGGGGACTTCAGCCGCCCCTGGATGAAGCCGACTTCATTCATTTTTTCGCCCCGCCCATGAAACCAGAAGTCGAGCCGATGTCGATGCGCACCATCGAATTGATACGAGGGCGGAATCACCAACCCGTAGGGCTGCACGGTGTCATCAAGCCGCGAACGAAAGCCGCGCACCACGAGGCCGGTCTGTTTCAACCAGGGCGCTTCACCTGCGAGCAAGTGTCGGGCGCGTTTCTTGCCGAGGTCCAACTGGGCGCCCGCGAGTTTGAGTTCGCCCGCTTGTTGGAACTCCTGGTAGTTCAGCGCCTGGTACACGGCACGATGGAACACTTCGACGTCCGGGATCAGGCGTTTCAGCGGCGGCTTCAACTTTTTCTCAAGTTCGTCGAGCAACGATTCCAATTCCTGCAAACGCGCCTGCAAATCCGCATGATCCGTTTGCGAAACCTCGATTCCCAGGGGTGGAACCCGTCGCACGTTCTCAGGAATATTATCCGCCGGACCATCGGCGAAGAGGAGGGAGACCAAGGCGAATAGACCCAAAAGGCCTGATCTTAGAAGAGCTAAGCTGTTTTTCATCGTTTATTTCCTGAGGTGCACATGACTTGGCATGTCGTTTGCTTTTAAGAACTTCATATAAGAACTTCATACGGCGGCAATCGCGGCAGGCCAGATATATTAATACAAGCCGAGAGCTTAAACTTGACCTTGGACCTGACCGTGTGCCGCCCGTTTTTTTCTCCCCCGCCAACTTTTCCCGATCTACTCCAAACGCTGCGTTCTTTTTATGCGCGCTTACTTCGATTGATATTCCTGATTGCCCTGCACGGATTCAAGATACATCCAGATGGCGTTAAATTGATTGCTCGCGCTCCCACCCAACACATCGGGTAAGGTGGTCATCCCATTTTCATCGGCATACTTCGGCATAATGCTGGAGGCATCGAGTCGCTGGGGATTCAGCATCCAGCGGTGGTAGTACTCCGGTCGCAGGCGAGGGGAGGCATACGCGAAGTTGATCCCCTGGCCCTCGAAGACGGCGAGTGGTTTTTGATCCTGGATGCCGTGACAGGCCACGCAGGCGAAGCCTTTTGTGCCGCTGAGTTGTTCACCCATTTTTACCAACTTTGGATCCGCCGCCTCGGGTGTTGTATCATGGATGCCGGCGGCCTGCGCCACCCCTTCGGCGAGTAGCTTGGCCCGCGAGGCGAAGGCAGGCATCCGTTTGTCGAGCCAGGCGCGGGGACGATACGCATGTTTGCCCGCGAAGAGATCGGCCATCCACCCGGCCTTAAGTTTTTCCCCGGGTAGATTTAGATTTGGCATCCTGGCCAGGATGGAATGGGTGTCCTCCACACCCGGTTGCAATGTGTGCTCAGCGGGGCTGGCATCCTGGATGCGATCCCATTGGCTCAGTTGTCCATCGCGACTGTGACATGCGGCGCAATTCAAGCGGGCGATCTGACGTTCGCTGTACTCTCCCAGGTTGCGTTGTTTGAGGGAGGATAAGCCTGCTTTAAAGGCGAGAAGCGTCACTTGTTCACCCTCCTGCAAATTCAGCTGTACGGTTGGATCGGCGGAGAGGCAGCCCTTTGTCGCCCAGTCGCTTTCTGCGATGGCCTCCAGGCTCGGGGACGCATAGCGATTTTTCAATGCGTGCTGATGACAGTTTAAACAGCCGCGCTCCTGCACGAGCAACTTGCCCTTGGTCACATCGCCTTGCACACCCGGATCAATCGGGGTTTCAATTACGTTTTGCAGGTAGGCTGCAAGCGCATCGGCTTCGGTCGGGCTGAGTTTAAAGTCGGGCATGCGAATCGCGGGGTAGTGCCGGGCGGGCGCGAGCAGGAAGGCGGACAGGTCCTTGTACTTGGCGTTGACCGCGGTGAGCGGAATCGGAGCGACGTCGCGCGCGAAGGCTTCCTCGGCGCTTACTTGATGACAGGCGATGCAGCCCAAATCCCGGAAGAGCGCCGCACCGACGTTTACGTCCTGCTTACGGAGGATCGGCTTGCCCGGAAGGGACCCGCTGGAAAGATACGCCGAGATATCTCGAGTTTCCTCTACGGTCAATCCGAGCTCTGGCATGCGCGCCGTCGGGCGCAGCGCTTTGGGGGAGGCGATCCAGTGTGCCAGCCAGGCGGGTTTGAAGCGGTTGCCGATGTCCTGAAAATCCGGGCCGGTTTCCAGGAGCTCCGGCATGACCTGTGCGGGATCGAAAGCCTTTCCCGTCGGTTGGTGACACTTGATGCACTGGTGCTGGGCAAACAGGGCCCTTCCCGATCGGAGCTCGCTCGCCTGCAACAGGCGTTCGTCGGGTTCATGGGTGAGCACGCGATGCGGAACCGGTTCGCGCGCGAAGGATCGTTCATCCCAGAACAGGCGAAGCTGTGCCGGCCCGCGTTGCGGACTGGTATAGTCGATCCGAATCGGGTGCGAACCGGGATTCAAGCGTTCGCGTTCTGAAGCGCTGAGGCTGAGGTCGTCTCCGGAGACCTCGAGCAGGACCTCGTCGTTCAGGGTGAGGACGGCGGTGCCACTTCCCTCGAACGAAAAAACCAGGCGGCTGCGCGTGTCCAGGTTCAGGAAGCCGGTGAACGTGGCTAGAAACGGTCCGGGTGCAAGAAAGGGCGAGGCGGGGGACTGCTCGGGGATAAAAAGCACGGGCTGACGAACCGTCCGCACATCCGTGGCCGCATGGTCATCGACCAGCTCGAGCCGGAGGCCGGGTTCAGCGGCGAAACCCAGGGAGATAAAAATAAACCACGGAAAGATCCAGACCTTCATGGCCTGAAACTAGGTCTCGGAGGTGAAATCCGCAATGCGAAAGTCGGAATCCGACTTTTACATCTGGCAGTCATCGCCTTATCGTGGCCGCATGGCACCGCGCGAAGCAACCCAAGTCGAGACGAAGGAAATGATCGATCATGATCATTTGTGGCATGTCATTGTCTGGGATGATCCGATCAATTTGATGACCTATGTCGCCTACGTTTTTCAGAAAGTTTTTGGCTACTCGACCCAGCTGGCGACCAAGCTGATGAAGGAAGTGCATGAAGGCGGCAAGTCCTTGGTGG
>JBLIND010000280.1:0-8705 GCA_047639095.1 Candidatus Omnitrophota bacterium | reverse complement strand
AGCGCGTATGGCCTCGTACGAGCTCGCCTATCGCATGCAGATGGAAGTGCCAGGCATCCTCGATCTCGCGGGCGAATCCGCAAGCACCCTGGAGGCCTACGGATTGAACGATGCGAAGACCGAAGACTTTGGCCGTAAGTGCCTGCTCGCTCGACGTCTGGTGGAAAAGGGCGTGCGCTTTGTTCAAGCCTACGCTGGCAACTGGGATAGCCATGACTACATCCAAAAGGCGCATGGCTCGCTTATCCGCTCCGTCGATCGCCCGATCGCGGCCTTGCTGCGCGACCTGAAAGAACGCGGCCTGCTCGAAGACACCCTCGTGGTCTGGTGCGGTGAATTTGGACGTACTCCCGACAATGGCCTCCGCGGCGGCGGCCAGTCCTACGGACGCGATCACAATGCCAAAGCCATGAGTATGTGGTTCGCTGGCGGCGGGACCAAAGCCGGTCACACGATCGGTGCCACGGATGAAATGGGAGGCGAAGCCGTAGACTGCGTCCACCACATCCGCGACGTGCACGTGACCCTCCTGCACTTGCTGGGCCTGGATGACAACCGACTGAGCTACTATCACGCCGGACGCTACAAACAGCTTTCCCAGTTCGGCGGTCAGGTGATTTCCGAGCTTCTTGGCTGAGTTGCAAGTAACCCGGCTCAAAAATGATCTCCGTCCACGGAGTGGACATGGTTTTTAGCCCTGGCCTTCAGCCCGGGGTTCTCTACTAAACGTTCACTCGTCCTGGAGGGACGGAAGGAACCTCGGACACGTTGACCACCACCCCTCCGGGGCGAGGGATTCTTTTTGGAACTACCCCTGGTAAAACCAGGGGCTAAAGAATTCCGCCACTCCGTGGCAGGGAGCGGGAGTGCCATCGCGTCCCTTCCTCCGACTGCCCCGGGGCTTCTGAACCCGTTGAATTGCAGCACAACCTGAAGGAGTCGGGAGGTACGTGTAACTTATTGCCAGGTACGAGCGTATACCTCATTATTCACCCAATTCTTGGCATCGCAACAATTAAGGAGAACCCCATGAAAAACCTCATCATCGCCGCCCTCAGTATCGCCGTGGTGGGACTCGGCGCCTATGTGGTCACCCTGAAAAAGGACCTGAACAATGAACCTTTGCCCCAGGGGATCGACCTGGCGGTCAAGCCGGCCGCTCCGACGCCGGTAGCTGCGGTTAAACCGGCCCCTATTCCTGAGAGGCCCGCTTCACTGGCCAGCGAAACCGCTTTTCCTGATCTGGACTCGTTTGAAACCTACCCCTCCGACGCAGCGGTCGAACAATTGAAAAAAGCCAACCACCTTATCGTGGCCTTGCACGAACAGAACCAGGTACTCGAAGAAGAAACCACGCCGAGCCTGGCAAAAGGACTCAAGCAGATCGTCGAGTCGCCGGAGCTGAAAGGCATGATGCGCGCGGGCATGAGTCAGGATGTGAAGCGTCGGAACGGAGCGTTGTTCCGCCGCCTGGGGCTCAACGAGGAACAGGAATCGATGATGACCAACCTGCTCGTCGATCAGGGGGTCGACGGTATCGCGACCGGCATCCAATGGATGGCAGGCAACATTGAAGAATCCGCCGCACGCACGGTCGCAGCCCGGGAGAAAATGCATGCGGCGATCATGGGAAAACTCGGACCGGAAGTGCTTTCCGAATATCAGTACTGGGAAGACTCGAAGAACGAGCGCGAATCAGTGCAGAAATTTAATCGCCGACTGGGCGAGGCGGGTGTCGATGAGGACCTGCAGGATAAACTCACCGGACTCCTGTATGATGCACGAAGCAAATTTCCGGAGCTCGACAACATGAGTAAACCGGAGAACTACAATCCGCGCGAGATGACGCCCGAGCGGCGGGGCGAAATTCTGGTCCAGGTCGAAGAGCTGCACGATACGTATCTGCAGGAGGCAGCGGCGCTGCTCAGCCAGGAACAACTGGACAGCCTGGTCGAAAGCCTGGGTGGCCAGCGGCAAGAGTTGGATGGGTTTATGAAGTTCACCCACAACATGATTTCACGCCAGGATGAGCGCAAGGCGACGACGGAATAGGTAAAGGACCTAAGGCGAAACGGATGGGACGGAGCGGTGCTCCATCATACGCTACGCAAAAAGCTGGGAAACGACTCGAGCTTCTTCCGGGCCGGTCAGGCGATGATCGCGGCCTTCGTGATGAAAACTCAGCTGGCGATGATCCAGGCCCATCAAGTGGAGGATGGTCGCGTGCAGATCGCGAAAATGCACCTTACCTTCGACTGCGCGCGCGCCGGTTCCGTTCGTTTTTCCGTGCACGAATCCGCGCTTGGCACCACCCCCGGCTAACCAGAAGGTAAAGCCATTGGCATTGTGTCCGGTCTCGTCCTTGCCATCCTCTGGCGTCAGACCGGGACGACCAAATTCGCCGCCCCAGACGACGAGCGTGTCGTCCAGCATGCCACGTTGGTCCAGGTCTTCGAGCAGGGCAGCAATCGGCGCATCCGTGGACTCACAATTGGCTCTCAAGTCGCGACGGTGATCCTTATGTTGATCCCAACCGCCATGATTCACCTCGATGAAACGAACACCGGCTTCGGCAAAACGTCGCGCAAGCAGACACTGACGGCCAAAGTCGGTCGGCTTGCAGGTACCTACAGACTGCTTGACCCCTACCCGGTAGCGCTCGAGGGTCGCGGGTGATTCCCCACTCAAATCCATGAGATCGGGCCCGGTTGTCTGCATGCGGAAACCCAACTCCATCGACTGGATCACACTTTCGAGGCGTGCATCACCCGGTCGTTGGGCGAAGTGCTCATGATTCATCGCCTGGACCAGGTCCAACTGCCGACGCTTGGCGGCCAGGCTGAGATGATCGCTGCCGATATTGCTCAAGGTGGCCGTCGACATGTTTTCGCCGTTGACCCCGATCGGGGTTCCTTCAAAAACCGGGGGAAGAAAAGCGCTGGAATACACCGCGGGTTTGGAGGTATTCAAACTGATGAACCCGGGGAGGTCTTGATTCTCCGTACCGAGACCATAGTTGATCCAGGCGCCCATGCTCGGGCGCTTGCGCAGCTTCTCGCCGGTGTGCAGTTGCAGGAAGGACTGAGCATGATTGCCGGTGTCGGCGTGCATACCGTTCAGGACGCAAAGCTTATCCGCATGCTTGGCCGTTTCAGGCAGCAGCTCCGAAATCCACAGGCCACTTTCACCATGCTGTTTGAAATCAAAAACCGAACCCGGGTGTTTCTTTTCCCCGGTCTGCGGTTTGTAATCGAAGGTGTCCATCTGAGCCGGACCACCGCTCATGCATAAGAAGATCACCCGCTTGGCCCTCGGCCGGACCGGAGGCGCATGCGGGGCGAGAGACGCGGAGGCCGATCCAGCGCAAAGTCCGTTGAGCGCGAGGTAACCAAAGCCGCAGGAGGCCTGGCTCAACATGTCTCGTCTACTGATGATACTCATATGCTCAGTCAATATAGCGGAATTCGTTGGTAATGAACAGGGCTTGGCAGAAGCTGGCCCAGTTGGTGGCATCGTTGCCCAGGTACGCAAGCGCCCGTTGCAGCTCGAGGCCCCGGGGCTCGCGCTGGAGTACCGCCTGGTACGCCCGGCGAACGCGCGTGGCCCGATCCGTGTGGGTATCTGCCAACAGGCGCTCGGCCAGGGCCTGGGCATGAGTGACCAGCACGGGGCTGTTGATTAAATACAAGGCATGACTGGGCAAGAGGGTTTGGGATCGACGACCTGCCACACGCAGACCATCGGGCAGATCGAAAGCGGCCAGCTCCGGGGGCGGCGCATTCCGCATCATGCACAGGTAGACGCTGCGATGGCGACTCGGTTTGTGGAGATTCGTGGCTTCCCCCATTGGCCAGTTCAGAAGGATGTCGACATCCTGGATATCCGATCCCCTTCCCGGTTGGGGATCAAGGGTGCCCGCAGCAAACAGAAGGCTGTCACGTAGCGACTCCGCATCCAACCGCCTTCGCTGATGGCGGCTGTACCAGGTGTTGTCCGGATCGCGCGCCCGCGCCTGCGAGTCGGTGGTGCTGCTCAACTGATAGGTCCGGCTCAGGACGATGGATCGAATCATCTTTTTCACCGACCAGTCATCGACGACAAAACGTGTGGCGAGGTGATCCAGCAAGTCGGGATGCGTGGGGCGCTGACCGTAAACGCCAAAGTCATCCGGCGTGGCGACCAGGGCCTGCCCGAAGAGCTGCTGCCAGATCCGATTCACCATCACCCGTGCGGTCAAGGGATGTGCGGAATCGGTGAGCCAATGTGCAAGTTCCAGGCGACCGCTCTGATCTTCCGGCATGACTGCACATGGACCGGTCGAATCGTGCATGAGCACCGCGGGAAATCCCGGCGGAACGACCGGACCCAACTTCTTGGATTCGCCTTTGATATTGATTTTGCATTCGACCATTTTGGCGCGGTCACGAACCCCCATGGCCAGGTATTCTGGACCGTCGCTCGTGCCAGGGATCTGCGGACCGGGTGTTTTCGGCAAGCCGGAGGCTTCATGCAGGCGCAACGCCTCTTCATCCGTCAAGGCGCGATCGAAAAAGGCCCATTCCGCCAGGTTCCCCTCCAGCGGAGCAAAGGCATCGTTGCGTGCACCGATAAAAAACGACGTAGCCTCGCCGATGGTCGACGCCAGTTCGCCTTCGAATTCCGGCAGTCCATTGAGCCAGGCTTTTACCTGCGGGCCGTTGCGCACGAGCACGACATGATTCCAGGTGCGCGGCGGGACTACCGTTTTGCCCGTGACGGATTTCCCTCCGGCATTTCCATTGAAGACAAAGAGCTTGCCCGCGGCCTTGCCCTGATAGTTTCCACTGATGCCGATGTGTTCGCCGGGTGCGGCCTTGTCGCCTTTTGGCCCACGCGAGAATAAATAGGCTGTGACAAGCCGCGCCTTGTTCGGGGTTTGATTCCGGAACCAGAACGAAACGGAGTAGGCCGTATTGGAAATGCTCGTTTCACCTGCCAGTCGGCCGCCCCTAAACACGCCGAATTCATCCGAAGTGAAATTCACGTCCTTTCCAGCCGTAATGTCCTTCGGAGGCGTATCCAGGCGGGCGGAAAGAGCCGGTTGTAAGACTCCTACGGCCTCGGCATAGCGCTCCGGAAGGTCCAGCAGGATCTTCGCGGGCGCGGCCACCACTTTGGCATCCGGTCCAACCTGCAGCTCGTGCAGGGGCGTCGGCGGCGCGGTTAACTTTTCATTGGCGGCTTTGCCCCACAGGGTTTCCGTATTCTGAAAGATGGCGGCCATCGCGTAATAATCACGCGTGGAAATCGGATCGTGTTTGTGATCGTGACAGCGCGCACAAGCGACACTCAGCCCCATGACCCCGGTGCTCACCACATCAATCTGATCCGCCACAACATCCATGTCAAAATTATCGTTCATGGCCTTGGCCGGCTTGGATCCGATGGCGAGAAACCCGGTGGCGATGAGCTGGCGATCGCGGTCATGCGGACTCGGTGCAGGCAATAGGTCTCCAGCGATCTGCTCGGTCAGAAAACGGTTGTAGGGCAGGTCATCGTTGAAGGCCTGGATGACATAATCCCTATACCGCCAGGCGTGGGGAAAGGTCGCGTTACGCCCCAGGCCATCGTTGCCATTTGCTTCACCGTAGCGGGCGACATCCAGCCAGTGTCGGCCCCAGCGTTCGCCAAAATGAGGAGAAGCGAGAAGTTCATCCACGCAGGATTCGACCGCTTGTTGGCGGTCGCGTTCGTACTCTTCCACAAAGGCCTGTACCTGATCAAAGGTCGGAGGCAAGCCGATCAGATCGATGGTTAAGCGCCGGATGAGCTGCGGCGGCGTTGCATCGGCAGTCGGCGTCAGGTCCGCGGCTTCCATGCGCGAGAGCACGAAGGCATCCAGCGGATCCCGCGCCCAGTCGTGGCGCTTCGCATCGGGTGAGGCGGGCGAGCGGATCGGCTGAAAGGACCAGAAGGTACTGTGCACATCCGGCCCGGCGGGCGTCGTGGTGCCTTTGGAGGCTTTGGAGCCTTTGGAGGCTTCAGCTTGCGGATACGGAGCACCCATGCGAACCCACTCATGGAAATCATGAACAACCGCTTCCGGCAGCGGGGTCTCCGGCGGCATTTCTAGCCCATCGTGGAGCAAGGCTTGAAGGAGCAAACTCTCCTCGGGCTTACCGGGTATCAGCAGCGGACCTGATTCGCCGCCCTTGAGCAGCGCTTCACCGCTGTCGAGGTGAAGTTTGCCACCCAGCTTTTTGGCGCTCGTCGAATGACAATCGAAACAGCGTTCGACGAGGACGGGACGAATGCGGGTCTCGAAAAAGGTGCGCGCTTCGGGCGTGATGGGGTCGCTGAAAACGAGTTCAGCACAGGCAAGCAAGCCAAGCAGGCATGGAGGGAGGAATCGCATAGAGGACCGACTCTAAAATAGGATGGTTGGACCGGTGTAACAAGGGGAATGAGCAGTATTATGGAGCACCGCTCCGTCTGTATTATGGAGCACTGCTCCGTTCCGGTGTAAAGCTTAGGGCATCGGCCGGCCTAAATCCGGGCTACGCCAGGGACAAAGCTCAGGATTGGATGAGTTGGATGGCGGCAGCGGCGAAGCGTTGGCCCATGGTCTTGTAGCCTTCGACTGACATGTGCAGGTCGTTGCGGATCTCCTTGCCCTTGCGATTCGTACCGTCATTGAGATCGTCGCAATCAATCCATGCGCCACGGGGCACATCGCTTGACAACTTCACCTGGACATCACGGATCTGCGTCCAATGCGGATAGATCTTGTTCTCCATATCAAAGTCGCTGAGGCGCCCGATGACGAAATTCAGGTCCTTGCGGCCGAGATCGGTGCGCAGCTGATCGAGCAGCCGCTTAAAGCTCGCTTCATACAGAGCGCCATGCGACTCGCGCGCATCGCGTTCTCCCTGCATCCAGACGAACGTCACGGACGCCAGTTTCCGGCCCTGTGTCGCTTCAGTGACCTTGGCCATCAAGCGACTGTACAAATCGCCAATCTGTTCCGGATTACCCCCTTCACCAAGCTCCCATTTTTTGTCCCAACGACGGATGGGTTGTCCTCCCACGGCGTCTTTGACCACAATGACATGCTCCTTGCCAAAAGCTTTCTCGACCGCCGGGGCAAACGATTCATCGGGATTCATACCCGCCATGTTGGACTGACCGGAGAGGATGAACAGGTGACGGCCCTCGGCAGCGTGTACACGGACGGCGCTGGTCAGCAGGAACAGAGCAAACAGGGAAGTGGTGATGATTTTCATAGATTCCTTACAGTTGGGAGATACGGATAGTTGACAGGAAAACTCAGTTGGATCACTTCGCGACTTTGTCCTTACCCTGCCTGGCTTTGCGTTTCGCATCGCTGACCTTGGCCGACGTTTTCTTACGCTTATCGGATTTTTCAAGATTGATCATGGCGGGATAGTTTTTCACCGCTGCCGCCAACTTGACCGGGTCGTGTCGCACGTCAAACGCGGCGATATTATGATCGCCCGACTCCACCATCCACTCGCGCAGGCGCTTCTGATAGCGGGCAATCACCTCCGCGTACTCCGGATTGCCGATGAGGTTGTGCGTACTCTCGGGATCCTTCTCCAGGTCGTAAAACTCTTCGACGACGCGATGGCGAAACATATCCACACGCTGCTGAATCGCCGGGTCGGCTTTACCCGCTTTCTCCATCGCCTTGAAGGTCAGTCCTTCGTTGTTGTTCTTATAGGCAAAGGTGCCGTCGGAAAAAGCGTTAAAAATATACCCGAAGCGTTGATCCTGGATGCAGCGCATCGGCTTGGCCGGACCACTGATCGTGTAATCGATCTGGGTGAACATGTATTCGCGACCCGCTTGTGTCCCGCCTTTCAGCAACGGCACCACCGAACGTCCGTCGAGGCCATCCGGAACCGGCAACCCCGCCACCTCCATAAACGTGGCGAAGAAATCGACGTTGCCCACGAAGTGTGTATTGTCCTTCGCCCCGGCCTTGGTGACCCCGGGCCAGCGCATGAGCATGGGCGTGTGCGTACTCGCGAGATATGCGTTGGCCTTCGCAAAAGGAAAAGCCGACCCGTTGTCGGTGATAAATACGACCAGTGTGTTATCCGCGAAGCCGGATGCATCCAGCGCCGCCAGCACGCGACCCACCGTATCGTCCAAGCGACGGACGGAGTTGAAATAATGTGCATATTCCAAACGGGTTTCCGGCAGATCGGTCAGGTAGCTGGGAATGACCATCTCTTCCGGGGAAAAAATGCGCGTCGGCTCTTCGCAATCGCGCACCGGCTTCTTTGGATCATGAAACGGACGATGCGGGTCGTGGGAATTGACCATGAAGTAGAACGGCTTGTTTTCCTTTTTGCAGCGGGCGAAAAACGCCGCTGCATAGTCGTGATATTTCGTCGGACTGCGCCCATTGCCCAGCTCACCCTGATCGCGGGCGAAATCCCAGGTGAAATTCACATCGCAGGTCGAGTGGCTGACCTTGCCCAGCACGCCGGTCAGGAAACCATTCCCCTTGAAGGTCCCGAAGACGGTGGGGATCTTCTCAGGAAGCTTGTTGAATCCGAAACAGCCGCTGTTGAAGCCGTACCGGCCCGTGGCAATCACGCTCCGACTCGGTGCGCAAATAGCAATGTTCACATGGCCGAGCTCGAAGCTCATGCTTTCCTTTGCGAACTGACTGAGATGCGGCGTCACATTGGGGATTT
>JBLIND010000279.1:0-8708 GCA_047639095.1 Candidatus Omnitrophota bacterium | reverse complement strand
GTGAAAGTGCGTTTCCTCATGAGTCCCCTCATCAACCGCGGGCTCTACCATGGTCGCATGAGTGAAGAGGCCGCATTGAAAATCAACAAGCTGACCGACTGAGCCATGGATCTCCCCGCCGCTGACGCCCTTTTTCTCACATATTTCGCCCCCTGGTATCCCCAGGAAATCGAGCGCCCCTACCCCGCGACCCGTCCCGACCTGGAAGAGGTGGTTCTTCCTGAAGGCACGCATATCAGCGTCCTGAATCCCCTGACCCCGGAAGGCATTCAAGCCGCCCGGGACCAAATCAGTGGCATGCGCAAAGCCGCCGAAGCCGACTTCCCCACCTTGCTGGATACCGAAGAACCCTTGTCGCTCGATTGGCTACGCGCCACGGACACCTGGTGCACGCCTGAAGCCGTGGCCAACCTGCTCGAGCAATCCGATCCCAAAAATTTCGCCAACAACTACGTCGTCGTCGCCTGCGAGCTCGGCGTCGCCATCGGTGAAGCCCTGATTCAGGAACAACCCGGCCTCCAATGGCTACACGACTGGCCCTACTGGGACTCCGCCATCTTCGACCTGAACAGCAAGACGAAGATCAACGTTTTCCACTGGGCGTTCAAGAAGCTGAGCGGCGACGGGATGGAAGACGCCCTGATGGAGAAGGTCACCGCCTCGCTGGACTTCGTCCGCCAAGCCGATGTCGGTTAGGGCAACGAGTTTGGCTTAACCCGAAACGCCTCATCCGTCATCAGCCGACGAAACTGCGCACTCGATCCTCCGCGCAAATAAATGCCATTAACGCGCAATGCGCCTACGGGCTCACGCGTAAAAAACACATCGACGCGGGTCTCGCCGCCCTCCTTCGTGAGAATTTTCAAACGCCCATCAATTCGGTACTTCAACGGCTTGGGATCCGGGCGACAGTCTTCACACAAGACCGAAAGCACCTTGGCAGCGTCCTCGCCCAAAACGATTGCTGCGCCAGAAGCGTCGTCCAGCAAATGGATGGATTCAATACTCGCCAGACTAGGCAGCGGATTCGCGCCTGCACGGCCTAAAGCAAGATCACGCGTAACGATTTGAACCATGAGCCAAAGAGCCAGCAGCCAACCTCCCACGCCCAAAACCCAGCGCAGCTTCCTCAATCGTCTATTCCCAGATCGGTGTTATATCCATCGAGAAGCCCGGAAGCTCGGCAACATCTTCGATACCCGCAGGGGCGTCCAGCACCAGGGGCTCTGCATCCGGACGATAAACCGCCAGGGTTTTTGTCACCGGATCAACCAACCATCCCAGGCGCACGCCGTTCTCCAGGTACTCGATCATTTTCGCACGCGTCTCTGCCAGCGAATCGGATTCCGAGGAACGCAGCTCGACGACGAAAAGGGCGTTACCGGCGCAACGGAACGCCGCGCTTGCGAACTCAAGGCATCCCAGATGACTTGCTCGACCAACGAAACATCCGGAGCGCGTACGGCGCCGTTTTTCAAGGTGAACCCCGCCTTCGAACCAAACACTTTAAACGCACCACGCCCTTTCGACCACACGTAGAGCTCCCCCTGAATAAGACTTACCTTTCCCTCAGCATCCGCGTTCGAAGGTGACATAATATGGATCGCTCCTTGTGCATCTAACTCGGCCCGGAGTTCAGGGTTGGCCTCACAAAACGCGAGGAAGTTCTCGGGCGTCCACGGACCAGAGTTCGGCAGCTCCAACTTTGCCGCCATGAAAGTATACCGCCCAGGGACACCTTTGTCACCTGATTACCCGGATGGGGAGCCTTGCCGACTCGAACGCTGGGACCGGAAAGATTCCTTCGCCCGACCATCCCCATCACTTAGTCGTCTAGTAATGCAGGTGCGTTATCCGTGCAGCCTCCAGCACCCGGCCCGGCGTGTATTGAATCAACACCCAGGATGAATCGACGTACTCCTCCACATCCCAATCGCCAATATAAGAGGCATCGGACCCCCATGGCGTCTGCGGTGATGTCCCCAATAAAGCCACGACCTCTGCCTCCATCATCCCCGGCTTTAACCAATTCTGAATCAGGTCATCCGCCATGTAACCACGATCCGGGTCGCCTTGATCCCAACCATCCTATGAAAAAGCCGCATCATCAAAGGGATAGGGAATCGGATGAAATCGTATTTCGTTGTACGACCACATCAACCAGGAGCCCAGAGCCAGCAGCCAAAGCAAGCCCAGACCAATCAGTGTACGCTTAAGGGTAAACTGGAGATGTAAAACACGCTCCCGGTTCTCTAATCGATGTTGATCTTCGCCTTGGGCAAGGCGGCACGAAGTTTATCCGCACCGCGCTCGCTTACCTCGGTTTCATAGAAGAAAACCGACTCCAGCTTTTTGAGACTCGCAATGAAGGGCAAGGCCTCATCATTCACCTTGGTCCCGTAGAGATTCAGGTACTGCAGGTTCGGCAGGCTCCTCAAGTGGCTCATGCCCGCGCTCGTCACCTGGGTTTGACCCAGATTCAGGTATTCAAGCTTCGTCAACTTGGCGATTTCCTCCATGGCCGCATCCGTCACCTGGGTGCGATAGAGATTCAGCTGCAGGACCTGAGCGGCCAGGCTTTCGATGCCTTCGAGATGTTTGTCCGTGATCAATTCGGCTTCCGATGCGTAATCCACGATCAACAGGGTGCTTCCTTTAGAAACGGGCATGACGGTGGCCCCGTGTGCACGCAGGGCGGCCGCGCCGGTACCTCCACTCACTTCCTGAAATACGTCGGTCTCTTTGGTCGTGCTCGAAGCGACGCCCGGGCGAGGCTTGGGCTTCATGTTGGCGGGCAAGCCATTTTCGTTCCCGCGCCACGAGCCGAAGCGCGCGCCTTCGTGGATCCATTTACCGATGGCGAACTGCTGCTGCTTGGTCAGTGGATCCCCTTTCGGCGGCATGATATCCGGATCGCCGGCCGGCAGTGTTACCACCTCATACATCGGGCTATCCTTCGCCTTGCGAGGAAAGACGATCGGCCCGTTATCCCCACCGATGGCAATGGCCCGGGCGGAATCCAAGCGAAGACCGCCCTTGGCTTTTTCCGACTCACCGTTGGGCAGGACCTTGGTTTCCTGATGACACTTGAAGCATTTGCTTCGAAGGATCGGCAGCACATGGGTTTGAAAATCAACGGCCTGCCCCATGACGGGCAGACCGGAGAGCAACAACAGACTAATGATGAAACAGCGCATGCTACGCGAACAGCTCGGTCACCGCAGGCGCCTTATCCGACACCCAGAACGGACGACCGGAAGGCGACATCAGCATCGCGTCCAGCGGAAGGCCGAGCGCATGGGCGATCGTAGCATTCAACATCGGCGGCGTGACCTTCTTATCTTTCACGCGCTCACCTTTCGAATCGGATTCGCCGTACTTCTGGCCCCCGTTGATCCCGCCACCGGCGAGTACACAGGAGAACACCCGCGGGTGATGGTCGCGACCGAGCTGATGCTCGGGAACGATTTTCGGCGTACGGCCAAACTCGGTGGCCAGGCATACGATGGTCGACTCCAGCAGGCCCCGCTTGTGGAGATCATCCAGCAGAGCAGCCATCGCTTTGTCCATGGTCTCACAGCGCGACTCGACGGCGGTAAAGTTGTCGTAGTGGGTATCCCATCCACCCAGGCTCACCTCGACGTAGCGCACATTGCGCTCCACCAGGCGACGGGCGAGCAGACAGCCCTGACCAAAGCGATTATCCCCGTATTTCTCGCGCATCGATTGGTCTTCTTTGGAGATATCAAACCCGTCGAGATCTTTGCTGCGCATCAGCTTGATGGCCTCGTCGTACAGCCCCTCATATTCCGTAACCTTCTTCTGAGCGAACTTGGTGTGGAATTCGGCATTCATTTTATCCGCGAGGGACAAACGTTGATCGTAGTCTTCCTGGCTGACCGAATCCGGACGGCGTACGTCCTGCAGGCCGGAATGTGCATCGAGCACCGGCACGCCGGCATAGCGCGAACCAAAGAAGCCCGGGCTCATCGCGTTTTCGCCGCCGCCTACCGCCACATAACCCGGGACGGAGTTGTTACGACGACCACCCAGCTTGAGCACCCAGGCGCCCATGGTCGGGTGGATGATGGTGCCACGAGGAGCATAGCTTCGGTGGAGAATGTACTGCCCTTGCTCGTGGGCACCCTGCGTGGTGCTCATCGAGTTGATGACGGCGCAATGATGCATCTGCTTGGCGAGTTCGGGCAGATATTCCGAGACCTCAAAACCCGCGCTGGAGGTGATCGGCTTCACCGGGCCCTGAACTTCCGGCTTCCGCGGCTTCAGGTCGAAGGTGTCGAGGTGGCTCATCCCGCCGGTCATGTTCAGGAAGATGACGGCTTTGGCTTTGCCACCCGTTTTTCCCTGGCCGGGAAGCGCAGCGGAGGCAATCGTATTGCCCATCATCGGAGCCAGGGTAACCCCCAGGCACGTCCGGGCGGAGTTAATCATAAACTGTCGGCGATCGAGTTCGTTGGCTTTCATATACTTACCTTTCACTGCTGCTATATCAGATGCTTAAATTACGTACGAGAGACTACTGGAGGTGCATGAACTCTGAAGTGTTCACCAGCGCAGCCACCATGTTGCGCAGTCCGTCGCGGCCCTTTTTGACTTCCGGAAGAAAGATTTCTTTTTCCACATCCGACGGCTTACGCGTCAGGATGCACATGAAGGCGACATCCACCTGCTCTTCCGGGCTCTCAGCCGAAGCGATGTTCCGCATCACGGACGAGCTGCTGTCACCGGTGATGTACTTTTCAACGTGACCGTTCAACAGCGTAAGCGCCTGGGTGACATCCCCTTCCTGGGAGGAACCTTCGATAATCTCGCGATCGGACTGACCAAACTTGCGCAGGAAGTGCGCAGGACTCGTCGGAGAGGGCAATTCACTCGCGCGGGCCAGTACGGTCCCCCCACGTCGACCGCCACCCATCATCATCATGCTGTCGCCGCCGCCATAGCCGGATTCAAGATCCTTGGAAATGTCTTTCAGGTAACTGACGTACTGATCCGGCTGCATCGAAGCAATTTCGCGCTGAATATCCGACATGCTCTTGTTGCCCATGACGGACTTTCCACGCCAGATCACGGCGTCCGAATAGCGGCCAGCCTTGGGCTCTTCGGGCTTATCAATGGTCAAGGACAGCATCGAATCCCAGATCTGCTCGGAGGTCATGCGCTTCAGCGGATAGCCCTCATGGAAATAGGGACGACGGACATCTACTTCCTCAGGATTGGGTGCTAACTGGTACGCCTGACTGGCGTAAATGATCTTCTGGAACGTGCGCAGATCGTAGTTCACGTGCTGCATCAACTTACTTAGGTACGCCATCAACTGGGGATTCGAGGCGACCGTCCCCTTCTTGAAGTTGTCGGTGGGCTCTACCAGGCCCACGCCCATGACCCGCTTCCACATCCGGTTGGCGATCACGTCGGTGAAGGTTGGATTCTCCGGTGCGATCATCCAATCGGCGAGCCGCTTGCGCGAGTCGTCCATATTCTTATCTTCCTTCAGGTTCCGCACCGATTTACCCATCATGGTACGCGCACCAACCCACTCGTTGGCGTCGCCGTCCTTGTACTTATAGTCGGCGGGAAGCTGGATGCGTCCGGCACCCTCTCCCACGATATACGAATCCATGAATTCGTAACGCAACCAGCGGTCCACATCACGCAGGCGCTTCGCTTCCGGATCTTTCCGGTTGTCGAACATCTTGTCGATGTTCGGGAAGTTCTTCTGGCTGCCGAGGGTCTTCAGATTATGCGTAAACGCCGACATCTGGAAGAACTCCATCTGCGACCACTTGTCATGCGGGTGGTCATGGCACTGCGCACACGCGATCTGTGTGCCGAGAAAAATCCGGGTCGTGTTGGCCATGTTGTCCAACGGCATTCCGTTGTCGCGAGCGTAATACCCCACCGCACCGTTGCCGCTCTCCCACATGCCGCCTTCAGCCGTGATCAGGTCGTGGACCATCTTGTTGTAAGGCGCGTTGCTTTCGATGGATTCGCGAATCCACTTGATATAAGCACGTCCGGTACGGCCACCGCCCCAGTCCTCCTTCGCACGCAGAATGTCCGCCCAGTAGTTGAACATGTTCATCGTGTAGGCATCCGACTCCATGAGCTCGCTCACCAGGTTGAAGCGCTTGTCCTCTTCCGTGTCCGCGAGGAACGTGGTCGCCTCGGCATAGGTGGGGATCCGACCGGCAATGTTGACGTACACGCGGCGAACA
Organism: Candidatus Omnitrophota bacterium; assembly: GCA_047639095.1. GTDB lineage: Bacteria > Verrucomicrobiota > Kiritimatiellia > SS1-B-03-39 > UBA6053 > JAPYUI01. The sequence continues at coordinate 2,469 of JBLIND010000279.1, read as the reverse complement.
AACTGCTCGTCCGTTGCAAAACCTGCAGGACGCTTGCTCTGGCGCTTCAGCTCGGAAATTACGTAGGTGTCGATCTGCTTCGCGGCGGCTTTGATGTACTTGGGATCATCCGGCTTTAACGCCAGAAGCGTAGAAGGCAGCTGCACCATCACTGTCGGCAATTGCGCAATCACGTGATCGCTCATCGCCCAGGCCCCCACCAACACCATCATGTATCGAGAAAATAATTTCATAAGGTCACCATTCCGTTCAAATCAGGTTCTACTTCTACCCTATTAACCTTTCGTTAAAAGGAAGAATTCATACCAATAATGTAGCACATATGCGGCCAAAGTTAAGGGGTATTCACCGCGCGCCCCTTCGTCTAACCACTTATTAAACAGTTGTTTACAGGCTCAGGCCGCATCATCCGCATGCGGGCGCTACCAACTTTATTTCCGAGGATCGGAAAACGTTTCAATAAATCTTCCGATGATCGGCAGGTTAACGCGGCTTTTTATCCGCCCGTTCCGATCATAGAAACGATTTTTCCGGGTCGTTCCGATCATAGGAACGCCGGCCCAGCGGTGGCCTCCGGCTGAATAAACCGCCGGATCTCCTTGCTAAGCACCCAAATGAGGCCCAATCGTGCAGCGATGAATCAAGCCGGTGATAAAATTGACTGGGACGGCCTGCGCCGGATCCGCGAGCAGTTTCTGGACGCAAAAGGACCCGAAGGCGCCTATTGGAGCTCGCTCCGCCTCATGGAAAGCTACGATCGGACCTTTGCCGAGCGAATCGGCTGGAAATGGGATGCGGTTTTCCAGGAGCTTAAGCTTCGCGGCTGGAAACCCCGCCCTGGCCCGGTCACCGACTGGGGCTGCGGAACGGGCATGGCCGCGCGCAAATTCCTGGAGCATGCCGGAACCGACGGGGTGGATACCCTGGTGCTCTGGGATCGGGTCGAAAATGCAGCGAAATACGCAACGCGACGGGTCAGCCGCTTTTTCCCCGGCGTGAAAACCCGTATCGCCCGCCAGGCACCCCGTAAAGAGCCCGGCGTTCTGCTTATCTCCCACGTGCTGAACGAGCTGGACGACGAGCAGCTCGACGAGCTGATCCAGCTCGCGAGCAAGGCGGAATCGGTGATCTGGGTCGAACCCGGCACCTTTGATGCGAGTCGCAAGCTGATCGACATCCGCGAAACCCTGCGCGAACACCTTCAGCTGGTCGCGCCCTGCACACATCAGGCGGCCTGCGGGATGCTGGCGAAGGGTAACGAGCCGCACTGGTGTCACCATTTCACCCAACCGCCATCGCGCATCCATCAGGATCCCCATTGGTCCCGCTTCGTGTCGGAGATGAACATTGATCTCGGCACCCTCCCCTACAGCTTTCTCGCCTTTGACAAGGTGGGCTTGCCGCCCCTGGAAAACGGCGTACGCGTCATCGGTCATCCCCGTCAGTATAAAGGTCATTGCCGCCTGCTCAGTTGTCGCGCCTCCGGTGTGGGCGAACTCTCGCTCTCCGCGACCCCCGACAAGCAGATCTTCAAAGAGGTGAAAAAGGAACGACTCTTTCCGCTCTTCCAGATCGAAGCGGAAAAAGAGCGGATCACAAAGATCACGCCGGTGACCTGATCGGACGTTGGAGCACGGCAAATCCAATCGTTTTGCTTGGTCAAACAACGCCGAGCACTTACCGTTGCGCCATGAAACGCATGACGCTCGCCCTGCTCCTCGCCCTCGCACCGCTCGCCGGTGCCCGACCCAACTTTGTTTTCTTCCTCGTCGACGATCTCGGCTGGGCGGATGTCGGTTGTTTCGGCAGCCCCTTTCATGAGACCCCGAACATCGATGCGCTCGCGGCGTCCGGCATGAAATTCACCGATGCCTATGCCGCCTGCCCCGTCTGCTCGCCGACCCGGGCCAGCATCATGACCGGTAAGTATCCCGCGCGCCTGGACATCACGGACTGGATTCCCGGCTCGAGCCCGACCAACCGCAAACTTCTGAGCGTGCAGGATCTGCATCAGCTTCCGCTGGAGGAAATCACGATCGCAGAAGCCCTCAAGCAAGAGGGATACGCAACGTTCTTTGCCGGTAAGTGGCACCTCGGGGGCGAAGGGTTCTTCCCTGAAGACCAGGGCTTTGATGTCAACATCGGCGGGCACCACGTCGGCTCGCCGCCCGGAGGTTATTACAGCCCATGGAAAAATCCGAAGCTGGAAAACCGCGAGCCGGGTGAATACCTGACCGATCGACTCGGCGACGAAACGATCAAGTGGGTCGGCGAACAGGCGAAGGCGCAGAAACCGTTCCTGGCCTACGTGTCATTTTACAATGTGCACACACCCGTGCAGCCTAACAAAAAATTTATCGGCCACTACCAGGACAAAGCCGCGAAACTCCCCGGACTGAAAAAGCCCACCATCGCGGAGCACGAGGGCACGTCTAAAGTCCGTCAGGACAATCCGGCCTTCGGGAGCAT
>JBLIND010000278.1:0-8732 GCA_047639095.1 Candidatus Omnitrophota bacterium | reverse complement strand
CTTTACAGCCTGGGCCTGTTGGTCGCCTATTCCGCGCTCGCGTACAAAACCCCCTGGCTCGCCCTGAGCTTTATGCAGCCCATGATGTTGCTCGCGGGTCTGGGTATCGTTGGCACCATCCGCCTGCTGCGCGTACGCGCGTTACAGCTCCTCTGTATTATCGGTGTCGGGTGGGGCTTCTACAATCTCGCCGTGCAAAGCTGGCGAGGCAATTTTCAGTTCGCTGCAGACGAACGAAATCCCTATGCCTACGTGCACACGGTACCGGACCTCGTGCGCCTCTCCGAACGCATTCACGAGTTGGCCGCTCTGCACCCCGACGGAAAAAATACCCTGATCAAAGTCATGGCTGATGAAGCTTGGCCCTTGCCCTGGTACCTGCGTGACCTCACCCGCGTCGGCTACTTTCCCGAAGGGCTTCCCGAAGATCCCACGGCCCCCATCATGATCATCAACCCCGAGCGCGACGAGGCCCTGATGACCAAAATTGACGATACGAAATACACGCCCGATGCCAAAGGCCTTCGTCCCGGGGTGATGCTCTGGATGTACATCGAGCAGGGATTGTGGGATCAGTGGATGGCCAACCGGCGGAAGAAGTAGGCTCGGTGGGGATTGGATGATCTATATTCATTCGCCCAAACGATCCGCCTGAAAATCCATGAAACCGCTCCGCAACCCCAACCTGCCACCCGATCGGTAAAGTTGTTCGGTGCAAGGAAAACAAATATGATCCGCATGATTAGCACCTGCCCGAGATGTCGGGCAAAGATGATCGACGGTGAACTTTCCATCCATGGTGCCTTGTGAGAATTCCTGTTCGCGGGCTTGTCGATCCAACACTGCTGGTTCAAGTCCGAGGGTAATGGGAAGTGGCTTAAAATCATTCCCCGTGGCGGTTTGGAGCCAGGACTTCATGGTCCAAACGGTGGCCTGACCATCATCATTCCGCCACCCCCTACGCCGAGTCTGCCGTATTGACACGCTCAAGAAAATGATGGCCCGCGCGAGAAAGCTGGCACGATCCAATTCTGGCCGGGCGTCCGGTTGGTGGTGTTAGTTGATGATGCAAAATGAGCGATAAGGGATGACTGAGGGAGCTATGCGACGGGAGGGAAATAAGCCGAGCTCTTGGAAAAGAGTCATGGAGCTCATGGCGCTGTTTTTATAACTCTAATATGGTAGTGTCAGGTGACCCGTATGAAACGAAAAAAGCGACACCCCGAGAACGCACCTGGCGGCTTCTACGTAGAAGACGGGTGCTGCACGATGTGTGGTGTGCCTCAGATTTTTGCTCCTGACCTGTTCTCAGCAATCGACGATAAGTCAGAACATTGCTTCGTGTTAAAGCAGCCCGAAACAGAGGAGCAGCTCGGCCGTATGGTCGACGTGATTAAGTGCGCCGACTTGAAATGCATCCGGTATTCCGGCTCAAACAGCGCGATCCAAACGCGTCTGCGTAAAGCTGGCGAGGCAGACGTCTGCGATAATTTACCAAACTTCTTCAGCTTCAGTCTCCGACCGTGGGGTCTACTCACGGCGGGCGGCGTGCTCGCGTGCCTGGCGACTCTCTTCGGTTTCCTCGGACGCTTCTCGTGGTTCCTGGACCTGTTCTCGCATTTTCGTGTGCAGTATCTGGCCGGCCTCGGGGTTCTGGGGCTCCTCCTCCTGCTGGGTCGCCGTCGCAAAACCGCGGCCACGTTTCTTTTTTCTTGCGTGAATCTGGTGCTGGTGCTTCCACTCTACTTCGGGAAACCACCTGTCCCCGCCGACGCCATGCCCCGCGTGCGGGCCATGTTGAACAACTTGATCAGCTCTCGAACTACGTCCAGACCCCGCTGCCGGTTCTGCTGCTGGGCGACCTGAACGTGACGCCGTGGAACCACCATTTCCGCAAACTCCTGGTGCGAAGTGGACTGAGTGACAGTGCCCAAGGCTTCGGCGTGCAGCCCTCGTGGCCGAATAACAATCCCCTGTTCCGCATCCCCATCGATCAGTGTCTTCATTCAACAGACATCATCATCGTCGACCGAAGGATTGGCGTAGATATATCATCAGACCACTACCCGCTCATCGTGGATTTCGTGATCGGGAATAAGTAGGAAAAGGTACATGTCGATGACATATTTTCTTCAAGCGCAGCTTCGGACCGGGGACACGGAATGAATTCCGAGTTACGGCGAGGCCCCACCCAACTTACATTCACATCCTCGGTCTTTCCGGCCTATGAAGACGAATCGGAGCAGATCAATCCTGATCGCTGGGGAATGCGTTTAGCGGAGTATCTCGATCGCGAAATACCGGCGCACGGATTCACACCGGAGGGCGAACCGTTCTACGAAGATTGGGGTGTTTGTCTCCCGATCAAGCATGAGGACTTTCCCGTCATGCTCGGTTGCGGCCAATTTATTGGCCCGCCTTGCAATAAATTGCCGCGGCAAGAGCGGGAATAAATCGCCTCACACTCCAGAGACGGAAAAACCCTCTCGCGTCGTTTCGCGTGTTTCACGGGCCCCTCTCCATCCTACATCCGAACGACGGTCTCGTGCAGGTTCAGCAGCGCACGGGCCACGGAGGTCCACGCGGCCAGCTCGGCTCCATCCAAACCTTCCGGCACCGGCGTCTCACCCACGGAAAGCAGGGCCTTCGCATCATCGGCATCCTGCTGGTACTGCGCGAGATGGTTCTTCAACAGCTCGGCGATCACTTCCGCTTCGCGGCGGTCGGGCTTACGCGAGAAGGCCCAGGCGTACGCAAAGGTGATCCTCGAGCTGAAGGTCTCCCCGCCTTCCTGCAGGATGCGTTGGGCAAATACGCGGGCCGCCTCGACGAAGGTCGGGTCGTTCAAAAGCACCAGCGCCTGCAAGGGCGTGTTCGATTGCGGCCGCTGGGCGACGCACTCTTCGCGGTTCGGCGCGTCAAAGGTCAGCAGCTGCGGATGGAGAAAGGTTCGCTTCCAGAAGGTGTACATGCCGCGGCGATACAGTTTTTCATTATGGTCCTGCGCGTATTTATGCGGGTTGCCCACCGACTTATAGGAGTCGCTCCAGTAGCCTTCCGGCTGGTAGGGCTTCACGCTCATACCGCCAATCTCCAGGGTTAACAAGCCACTGATCGACAAGGCGGCATCGCGGACAAACTCGGCATCGAGTCGGCGAGGCGACTGACGCGCAAACCAGTGGTTGTCCGGATCGGCCTTGGCGAGGATGGGACCGCGTTGCGAGGTCTGGCGATAGGTGTCGGACATCAACAAAAGTTTCACCAGGTGTTTGGTATCCCAGCCGCTCTCCACGAATTCCACTGCGAGCCAATCGAGCAGCTCCGGATGCGTGGGCCAGGCGCCCTGATTCCCGAGGTCGTCGAGCACGTCCGACAGCCCGCGACCAAAGAACAGGTACCAGAGGCGGTTGACGTAGACCCGGGCGGTCAGCGGGTTGTCTTCCTGCACGAGCCAGTTGGCCAGGTCCATGCGATCGGCGCGCTCCGGGGAGTCCAGCTTGCCCATAAAGGCCGGGATGGCCGGTTGCACGACGGGTCCCGAGCTATCCATCCAGTCGCCACGCGCGAGCACGCGCATGGCACGCGGCTCCTTGCGCTGTTGGGCCGTCAGCGAATAACGTCCCAGCCTCTTCGCCTCGGCGAGTTCCTTTTCCAAAAGCTTCAAGGCGGCTTTTTCTTTGGCCCGAGCCGCGTCGCCCGTTTTCTTGTCGACCTTCTGGGCCTTGCGTTGCTTTTCATTTTCCGCATGGATTTTCTTCAGCGTATCGACCGCTTTTTTGGCGGCGTCAATACGCGGTTGAAGGGCTTCATTCACTTGAACCGTCGGTTCGAAGATGGCGGTTCGGCGCCCGGAGCTCACGAGATCGGGTTCTTCCAGGTCGGCAAAGAAGGCGGCCATGCTGTAAAAATCTGCGGCGGTGTAGGGGTCGAATTTATGATCGTGGCACTCGGCGCAACCCATGGTCGCTCCCATCCAGACCGAGGAGATGCTCCGGGTTTTGTCGGCCATGTATTTCGCCCGGTATTCGCCGGGTTGGGCACCGCCTTCGCCGGTGACCTGGTTCAGGCGGGTATAACCGGAGGCGACCCGCTGCGCGATTGTCGGTTCTTCGAACAAATCTCCCGCCAGCTGCTCGCGGGTAAACTGGTCGAAGGGCATGTTGTCATTAAACGCCTGGATGACGTAATCGCGGTAGGGTGTGGCGAAGCGTTCATCGTCGGAATGAAATCCCATGGTGTCGGCCCAGCGCACGAGATCGAGCCAGTACACGGCCATGCGTTCACCGTAGTGGGGCGATTTTAAAAAATGATCAATCAGCGCTTCATAGGCCTTGGAATCATCAATGGATTGAAACTTTTCCACCAGCTCGGGATGGGGCGGCAGACCCGTGAGGTCGAAACTCAGGCGACGCGCAAGGGTGATGGGATCCGCGGTCGGCGAGGGCGACAATCCCTGCTCCTTCAGTCGGGCCTGGATGAAGGCATCGATCGGACTCCTCACGCCAGCGATCTCCGGAACGTCCGGGCGCGTGGGTGCAAGGTAGGCCCAGTGCGCCTGATACTCCGCCCCTTCGGCCACCCATTGCTTGAGCAGTTCTTTTTGCGCGGCGGTCAGGGTCTTCGCGGAATCGACCGGCGGCATACGCTCATCGGGATCGGTCTCGTTGAGGCGGTGAACCAGCTCGCTGGCCTCGGGTTTGCCCGGCACAATCGCGGTCACGCCCTTGTTGTCCGCCGTTGCGGCCTCGCGGAGGTCCAGCCGCAAGCCGGCTTCGCGCGTATTTTTGTCGAAGCCGTGACATTGAAAACAATTTTCCGAGAGGATGGGCCGAATGTCCCGGTTGAATTCGAGTTTCGCCGAGGCCTGGAGCACCAGGCTTGCGGCGGCGAGGATGGAAAGGACGTTTTTCATGCCAGGATCCCCTGCACGATGTGTCCGTGGACATCGGTCAATCGGTATTGTCGCCCTTGGAAACGGAAGGTCAGGCGTTTGTGATCCAAGCCGAAGAGATGCAGCATCGTCGCATGAAAATCGTGCAGGTGGACGACGTTGTCGACGGCGTTATACCCGAGTTCATCCGTTGATCCATAGGTGATGCCCGGCTTGATGCCGCCACCGGCCATCCACCAGGAGAAGCCCTTGATGTGATGGTCCCGTCCGCTGCCCTGGGCCATGGGCGTGCGGCCGAATTCACCGCCCCAGACCACGAGGGTGTCCTCCAGCATGCCGCGTTGCTTGAGATCCGATACCAGGGCGGCCGAGGCCTGGTCGACGTACTTGGACGCCTTGGCCATGTCCTTCTCCAGGTTGCCGTGATGATCCCAGCCGCGATGATAGAGGTGGATAAAGCGCACGCCACGTTCCGCGAGGCGTCGTGCGAGCAGGCAGTTGGACGCAAACGATCCGTCGCCGGGCTTACAGCCGTATTGATCCAGCACATGCTGCGGCTCCTGGCCGAAATCGGTGAGCTCCGGCACGCTGGCCTGCATCTTGAACGCGAGTTCGTACTGGCTGATCCGAGTCGCGATTTCCGGATCGTCGATGGTTTCGCTGCGCATCCCGTTCAGGGCATGGGTGGCCCGCACGATGTCGCCCTGCTGTTCGCGGCCGACGCCGTTGGGATTACTCACGTATAAAACCGCATCGCCTTTGGACTGAAGCTTCACCCCCTGGAATTTTCCCGGTAGAAATCCGCTGTGCCATTGACGCGCCGCGATCGGTTGCGCCTGGCCGCCCCCGACCGAGGTCAGGACGACGAAAGCGGGCAGGTTTTCGGTCTCCGAGCCGAGTCCGTAGTTCAGCCAGGACCCCATGCTCGGCCGCCCGGGGACACCGGAGCCGGTATTAATAAAGGTATGCGCCGGATCGTGGTTGATCTGCTCGGTGACCATGGAGCGCACGATGCAGATGTCATCCGCAATGCCCGCGATGTGGGGGAAATAATCCGAGATCTCCTGGCCGCTCTTGCCGTACTTCGCGAAGGGCCGAAGCGGGCCCTTGCATTTGAGTGCCTGGCCTTGCAGCTGGGCGATGGGCTGACCCTGGGTGAAGGAGGCCGGCATGGGTTTGCCATCCAGCTCTTTGAGCTTGGGTTTGTAGTCGAAGGATTCGAGGTGGGAGGGGCCGCCGGCCATGCAGAGGAAGATGATTCGTTTTGCTTTAGCCGCAACCTGGCCGAAGTTCGACTGGCCCATAGCGGCGGACGGCAGCAGCGAGCTCAGCGCGAGTCCGCCCAAGCCTTTTCCGGCTGCTCCGAGAAACATTCGCCGGTTCAACGCGTGTTGCCCGAATCCTTCGGGCACGTGTCCCGGCTTGGTGAGGTCATGAATATTCATATGCATGAGTAAGCATACGGGGAAAGGCGGTTGAGCCAACGAGAATTATGGAGTTTTCGAAGGGGGTGATGAAAAGCTTAAGGGCTCAGGCGAAACGTCGCCACGATGGGGTAATGATCCGAAACCGCGGTTTCGATCACGCGTTCTTCGACAAGGATCCAGGATGCGGGGGCGAGGATGAAGTCGATCTTGCGGGGATGTTCAGGTTGTTTCTCAGATGGAAAGGTATGGGGTCCATCAAATGCGCCAGTGTATCGCCCCGTGGCTTTCACGGTCTGGATGGAATCCCATTCGGGCATGGCATTAAAATCGCCGGCGAGGATGGCGGGTTGGTCACCGACAAAATCCAGTACCTGCTTGATCTGCACCAGGTTGTTCTCGGGGTTGAACGAATCGTTGTGCAGCGAAGCGAGGAGGAGGTCGGTGCCTTGGATGGTGGTCTTTGCAAAAAGCGCCCGACGGCTGTTGCGCGTCTGGTAAAATGGCTTTCGCCCGGCGAGCGAAAGGTTCTTGAGGCCTTCGACCTTCCCTTTAGCCAGAATAGCGGTGCCACCGGAGACGTTGTAGAAGGGCAGGCCAATGTTGTAACACTCGCCGCAGGCGTACGAATGCATGTGGGTGGCCTTCGCCAGGTAAGTCACGTGGTTCACCGGGCAGGGGCCGCAGGTAAAAATCGCCTCGGAGATAAAGACCAGGTCTGGATCTTCATCGCGTATCACCTGAGCCATCTGGTCCAGGCGTTGGTGGACCTCCGCCTCCGAAGCGAAGTCCCGACCATTGATGGCAAAACATTTGGCGATATTGAAGCTGACCACGGTGAGTTCGGCTGCGTCCGCATAGGTTTTTGCGTTTGTATCCGGAATCGTGCCCACGATGGGCTTTTCGCCCTTGGCGAGCAGCGTGCCATTTAAAACAAAAAGCACGCCGAGCAGGAAGGGTACGCCCAGCAGGATGAGGATCAGGCGTTTTATGTATTTGCGGGTCTTGGGTGTCATTTTTCTTCCTCTGCGGCCCCTGTCTCATCGCAGCTCGCGGTTTTACGGTTTACTCATCCCGTTGGTATAGTAGGCTAGTTGACCCATGAATAAGCTCATCCACGCGATATGTTTAGCCTCCCTGCTCGGCCTCCCGGTCAGCGCCCGGGAAAAAGTCACCCTCGCCGCCGTGCCCGCGCTTTCGCCCGACGGCTCGAAGCTGGTGTTCAACTGGTCGGGTGATCTCTGGTCGGTGGATTCCACCGGTGGCCGTGCCCAGGCGCTGACCCGGCATCCGGCGAGCGATCATTGGGCCCGATTTTCGCCGGACGGAAAGGAGCTCGTCTTCCAGAGCATGCGGAACGGTTTCAAGCAGCTCTTTCTCATGCCGGCCGACGGCGGCGATCCCACCCCGGTGTCGTGGCACACGGAAGGCTTCACCGTGCAGGACTGGTTTCCCGATGGCGATCATGTGCTCGCGAGCGCCTGGCGCGATTACGGCGGACTGGTCGGCGAACGTCTGTTCAAGGTAAACGTGCGCGAGCGGGTGGCCGAAGAGGTGGTCTTCGATGATTACGGGCGCGAAGCCGCGGTCTCCCCCGACGGGAAAAAGATCCTCTTCATACGCGAAGGTAACAACCTGTACCGCAAGGGATACACGGGCAGCAAAGCCGCCCAGATCTGGCTCTACGATATTGATGAAGCTACCTTCACCCTCCAGCTGAAACAGCCTACCGACTGTCGGACCCCTTTGTGGCGTCCGGATGGCAAAGGCTTTTACTTCGTCGGTGCAGAAAGTGGTTGTTTCAATATCTGGGAATGTGAGCTGGAGACCAAGAGCCTGCGTCAGCGCACCTTCTTCGAAGACGCCTCGGTCATCCTGCCCGGAATTTCCAGGAGTGGAGAGGTGATGATCTTCCGTCACCTGTTTGATTTTTATCGGCTGGAGCTCACCGGGGATGAGGTGCCGATCAAACTCGATATCTGGGTCGATGACGATGACACCCACAAGGCGACCCGTCGGCGTTATTACAATACGGTCTGGAACAATGATAACTGGGGCTCACTCGATTGGACCGCCGATGGCTTGGAAATGTGCTTCACGACCGGCGGCGATCTCTGGGTGATGGACACCGTGCTCAAAGAGCCGCGGCTGGTCTGTGGCGATACGGCTACGCACGAAACCGAAGCGGTCTGGGCGCCGGATCGCTCCTGCATCTATTTCCTGCGCGATGAAGGTCATCGGGCAAATATCTGGAGGGCGACCCGATCCGATCCCGGTAAGCACTGGTGGCAGAATCGCAATTTCCGGCTGGAGCAACTGACGGATACCGAGAGTTCCAAGGTCCAGTTGACCATCAGCCCGGATGGTAAAAAACTGGTCTTCGCGGAGAACAAAGGAGAGCTGGTGATCACGGATAC
>JBLIND010000277.1:0-8747 GCA_047639095.1 Candidatus Omnitrophota bacterium | reverse complement strand
GCAACCATCAACCAGACCGGGAGCTTTCTCATGCGCGCGGACAAGGTTGGTGCGGACACCCTGCTCGCACAGATCGTTCAACTGGTTGCCGACGCACAACGCAGCAAAGCGCCCATTCAATCGCATGCGGATCGGGTCGCTGGCTGGTTCGTCCCCCTGGTCATCGCGGCAGCGATCGCGGCGTTTATCGGCTGGGCCGTCTGGGGGCCGCCACCCGCCATGACCTACGCCATCGTTGCCGCGGTTTCCGTCCTGATCATCGCCTGTCCCTGTGCGCTCGGCCTGGCCACACCCATGTCCATCATGGTCGGCATTGGTCGAGCCGCACAGAGCGGTATTCTTATCCGCAATGCGGAAGCGATCGAGCGAACGGAAAAGGTGACGTGTCTGGTGACCGACAAGACCGGCACCCTCACCGAAGGCAAACCGAGCCTGACGGAATGCAAGGCCGCTGAAGGATACGCCGCCGGAACCTTGATCCAGCTGGCAGCCGCCGTCGAGCAAAGCAGCGAACACCCCCTCGCCCGCGCCATCGTAGCCGCAGCCGATTCGGCCGATGCGCGAACCGCAGAAGGATTTGAATCACATACCGCAAGCGGGGTGTCGGCTCTCGTCGATGGCCAGCGCATCTTCGTGGGAAAACCCGAGGGCTCGCCGCCTGCGGAGTTGAACGAAACCGCCGACGCATGGCAATCGTCCGGCCATACCGTTGTCTGGGTCAGCATCGATGGCACGCCCGTCGGCATCATCGGCATCTCCGACCCCATCAAGCCCAGCAGTCGCGAAGCGATCGATCACCTGCATCGCATGGGCATCCGCGTGGTCATGTGCACCGGCGATACCGAGGTCACCGCGCGTGCGGTGGCCGAAACGTTGGGTATCGATGAAGTCCATGCGTCCTTACAGCCCGCTGACAAAGTGCGCATCGTGGAAGCGCTCCAATCAAAGGCGCTGGTCGTCGCCATGGCTGGTGATGGAATCAATGATGCGCCCGCACTGGCCGCCGCCGATGTGGGCCTCGCCATGGGACACGGCACCGATGTCGCCATCGAAAGCGCGGGCATAACATTGGTTCGAGGCGACCTGCGGAGTATCGTCGAGGCGATCCAGATCAGCCGGGCGGTCATGCGAAACATTCGGCAGAACCTGTTCTTCGCCTTCATCTACAACGGCCTGGGTATCCCGCTCGCCGCCGGTGCCCTGTACCCCTTCTTCGGCATCCTGCTGAGCCCCATGATCGCAGGAGCCGCCATGAGCTTCAGCTCCGTGAGCGTGATCACGAACTCACTGCGCTTGCGAAAAGCCCGCTTGATCGCGTGATAGCTGCGTCCAAGCGCAAACAACGACTACCCTGCCGCAGAGCGGCGGAAATCTTTAGCCCCGGCCTTCAGCCCAGGGCTAAAAACCATGCCCCCTCCGGGGACGGTCGAAGCCAACCCGGATGGCCGCCCGGCTTCAACGGCGAAAACATCCACGCTATGGTAGAGATGCTGAATGAAATACGCGGTTTTCATGTTTACTATACGAAAGAATGGCTGGACCATGGTGAGTCAATATGGATCACCTTATCAAAGAAGTTCTCGGCGCCATGTTGTTCGCATGTGTAGCATGGACTCTATATTATTTGGTCAGTTCGTGTTTGAGTCACTCTGACTTTTCGCGTGCGTCTCTGCATTACCATTTCCACTTAAAGACCCGGGATATAAAGGCCCTCGGAGATGAGTTTGTTGAAAGCAAACCCAGCTTTTCATTTCATCCACCCAGCTCAGCTTCGGCTGCGAGAGAGGTCATTGAGTTTTCTCCCCAGGATCTGAATGGCGCACGAATAAAAGTTTCCACCTTACTGAAGGAATTTGGATATCAACCCGTAGTCGAATACAAAGAAGCAGGAATGGATTGCTTTTCGATTTACCGCAACCCGAAAACCATCTACCTCTGTTCGTGCTGGCCCTGCTCTTTGTCGGGGTGATGATTGCGCTCGGCCTGCTCATTTAACGGGTGTCCCGCACCCAGCAACAGGCGATGTTTATTGCGATCTTTATTATCGCGCCGTCGATTCTGCGCTCCGGCTTCACCTTCCCGCTCGAAGCCGTTCCAAAAGGGGTCCGGGTGATCAGTTACGCGCTCCCCTTCACCTACTTTGTCGACATCATCCGCGGCTTGTTGAAGAAACAGACCCACCTCTCGGATCTCTTGCCTTCCTTCATGGCCTTGACCGCCTTCCTCCCGGCCTTTGTCCCGGCCTTTGTCCTGGCCTTTGTCCTGGCCTTTGTCGGCGTGGCGATGCTGAAATTCCGCAAGGCCTTCTAAAGTCAGAACTGCTGGGACACGGAGATCGAGAACGCGGGTTCGGAATCCAAGCCGTCTTCGTTGCTGAAGACATCGGTATAGAGCGGGACCTGCACGCTGATGCTCGCGGTGGTGAAATCCGCCACCTTGTAGCCGCCTCCGAGCGATGCGTAGACCGAAAACAAGCCCGAGTTTTCATCGCGACCGGTTTTCTCCCAGCGCGAATAACCAAAATAGTTGGCGCTAATGCCCGCATAAACCGAGGCCTTTTTCTGCGGCATGTACATCACACGCGGCAGCAGCATATATTCGGGAGCTCCACGATAGCCCTTGCTGTTCTCGAGCAGGGGCAGACGCGCTTTGCCATACACCGACCATCCCCATTGTTCATTAATCGGCACCCCAAAGTAGGCGTCAATCACCGGATCAACCGTACCGTTGCCAAACTGGATATGCAGGTGCTCCTGGCCCGCGTCGCCCGCCAGCCAGGGGTCGCTCTCCGTTTCACCGAACGGCAGGGTCACCCCTGCGGAAAGCCTTGTCGTCGAGGTATCCCACAACAGCCCTCGGGTGCGCCAACCCACGGTCAGTTCACCATCCCCCAGGCCTTCGTAGGTTTCCTGTCGATGATGAATGTTGCCATTGCGAACAGCAGCCGCCTGGTCCGCCCCCGGGGTATCCGGAACAAACAACACATCGGCCGCCTGGTCCTTGATAAAATAGGGCACGCGAAAGACCACATCGTGCTTTTCATTCAGCGTACGGGAAAGACTCAGCTCGACCCGGAAAAGATCGAGTTCCACTTGATGCCGGTGTTCGGTGACATCGATGACATCATGATCTTCAGACAGACCATGTCCTTCAAGGTGTCCGCCTTTCAATCCCCGGGTCATGGAGAAATCGAGACCGACACGCCAGCTCTCAGGGTCTTGCCCTACTAGACCGGATTCAGCATCCCCCGACCGGGGGATAGCGGGATTCGCTCAAGCGGGTCAGGCAAATACATTGGCCGCGGTTGCGAGTAAAGCCACAAACACAATCATATGGAAACGTTTGAATATCATCTACGCAACGTCGTCCAGGAATGAGTACGAATCAAGTGGAAACACGATGTATCCCGAGCACGCTTATTCCCCAGCCACTTTATCGGGCGCGACAACAGGCGTACCTTCCGGGGCCTTCCCCTCCAGCATGCGCCCGCGCAAACTCCAGACGTACTCCTTGATCGAGGCCAGTTGATCCGCAGGCAGGATCGAACTCCAGACCGGCATCCCTTTGTCGGGCAAACCTTCGGTAATGATCTTCTCCATGGTGTTTCGATCGTTTCCATAGATGAAATGCAGGTCGGTCAGGTTTGGACCAATCAATCCACGTCCTTCCGGACCATGACAGAAGGCGCAGTTCCGCTCGAAATACCACTCGCCTTTTAAGAGCAGCTGTTTGCGATAGCGCGAGACCTGGTCCGAGGCGAAGCTATTCGAAGCCGCGCCCAACAGGCCGGCCAGCAGTACAATGCAAAGGGTGATCGTTCTCGTCATGAGGTGGGCAGATTATAATAAATCTACGACCCGGTGCGTAGCGTTCTTACCCGCGACCGCTTATCGGTGAAAACCTGATGCCGGACCCCACAGGCAGCCAGATGCCTGTTACCCATCAAAAGAAGTCGAAGGCGTCCTGATTCGGGTCGATACCCGCTGACTTCGTTTTCTTGCCTTTCCCCTCAGGCTCTTTGCCGAAAAACATCTCTTCAAACCGTTCAAATTCATCCACGACGGGTTCGGCAACCCGTTCGGCCTCCTCACGGCGGAACATCTCCACGTCGAATTTTTTTCGATGCTTTTCCAACTGCTGATAGGCCTTCTCCACCGTACGGCTCATATGCTTTAACGAGCGCAAGTCATTATCGAGTTGTTGACGGATCTCCCGGCCCATCCGACTCCGCTCAACCGTGTCCATCTTGAAAAACTGCCAGGCCTCGCTTTTCTTCTCCCGGGTCAGGGTCTTCCGCAGCGACTTCAGCGCATCGCGGTAAAACGTAACTGTCGATTTGAGATCCCAACAACTGGGCGCTTCGGCCTCATCACAATGCAGGCGCATCTGGGCGAGCACCACATCCAGAAAATCCTCATTTTCATGCTCGTACGCCTCTTGGACCTCCAGCCACAAACGCCGTTTATGATCATCGAACGCCTGCGTCGCATCCGGGTGCAGCCATTTGACGATCTCCCGGTATTTGCGTTTCAACCGTTTCGCCTCATCCTCCATTTGCGGATCGTTTGACCCATCCGAAGACATGGAGGAAAGGCCCAGCTCTTTCCTGATTTTAGCACGCACCACGCGGGCGTAATCTTTTAAGGCCTGGTCATCCATTGCGTTGGTATTCATGCCCATGATCATAATCAAATAGGCACGAAATTCGGATAGCGATGTCTTCCCGCTCAGCACGGAATCGACCATCTCCAGATCCTCCTTCATGGCCTCCTCCTCATCTTCATCGACAAAGGGTTCGTCGTCCCAATCGTCCCCGTCTTCCGCTTCGCCCCCAGGCTCCCCGAACCCATCCTTTCCCGAACCACCGGGCTTTTGATATTGGTCCGGATGATCCAGCAAATCCATCAATCGGGCAAACGCCTCGGCTTTGCTGATTCCGTAATCGTAAGCGAAGTTCTCCACGTCATCCAGAATCAGCTGCTTTCGGTACGCATTCCGTTGGAGCTCGGCAACCTGCATGGGCAAAGCGCCTTCCACCCGCTTCAGCCACTCTTCATAGGCCGGAAGCGCCTCGTTCTGATGGGTCTCCCATTCCATCTGCGCTTTCTGGTAGTAGGTCTTGGCGCGCTTGAGACTCGTCTGCAACTTTTGCCGAATCGATGTATCATCGATCACGACCACCTCCGTGCAGGTCGACAGCGTGGTCTCCCCCTTTTTGCGAGTCGGAGTGCGCCGCTTCTTCGCCTTGGATGTACTTTTCTTGCCTTTGCTCATCTGATCTAAACTACCTATTTATAAAGCGACGGCCTGTCCACTCCAAGTGAGGAAATTCCCTTTCGTTCCGATGATAGGAAGCGTTTTCAGCACGCGTTCTTATCATCGGAACGCCTCCGACAAAAACCTCCAAACGATTTCCCATCGCAAGGCTTGCGCAGCAAGCGATGCTCCGCATAAAAGAGGCACATGAAACCTATCGTACAAATTTCGCTCGACCTCACCAACATTGATGAAGCCCTTGAAACCGCGGCCATGGCCCTGCGCGCGGGGGTAGACTGGCTCGAAGCCGGCACTCCGCTTATTCTGGCCGAAGGCTTGCACGGCGTGCGTGCTCTCCGCGCCGCGTTCCCGAATACCCCCATCGTCGCCGACCTGAAAACCATGGACGGTGGCTACCTCGAGGCGGAAATGATGGCCAAAGCGGGCGCAACCCAGGTGGTGGTGATGGCCCAGGCGCATCCGGAGACGATTAAATGCGTCGTTCAGGCAGGGCTGGATTTTGGCGTCGAGGTAATGGGCGACAATCTCGGCTTTGCCGATATGATCGAAGGTGCCCGGCTGCTTGAGGACCTCGGATGCGATTATGTTGTGCATCACATCGGCTATGACGAACGTCGCGGCATCGCCGCCGCGGGTCTACGCATGCCGAGTCCGCTGGATCAACTCCGAGAAGTGGTCGAAGCGGTGAGCATTCCCGTACAGGCCGTCGGCGGGCTCAGTCTCGAGCAAGCGATCCAGTGTCCCCAGTACGGTGCGCCACTGGTCGTCCTCGGGGCACCCCTGACCATCGATGCCGATGCCTTCAAAACGGCGGATGGAAATCTGGAAGCCTCGCTCCGGATGATTTGTGAAGCTGTGCACGCGCAAGAAGTGTGATGGCGATGTTGGCAAATGCCCCGGGAACGGCTGGAACACCCGTGCTACGACTGAAAGAGACTGAATGATGAAAACTGCTGCTGTGATTAACTTTGCCCCGGAAAAGGGATCGGTGGAAATCCGTGAAATCGAAAAGCCGACCATCGGCGTGAACGAGGTTCTTCTCGAAGTAGCCAACGTCGGCGTCTGCGGGAGCGACTTACATCAGTGGACCGCCGACCATTCCTGGCCGGTGAATTACCCGGTGGTCCTCGGCCATGAATTTGGCGGGCATATTGTCGAGCTCGGCAGCGAGGTCGAAGGCTGGCAGGAAGGCGATCGTGTGGTCTCGGAAACGGCGGCAATCGTCAGCCCCAATAATCCAATGACCCGTGCCGGCCGCTACAACCTCGACCCCACGCGCAAGGGCTTCGGCTACGGGGTCAATGGGGCGATGACTCGTTACGTGCGCGTCCCCTCGCGGATCCTGCATCATGTTCCGGATGCCCTGCCCTTCGAACAGGCTTGCCTCACCGAACCCTGCTGCGTCGCCTACAACGCGGTAGTAAAAAATGCTCACATCGAACCCGGCGATCGCGTGCTCGTACTTGGCCCGGGAACCATCGGCATTCTCTGTGCCGCCATGGCACGCCTGTGCGGAGCCGAGGTGGCCGTGGTCGGACTCGAACAAGATGCCCACCGCCTTGAGATCGCCAGGCAATACGGATGCGAGGTCATCATCGGCGATCCGACGGATTGGACCCAGGCGCGTGACGGTCTCGGATGTGATGGCGTGATCGATGCCGCCGGTGCGAGTGCGACCTTGAAAATCGCCATCGACGTCGTTCGACCCGCCGGCTGGATCAGCAAGGTCGGCTGGGGCAAACAACCGCTCGGTTTTAATCTCGATCCGCTCGTGCAGAAGAATGTGACCCTCCAGGGAAGCTTCAGTCATTACTGGACCATCTGGGAACGCGTCATCGCCCTGCTCACCAGCGGTCAGCTCGATGTGAAACCGATTATCGGCGGTGTCTGGCCCTTGGCCGACTGGCACGAGGCGTTTGAAAAAATGCACCGCGGCGATGTGGTGAAATCCGTGCTCGCACCATAAAAGAGCCTGCCGAGAAGCGATTAGCCGCGTTCGAAGTCAGTCATCACTATGTGGATGATGCTGAAGTAGAAAGACGCCGGAACGAATGGGCTTCAGGGGAGGTCCATGGAATCTCCTGGCAGGACGTTAAAGCGCGATTGGGACGGTAGAAGCATCGCTCCTACGTAGCAGGTGTAAATTCATCCTACGTAAGATTAAGGCATCAATTTGGCAATCCCAGCCCCCGCATTCGATGCCACCGGGAGTCATCGGACGCGGACAGGCGACGATGCTTTCACCTTGCCCACCTCTCGCGTGACAGGCATCATGCCTGCTGATGAAACAAACACAAACCGCTACAATCCATGCACAGATGAGCCCCTGTGCGGATGAGCTATGAGACATAAATGGGACATCCGGGACCTCGTCGATTTTGAATATTATCTTTATCAGGACGAGGAGACCAGCAACGAGGAACTCAGCCGCCGGGATCGTGCATTCTACCTGGGCCTGGAGGAAATTCCCGCCGACCGGCCATCGTTGTTTCATCGCTGGTTAAGCTTCCGCCTGGAGAAAGATGGGCCAAAGGAAGGGGGCACGCCCGGTGAAGCGTTTGCGGAATGTTTCAGCATCCTGAAGAAAGGATTTCCGCTCGCGGGACTCCTTTCCGGGATCGGCGTGGCGATCGGCCTGCTGCAATACCAGGGCACGATCGCGGTCAACGTCTCCAACTACTTCGGCGTACTGGTGGTCTTGCAGCTGCTGATGCTTCTGGTGCTGGTCATCGCCTTGATCTATCGACGCAAAACCCTGGGCAGCGGCATTCAGGCGGCCTATCCGCTCCTCTCGCGCATTCTGATCAAGTGGTCGGCGAACATGAGCCAGAGCGCGCTCCGAAACATGGGTGGGACAAAAACCGCCAAGGTCCAATCGGGTCTGGGCGAGCTGCGCCTTAAAAACGCCCTCTATGGTCGCGTGATTTACCAACCGGTCTTTCAGCTCGCGCAGTCCTTTGGGGTCTTGTTCAATCTGGGTGCGCTGGGCACCACGCTGCTGGCGGTATTTACGAAAGACCTGGCCTTTGCCTGGCAATCCTCGGTGCTGTCTTCGCCCACCATCTATGGCATTGCGCGATTCCTCGCCCTGCCCTGGGGCTGGATCTGGGGGGAAGGCGTCGGTTACCCAAGCCTCGCCCAGGTGGAAGGCAGCCAGATGATTCTCAAGGACGGCCTCCGGCATCTGGCCAGCAGCGACCTCGCATCCTGGTGGCTCTTTCTCTGCCTCTGTCTGACCGTGTACGGCCTGATCCCCCGCCTGGCCCTTTGGCTCTATGCACGCTTCACGCTGAGCCGCAGTCTGGACCGCTTGAACTTTACCCACGCGGTGTGTGAACGGCTCTATCGCCGGATGGCCACGCCCATGCTGGAGTCGGCGGGCACGCCATCGCCCGGGCTTCAGGTCAACGCTTCCGATGACGCCAACCCCTTGCCTGCCCTGACCGGTGCGCAAGGCGAAAGCACCCTGC
>JBLIND010000276.1:0-8754 GCA_047639095.1 Candidatus Omnitrophota bacterium | reverse complement strand
GAATCCTCGATGGTCACGATGCGTTCGCCATCGGGGATATAGTTGCTCAGGATATTCAGCAAAGTGGTTTTTCCCGATCCGGTACCACCGGAAATTACGATGTTTTGCGCATGCTCCGCACAGAGTTCGAGGAAATCCGCGCAGGGGCGGGAAATCGAGCCCCAACCGATCAGGTCATCGACCACCAGTCGACGTTCCGGAAATTTTCGGATGGTAATGGAAGGGCCGTCGAGGGCCAACGGCGGAATGATGGCATTCACACGTGAGCCGTCGGCCAAGCGGGCATCCACCATGGGACTGCTCTCGTC
This sequence comes from Candidatus Omnitrophota bacterium, assembly GCA_047639095.1. GTDB lineage: Bacteria > Verrucomicrobiota > Kiritimatiellia > SS1-B-03-39 > UBA6053 > JAPYUI01. The sequence continues at coordinate 8,446 of JBLIND010000276.1, read as the reverse complement.
GATACGCCGTCCAAGCGGGCCGACAATCCGCTCAATCGCGATCAGCACTTCATCGTTGTCCGCAAAGGTGGTTTTGGTCTGCAGGACTTTGCCGCCCTTCTCGATAAAGATGCGATTGTGCCCATTGACCATGATCTCGGTCACGTCCCGGTCGGCGAGGAGGTCCTCCAGCGGTCCCAGGCCCAAGGCCGCGTCGAGGATCGCTTTTTTCAACGCAATCAAATCCATGCGTTTCGGCAGCGCGACCGACCGATTTTCAAACAGATCGTCCAACACTTGCCCGGCCTGAGCACGCAAGCGGTGATCCCGAATCTGTTTGATGTTCAACTGCTTAAGATTCAGCTTGTCGATCAACTCGTCATGCAACTGCTTGCGCAATTCTTCGACCGTGGAGTCGCGCTGCTTCTGCAGCGTATCCGGATCGAGCAGGAAGGTCATCGTGAATTCAGCGATCTGAAACACATCACCCTCGCTCAACGGGTGCTGAACGATTTTCCGTTTATTCACCAGGGTGCCATTCCGACTGCCCATATCCTGCAACCAGTACGACCGGTTGTTGAACATGATCCGCGCATGCTGGGAGGAAATCTGAGTATTGTTAAGGATCAGATCCGCATCGATGGATCGACCGATGATGAATTCCTCCTCACCGAACTCAATCGCATCCTGGTTGTAGTCTCCACCTTCAACGAGCAATAACGGCATAGATACTTTTCCTGACCCTGAACAGCATGCCAGCCTGGCCCCCGAAAGGAGCCAGGCCAGTGCCTGTAAACATGTTAAATTGCGATGGTCCCATCAGGGAACCAGATGCTTCTGTTCCGCGCTGAACGATGGACCCGTATTCATTTTCTTGAAAACCGGACGTGGCGTCAGCAGCAGAATCAATTCTTTCTTTTCACCTTTGGTCACGCGTTCTGAGAACAACTCTTTGATGATCGGGATATCGCCCAGGATCGGTGTCTTCTCTTTGAACTTCGCTTCCATTTCCTGCACCAGACCGGAGATCAGGACGCTCTCCCCCATGGAGGTCAAGGTCGTGCTCGAGGTCTGGAACTTTTCCAGGTTGATTCCGCCCGAGGACTCGCCTACCGGGGCGCTGACTTCAATCGTAATTTCATTCATGATCTGATCCCGTCCACGCAGGGTCGGCTTCACCGTGAGGATAATCCCGTGCTTGATGCTTTTAAGATCGACCGACTCACTGCCGATAAGCTTCACAAATTGCTCCCCGCCATTATGGAAGGTGCCCGCTTCACCACTCTTGGTGCTGATGTGGGGCTTGGCCAGGACTTTGGCCTTACCGGCCCCGACGAGCGCGTTAATTTTGGCGCTGACGCTCCCCGAAACGGAGAAGGAACCCGACGGACTCTGGCCCGTGCCGCCACCGAAGCCGCCCCCGGCATTGAGTTCGAGGCTCTTTAATATATTGTTTCCGAAGCTCTCTGCATCGCTGGAATTGACCTGCAGGAAGTACACATCGGTTTCAATCATCACGTCCTGCACCTTGATCAGCGGAATGACTTCCACCGAATAGGCACCGGCAATCCGCGTCGCGCGCTCGACATCCGCCTCGTCATATACATACCCTTCCAAGAAGGTTTTCCCCTCTGAAACCTTCACCTTGATGGTGTCCAGTCCAATTTCCGAGGTGATTTTCTCCGCGAGTATTTTATTCACACTGTCGCTGATCCGGGTCAGATCGAGAATCATGCCCGCATAGGCGGACTTCACCTGCTCTTTAAGATCCCAGTGGCGCTTCAGAATAATATCACCTTTGAAAATGATCTTGTTCCCGACGACCTGCACTTCGAGACCTTCCACATCGCTGAGCAGTGTCTGGATCTGCGCCGCGATGGGCTTGATGTCCAGGACAACGGCAACTTGCGCCACGTAGTCAGCCCCTTCCAGTCGCTGAATGCGTAATTCCGTGTTCCCGGCGCTGGTCGCAATCACCACCACTTGACGGCCCGTGCTATCGACCGACGCATTTAAGACCCCGGTGTTGCTGATGATGATCTTCTTTACCCCTTCCGGAATACTAACCGTATGCGAGGTGTTGGGTGCGAGGGATAGACTTTCCGCAAAACCGACCGCCGTCAGGAGCCCCGTCACGAGGATGCAGGTTATCCAATTGAATCTGACATGTTTCTTTTTCATCTTATACTCCGTTGGGTGTGATTGATTCATATTTGGATAATAACCACCAAACCAGGTATTCTTACGCCACGTACTGAAAAACGGGATTAGATCTTAATTACCTGGATTTACAGGTACGGTCGTGGAGGCCCCGCCCTGAATAATCTCAACAATCCGACGCTTCCGCTTCTGCTCGAGCTCGCCAATAATCTTCTCGATCTGCTCAAAGCTGATTTTAGGCAGGTCTACGGCCTCGATCGGCGCGACATTGCCATCTTTTCGCAGCACGGCTCCAAGTTCACCATGATGCTCGGCAAACATGATCAATTGCGCCTCCTGGAGCGTGAGCGAGAGCGTCAGGTTGCCACTGCTCGATCCACCACCACCGCCTCGAAACGAGTCGCCGACGGCAAGCACGGTCACATTCTGAAGCAGAACGACGTTCACCATATCGGACGATTCACGCCAGGAAGGCAACTCCTCACCCGCGATGGCCTCGCCGGTATCCGGCAGGGAGAATGAGGCGATAATATCAATGCGGTCGTTCGGGCTGATAAACCCGGTATTGATCCCGGAAGAAAAACTCACGGTGTACCCGCGCTCCCCTTGCGGAATCACGGTGGAGAACCCGCGTTTCTCCATTTCCAGATCGGACCAGAGCACCAACTGTCCCGCAGCAACCGGATATTTCAGGGTGCGCCCCATGGCCATCCGAACCTGTGACTCACCCACAATGCCTTGTGGCGGGATAAACTGGTCGGGAACTTCACGTGCTTGAATCGATAGCTCGGTAAGTTTCTCCCCTTTCTCAATGTCCACCGCCGCAGAGAGCAGCAGCTTGCCGGAGAGCTGTTCCGTGGTCTCTTTATTGACCCGCTTTACATACGACTGAACCGCGAGGAGAGAAACAACCGCGATAATAATGGCTACAATGATGGGAAAAGAATTTTTCATACGTGTTCCGTGTTCAACGACCAAGCACCAGACTCTGACGACAGGGAGCGGCTGCAGGTACGCTATTTAATAACAATTCGACAAATAATGAGCACCCGGAGGACGACGCAAAGAATCTAAGCGACGCAAAGAACTTAAGCGACGCAAAGGCGGCGACGCAAGCCGCCCCGCTCTTCCGGGTTAACCACCCGAACCGTTCGGGCCAAGCGCCAGAAGACCGCTTGACCGCGAACACGCTCAGGGTAAAAATCGGTTTACTTACCAGCAGCCGAACCCGTCTCAAACGCTTTCATACCCGCGCCTTTGACTTCGCCCGCTTCAATCGCAGGAGTACCCGTGACTTCTTTACCGGAGATGGCGCTACCGATACGCTGGAAACCACCTTTGATATCCTTGCCGAAAAGGCCGACGACAACGATCGCGGCAATCGCAACCAGAGCGATGATAATAACGTATTCACTCATTCCCTGGCCCTGCTTAAGCCCCAACTTATTTTTGATCATGCTTTTCATTCTCTATTCCTTTTCCATTTACTCAGTTCGCATTCATGGGTCCATCGGACCACATAATCAATTGCATGCCTCAGGGGGAATTCTTACACATGAGGTTTAATTAAACCTCATTTCACACACCTATTCCCATCTGAGCTAATATTAACAGCTGCCTTTTATGCAGCGCGAATCAATTCGTGGGATTTCATGAATACGGGACGAGATTCACTTATTACATTCTACACATTAACAACCGACCCCACCTACTCGCCCGGGTCCTCCTTTTGGCCGTGCACGGCCACCCGTCGCACGATCCAGCTCGTGCATCAAACCTTCCTGCAAAACGTGATGCAAGCTCACTCTTGCGAGTCCCTCAGGAGCCTGCTACAACGGCGATCGGAGATTCCAAGCATGCTGCGATTCAGACTCGATGACAACAATGGCCCCAGCCGCACCTACGAATTTAAAGACAATCAAATTCTGGTCGGATTTCGATCCGGCTGCCATATCCGCCTCACCCTCTTTGAAGAAGAAAATGGGGAGCTCCGCATCCAGATGGATCCGGATAGCGGCTACTGGGTGATCCCCCAGTTCAACCCGGGTTATTTCAAACTCAACGGCGAGCCCATCAAGTCCGCTCAAGCAATCAGCCTGCATGATGTCATCTCCTGTGGCGGCTACCGGATCGTGATTGACGACATGGAAGGTTTCGCGGAACCCGAAACCCACATCTTTGCTGAAGATGACGAAGACCATGGCTCGCGCGAAGGCCCGAAGCCCGGCAAGCCCGCTCACACGATGCCGGATGCCGGCGAATACCTGAAACTCTTCTTCGGCCCCGTGGCCCAATACCTCGATGACGACGAAGTATCGGAAGTCATGATCAATGGCCCCAAGGATATCTACATCGAACGCAAGGGCCTGCTGGAAAAGATCAAGGAAGGTTTCCAGAGCGAAGCCGCCCTCCAGGCCGCGGTGAAAAACGTGGGAAAGTACATCGGACGCATGTTCGATGAAGAGAACCCCCGCCTCGATGCCCGCCTGCCCGATGGCTCACGTGTACACGCGGTGATCCCCCCCCTCGCCCGCGGCGGCACCGTCGTCGCTATCCGTAAGTTCTCCAAAGACCCCCTGAGCATGGAAAAGCTGATCGGCTTCGGAAGCTTGACCCGGAATGCCGCCGACCTGATCGACATCTGCGTTAAACACCACAAGAACGTGATCGTTTCCGGTGCGACCTCCTCCGGCAAAACCTCCGTCCTCAACGTCCTCAGCAGCTGCATCCCGGCACACGAACGCATCCTCGTCCTCGAGGATGCAAGCGAGCTTCAGCTCCAACAGCCGCACACGGTGTACTTCGAAACCCGCAAACCCAATGATCGCGGCAAAGGCGAAGTGACCATCCGCGACCTCGTCCATTCCACCCTCCGCCTGCGACCGGATCGCCTGGTCGTGGGTGAAATTCGAGGCGGCGAAGCGCTCGACCTGCTCCAGGCCTTGAACACCGGTCACGCGGGTAGCATGTCCACCATCCACGCAAACGGCCCCGAAGATGCCCTCCGCCGCCTGGAGGTCTGCGCCCTGCTCAGCGGAATCGACCTTCCGCTTTCCGCCCTGCGCTCCCAGGTCGCCTCCGCAGTAAACATTGTGGTCCATACCGCCCGCCTGACCGACGGCAGCCGGAAGGTGACGCACATCACCGAGGTGCTCGGCCTGAAGGACGGCGACTATCAGACTCAGGATCTAATCCGATTTGAATCCGAAGGCCTCGATGAGAACCGAAAAATAAAAGGCACCCATCACGGCTGCGGCAACATCCCAACCTTCTATGACGAGGCCGTCCTCGCACAGTTGCCCATTCAGCGCGAATGGTTCCAACCCGGCTGATCGGCATGACCGCTGAAACCCGGCGCCGCCAGGCCGACAAGGTTATCGCCCTGACCATCTTTCTCGGCGCCTTCCTGTTCTTCCAACTGGAACTCCTGTTCGGCAAGTACCTGCTCCCTTTTTTCGGAGGCACCTCCGCGGTCTGGATCACCGCCATGTTCACCTACCAGCTCATCCTCCTTGCGGGGTATGCGAGCGCCTATCACATTGCCCACCTTTCCCCCGCCCGTGGCGTGAAACGCTTCTGGATCCTGGTGGGCCTGGTCGGGATCGCCGTGGTCGCGCAGACCATTTTTTGGGGCGCCCCCCTCCTCTCTCCCGACTGCGCGATGGCCCGCGCGGACGCAGGGGCCCCCGGGCTCCGGGTGGCCCTGACCATCCTTGCCTACACGGGCATGCCCATGATGCTCCTCGCAACGACCAGCCCCCTGCTGCAGGCCTGGTACAGCCTGCAATCCGACCGACCCTATCGACTCTATGCCGTCTCCAATGCCGGATCCATGCTGGGCCTGCTCTCCTACCCGCTGGTCATGGAGGTCTGGCTGAACCTGCATCAGCAGCAAGCGGTCTGGTTCACCCTCTTCGCCATCTTTGTCGCGGGCTTCGTCTACATCAGTCGAAGCATTCGCCACCTGCCAGCCAGCCAGGCCGATACCTCCCGGGAGCCTTTGAAACCCATTGGCCTTCCCCGCTACACGTTCTGGATCTGTGCCGCCGCCTTGGGCAGCGCCCTGCTGCTGGCTACCACGAACCGCCTCACCCAGGATGTCGCCTCGTTCCCGTTCATCTGGATGCTGCCGCTTTGCATCTATCTGCTGACCTTTATTTTCTGCTTTCGCGATGCGAGCCGCTATCGCACCCAGCGCTACTTTTACTACCTGCTGTTTACCATCCTGCTCGTCCTCCATCACCTGCTGGACGGCACCGCCGATCATTTCCTCGTGCAGTTTTTCATGCTCGGACTCTTTCTCTTCATCGCCTGCACGGTGTGCCATGGCGAGCTCTACCGCACCCGACCCGACCCGCGACAACTCACCCGCTATTACCTGGCCATTGCGTTTGGCGGTCTGCTGGGCAGCTTCCTCGTCGCGTTCATCGCGCCGCTCGTCTTCGATCGCTATGCGGAATTCACCTACGGCCTCGCCGCCTGCTGGACCCTGGCCTGTGTGTGCTACCTGCAGGCCCGCCGGTTGGATCCACCACAGCCTCACACCCGGGTGGGGCTCCGCGCCGCGCTATTGCTGAGTCTCCCCTTATCCATCCTGGTCCTCTTCCCCAAGATCGGATTGCTCGAACGCCTTCACATGGGCCAACAGGCCTTGGGCGTCGTGCTGCTCGCCCTACTGGCTCTGGGCAGTGCCGCGCTTTACGTTCGCATCGTCCACCAGAACGGTCACCCCCGATTGAGGGATCTCTGCGTGCTGGGCAGCCTCTTCATCTTGATTGTCTTTGCCGGGGTACATACGCAGATCACCACCGAGCACCAGCTCGCGGCCGGGCGAAACTTCTATGGCACGCTTCGGGTGGATCAGTTCACCGCACCCGCGCCGGATGGGAAAATGCTGCCCTACAACGTCCTTGTTCACGGCTCGATCATTCACGGCATCCAATACCAGGTGGAACCGGAACGCCATCAGCCCGTCGCCTACTACGGCCCGAGCAGTGGCTTGAGTCCCGCCATCACCCAACACATGAAAAAGCAAGGCGAGCGCGGCCTCCAGGTGGGCATCGCCGGCATGGGCGTAGGCACGCTCTGCGCCTATTTCCGTGAGCAGGATTACGTCGACTTCTACGAGATCAACCCGCTGGTAATCGACTGGTGTACGCGCACGAATTACTTCACCTACATCGCTGACGCACCGTCCACCTTGCGGACCATCGAGGGTGATGCGCGCATCGAATTGGAAAAACAAGCCGCGGCAACAAACTTCACCCCCTATGACATCCTCATCCTCGACGCTTTTTCATCCGACGCGATTCCCCTTCACCTGCTAACGCTTGAAGCCCTCGAGCTCTATCAGCGCATCACCCGTCCCGATGGCCTGATCCTGTTCAACATCAGCAACAAGCATCTCAACCTCAGCCCGATCATCCGCAGCGCCGCAGCACATGCCGGTCTCGACTCGGTCACGATCCTGCCCAACCCGGAATGTGCTAGTCCGCTGGACTACCCGGCGAGCTGGATGATCGTCGGCAACGACATTGCCTTCGCCCGCGAAGCCCCCTTCGATGCGCACACGTATCACGGGAGCGACGCGCTTCATCCCCGCCCCTGGACCGATGCCTTCAGCAACGTGTTAAAAGCCATGGTCTACCACTACCGATACCCCCTCTATCGGTGAGGGCGATTACCCGTCCTGCACCTTCCAGACAAACATCTTTCCGTCACGACTGCATTCGGCGAATTCATGTGCCTGGCCCCCGGGAACAACGTCGAGCACCTGTCCCGGCGCGCCGGGTTTCATCGCATGTCGAAACACGATGACCTGTTGCTGGGTGTCGTAGATCTGTCCCTCCTGCTGATCCATCAAGACCAGTTGACCGTTACGCATAAAGCAGGCGCGGGGTTCAAGCAGGTCATGGCCAAAGGCGGCATTGGTCCATGTCCGATCACCCAACCAGAAGAGTTGCGCTCCGCGCGCGAAGGTCACCACCAGGCGCGGCGCCGTATTTGGCACGCTGGCAATTAACTGACGGCCCGCCTGACCAAGATCGAAGATCTCCGCTTCCCCACCAACTGTGAACCGGACCAGCAGGCTGCCAATCAACAGGTAATAGGTATCCCGGAGAAACACCATCTCGGGGGAGAGCATCTGCATACCGGCCTCGCGCAGCTCATTAAAGCTGATGACGTCCGAGGTCCCTTCGACACGCCCTGAAGGACTCATCGTCTGCAGGACATAGCCCAGGGGTTGTGCCGTAAGCGTGGCGAGCCCATGACCCGGCACGAAATCCGCATCCTCAAACAAGACCCA
>JBLIND010000275.1:0-8808 GCA_047639095.1 Candidatus Omnitrophota bacterium | reverse complement strand
GGCGCTGCCACACTCGAACTGCAGTATCCAACCCACCTCCTTCGCTCGATCACCGCCTTCGAACAGATGGATGTGCACAACCTGACCGATACCGACGACACGGAGGTCAACCAGCTCGTGTTTGATGACCGCCAGGAAGCCCAGCAGTTTTCCGAGGAGCTCCAATTGATTTCGCAGTACGAAGGCCGCTTCAATTACATCCTGGGCCTGAACCTGTTCCACGAAGAAATGGACGAGCTCGCGGTACTGACCTTCTCCCCGGCACCCGGGGTTCAAGTCCCGCTGTCCAGTAAGGCCGATTTTGAAACCGATGCCCTTTCCTTTTACATGCAGCTCGACCACGCCATCAACGAGCGGCTGAAACTCTCCGTCGGCGGCCGCTACAATTACGACGAGAAACAGTTCAAGGAAAAGGCCGCCGTGCCCACGCCGTTCACGAACGACACCGACGAATCCTGGGATGCCTTCCCGTGGAAGATCAGTCTTGCGTATCAAGCCGATCAAGCCACCCAGGTGTACGTCTCGACCGCCACCGGATTCAAAAGTGGTGGATTCAATTTAAACCAGGGTCCCAACACCCAGCCCTACGACCAGGAAGACCTGATCACCTATGAAGCCGGGGTGAAAAGCCGCTTGTCCGAGAAGCTGCAAGCCAACCTCGCCTTTTTCACCAGCGTCTACGAGGACATCCAACTCGCTTCGATCGAAACCGCTTCCGTGGTGATCAACAACGGCGCCGATGCGGACATTCACGGCATCGAAGCGGAATTCATCGCGAAGGCCAGTGACGCGCTCACGCTTTATGTAAACGGCACCTGGCTCGACTCCGCTTTCCAGCGTGAAGTCCAGGTGGATTCGGGCAACCTGGGCGCCGGCCCGCAAAACCTGAAAGGGAATCAACTCCCGCAGACGCCCGAGTTCAGCGTGAACACCGGCATCACCTACAGCCAGCAGCTCCCTGACAACAACGGCCTGGTTCGCACGCGACTGGATTACAGCTGGCGCGATGAGGTCTTCTTCACCCAGTTCAATCACCCCGCGCTCGCGGACGGGGCCACGGGCCACTTCAACGCCTTCATCACCTACATGACGCCCTCGCACGATTGGCAGCTCCAACTCTACGGAAAAAATTTGACCGATGAAGAGAGCGTCAGCAACGCGATATCGAGTTCTTCCCTGGCCGGCTTTCCCGTACGGACCTTTCTCGATCCACCCCGCACGGTGGGTGTCACCGCTACGCGCTTTTTCTAGCCGATCCAACCGCGGGCTTCAAGCCAGGCCACCAGTGCGGTCAGCAGGCCGTACACCGCCACGGCACCCAGCAGGACCTGCTGAACCGTTGTCTGCGCGGGTCCATAATAATTTACGGTGCACAGGATCAACAGGAGAAGTATCAATCCCAGAAGGCCCTTTTTGTTATTTAAGGTACGACCCGGACCGAGTCGTGCCAGGTAAAACCCGCCGCCGACCAGCACGAACGCCAGCTCGGTCATAAACGCGAGGGGTTTGTGGTTCCACAGCCCGAAACCCACTTTGTGATGATCCCCCAGCAGCGGGAGATCCGGCACGTGCACGATAAGATCGAAAGCCCAATGCGAGAGCACAACCAGGGCGACCACCCAGGCCGCCCCCGCCCACCCGCGATACCGACAGAGCGCGCGGTAGCCGGCGAATCCCAGCAGGGCCCAGCCGAGGGTCGGCAGCGCCCCATGGGTGAAAGGTATGTAGTAATTATCGATATCATTTGATGCGGTGAAGTGCGGAGTGATTCGGATCTTCTCCACCCCGAGGGACAGAAAAATCACCCAGAAGATATCCACCAGCTGGGCCGCAACAAACAGGACCCAGAGCGGGATCCTTCGATCCAGGGCCTTTGCTGCAAGACTTGCTCCGTAATGACCAATTAACATACCGTATTCAACCTTCTCCGAACGCGACCGGCAAGGTAGATAGGCTGCGCTACCTGCGCCAGGAACGTTTCCCTCGAACCCCTCGCCACCCGCCCTGCATGGACCATCTGAATCCTGCGCCAAAGCCGCGGCCGGGGAAAGCGAAAATCGAAGATTGTAAGTGGTATCCGGGTTCCATAATTTTCCGGCTTCATTGAAATCAACCCCTTGGAGCCCCTGTATGAATAAGATCCTGAAACCTGTCGCCGTAGCGACCCTGCTCGCCTCAACCGCCCTCCTGTTCGCGGGGCCGGAAATCAAACGCGAAACCCGCGAAGAGAACGGTAAGAAAATCAATTACATGTGGATTGATGGCATAAAGGTCCACGAGACCGATGCGGCCAAGCAACCGCAGCCCAAAATCGTCGAGCCGGTCAAAGGCGTTCCCGGCGACAAACCAGCCCCCGCGCCCGCCGGGGCGAAAGTGCTGTTCGACGGCAGCAAAGCTTCGCTTGCAAACTGGGCCAAAAACGGTGAGCCCACCAAGTGGGTCCTCGTCGACGGCGCCCTCGAATCCGTCAAAGGCGGCGGCTATGCCGAGACCAAGGAACATTTTGGCTCCTGCCAGCTGCACATTGAATTCGCCACCCCGGCCGTGGCCAAGGGCAACGGCCAGGGACGCGGGAACAGCGGCGTATTCCTGATGGGCCAATACGAAATTCAAGTGCTCGACTCTTACGAAAACACCACCTATCCGGATGGTCAGTGCGGCGCCCTCTACGGCCGCGCCAAGCCGCTCGTGAATGCAAGCCGTGGCCCGGGTCAGTGGCAGAGCTACGACATCACCTTTCACCGCCCGCAATTCAATGCCGATGGCAAGGTGACGAAAAAGGCCACCTTCACCGTCCTGCACAACGGCGTCTTGATTCACGACAAGCTGGTCCTGTCCGGCGGCACCGGCTGGGATGGTCCGCATTCCATCTCGCCGTACAGAGCTCACGGCGACAAAGGCCCGATCAAACTCCAGGACCACGGCAATCCCGTGCGCTACCGGAATATCTGGATCAAAGGACTCGCCGACTGATCCGGAACCGCAGCCTTACGAGAAAACGCGCAGGCGCCAAATGGCCCTGTGCGTTTTTTTTTTACGCACACGCTCGGCAGGATTCAAGCTACTTGCCCAACAGACCTACGAGCTGCGGAGGCTCATAGATAGGTGCCGTCGCGCACGAAAAGTCACGGGCATTCCGGGTAACAATCGCCTCAGCACCAATTGCCACGGCGGACTCGTGCAAAACCGCATCTTCGAAATCAGCACAATCTAAACCAAGGCTGGATCTGATTACGGCAGGGGTAACGGAGGCAATCTGGAATATCGCCAGCAAGTTGCCAATGTGAAGAGCGGTCTGCTCTTTGCCGAGCGACTTGCGAGCAATATAGTGTATCGTGGTGATCGTCGTATCGCAAAGGAACCCATCGATCACTCCGGTCTCCGCCGCAACAAATAAGGTGGCCGCATCGTTCTCGAAGGGCTTTCGCACCATCAAATGATCCAACACAACGTGGGTGTCGAAGAGGACAATCACGAGTACTTGTTTTCAAGATAGTCGCGATGGGCCGCTTCATCTGCAGCATCGGCGCGCAAGACGCCCCGGAGCGCCTGGGTCTTCGGCGGCATGGTGCTTGTTTCCGATGTAGCTTCCGCATGGACCAAGGCGTTGAAATAATCCGTGACCAGACGCGAAAGAGAGGTGTTTCGAACCGCGTCAACGCGACGCTCGGTTTGTGGTGGATCCTTAACAACCTCATCACCGTCGGCGCCTCAGTCGACCTGCCCTGGAGCCCCGATGCCGACCAGAAGCGCACGGTCACCACCAGCAGCACGACCTTCAACCAGGACAAGGCGCGCGTCCTGGGCACGGATGAAACCAGGGAAGTCGCCCAGAAAGATGTCAGCTTCGACTTCCCGTTGTTCGTAAACGCCGGGGTGTTTTTTCTCTGGAATCCGAATTTCTATTCAGCCGTGGATGTCAATTACACCGACTGGTCGGAGTTCGCCTTTGACGTGCGTGGCGAAAGCAGCACCAACCCCTTCGACGGCACACCCAGCGGCATCAACAAGATCGACGACACCTGGTCCGCCCACATCGGCACCGGCATCGCGCTCGGCGAAGACCCCGACAAACTGATCATCGACATCGCCTTCAACTACATGATAGCCGAAGACGTGCAGATGGTGGTACCTGAGCAGCAGGGCTTAAAGAGCGACACCGATCAAAGGCAGATCTTTATTTCGGCGATTAAACGTTTCTAAGCACGAAACACGGCAGGGGACGGCCAGGCTACCTCACGCAATCACGTCGTGCACGACATGCCCATGCACATCCGTCAGCCGATAATCCCGACCGCTGTACCGATAGGTCAGCTTCTCGTGATCGAGGCCCATGAGATGCAGCACCGTGGCATGCAGGTCATGCACGTGCACCCGGTTCTCCACGGCTGAACAGCCAAACTCGTCGGTAGCCCCATACGAAAACCCCGGCTTCACGCCGCCGCCGGCCATGAACATCGTGTATCCATAATGGTCATGGTCCCGGCCCTTCGCGCCTTCGCTTGTCGGTGCGCGACCAAACTCCCCGCCCCAGAGAATCAAGGTGTCTTCGAGCAGGCCCCGGTGCTTGAGATCTTTGATCAAAGCCGCAATCCCCTGGTCGCAGGCATGCGCCAGCTTGGCGTGGCCGTCGACGATGTTGCCGTGCCCGGTGTCCCAGGCAATGTCGTAGCCGTCAATGGAATGGGACAACTGCACCACGCGAACGCCTTTTTCAATCAGCCGACGGGCGATCAGACAGCCCTTCGCAAATTCGGAGTCGCCGTATAGCTTTCGTGTCGCTTCGCTCTCCTTGCTGACATCAAACACATCGGGCACCGAGACCTGCATCTGAAAGGCCATCTCCATGGCTTGAATGCCCGCTTCCAGCTGCTGATCCTGCTCCAGGCGCTCGAGGTGCAAGTGGTTAATCTGCGCGAGCAGCTCGGCCTGCTTGCGCTGTTCAGCCAGGGGCAGGTTCGTGTTCTTGAGGTCGCGCATGATCGCATCGGGTTTCATTTTTTCGATGTTCACGTAGGTGCCCGCGTAAGCACCGGGCAAAAAGGCGTTGCCCCAGTTGGCCATGGTCCCCCGCGGTTTCGCGCGCGGGGACATCGCCACAAATCCAGGCAGGTCATCACACTCCGAGCCCAGGCCATAGGTCAACCAGGCCCCCATGCTCGGGCGATTCGGCTGCAGGGCGCCTACGTTGGTCATGAGAATCCCGCCGGCATGCTCGGGAATGTCGGTGTGCATGGAGTGGATGAAACAGATGTCGTCGACACATTGCGCGGTCTCGGGAAAGATGTCGCTGACCATTTTGCCGCACTGGCCGTAGGGTTTGAATTCGAACGGCGAAGGCATGAGACCCATTTTGGTGTTGCGGAGGGATTTGCGATCGACGATGGCGGGACGATCGCCCGCGTGGGTCTTGAGCATCGGCTTGTAGTCGAAGGTGTCGACCTGGGAGGGTCCACCGGGCATGAAGAGCTGGATGATGCGTTTGGCCTTCGGTGCGAAGTGCGGGTGCTTCGGGGCGAGCGGGTTGGCGGATGAGGACGCGAGGGCCGGGTTGTTGAACATGCTGGCGAGGCCGATGGAGCCGATGCCGGCGCCCATGCGGCGCAGGGCGTCGCGGCGGGTGAGGGCGCCGTTGAGGGTGGCGCGGCGGTAGGCGAGTTCGTGTTCGAGGAATTTCATGGGAGGCTCGGGTTTACTTAGGATGTGGGACGGAATGAATTCCTTGTTACGGCGGGGTTATTGGATTTGCATGAATTCATGGGCACTTAACAGGACCTGGGCGTAAGCGGGCCATTGGCTTGTGGAGGCGTCGCCTAAAAAGGCGAGGCCGGCGGACAATTCGGCGGGGGCGACCTCGCGGCTATAGAGGGCGCGGTAGGCGGCGCGTATGCGCTGTTCATCGGTTTCGAGCGGTGCAAATTTTTGGCTCAGAGCCTGGGCGCGGGCGAGCATGAAGGGGCTATTCATCATGAACAGGTATTGCTGGGGCACCGTACTCACGGTTCGCTGTGGGCTGGTCGCCTTGGGATCGGGAAAGTCGAACAGGCGGAGAAAATCGTCGGAGATAAATCGGTCCCCGTTCCGACTGATCGTCGCATACAGCGTACGCCGGGTGGACGAGAGAATTTCGTTGGCGGGTTTGCCTCCGAGGGTTGGATCCAGCTCGCCGGTGACCGCGAGCAGGTTGTCGCGCCAGGCTTCGACGTCCAACTTGCGCGGATGCATCCGCCAGAGCAGGCGGTTGTCCCCGTCCTGCGCGAACTTCGCGCGATCAAACGCGCTGCTCATCTGCCAGGTCGCCGAACGCATGACTTCACGATGCAGCGCTTTGATCGACCAGCCTTGGGAAACAAATTGATGCGCCAGGTAATCGAGCAGCTCGGGATGACTCGGGGTTTCCCCAAGCACGCCAAAATTGCTGGGGGTGCGCACCAGGGCTTCCCCGAAATGCCCCTGCCAGATCCGATTGACCATTACCCGGGCAGTGAGCGGGTTACCCGGATCGACCACGGCCGCAGCCAGCTCCTGTCGCACGCGCTTCGGATCGAAGGCGGGTGGATCTTCACCGACAATGATCTCCAGAAACCGGCGAGGCACTTTCTCGCCTTTCTTGCGCAGGTCGCCACGCAGGGCCACATGCATGTCCGCGGATCCGGTGTCCCCGATGCCGTGGGCTTCGGCATATTTGGGGGGTGACTCCCTCCGGAGACCATCCAGCGCGGCTTTCATTTCCTCCCATTTCGCACGACCGACATCCGCGAGGACCTGCTCGAGCTTGACGGAATAAATATTCCGACGCAGCTCGTTCAGCAAAGCCTGGTCGTCCTTGCCCGCCTTCGGTCGACCGACTTTCAGATCGCCTTTCACCCGGGCTTCACGCCAGGGCTTTTCCTTCTCTTCAAGGGTATCGAGGATGGTATCGATGCGCGCCTGAAAAGCCCGCGCCGCATCCGCGATTTGCGCATCCGTGGCCGTCGTGTCGTCTTCAGTCGCGTCCAGATCGTACCAGAGATCCAGCTCCTTGAACTTGCCCTTGAAACGGTCATCACGCAATTTTCCATTCCACCGCTTAAACAATTCCGGATCCCGCTGATGCTGCGTCGCGTACGCCTCGATATTTTTTTCCGCTTCCGGCTCAAGTCGTTGGCGATGAAAACGAAAGAGTTCCACGAGGTAGCCTTCCGCCTCGCGCATCCCTTGACGTACAACGGTTTCGATCTGATCTGCCTCCCACTCCTTCAGCTCTTGCTCCTGCGCCTTGATGCGGCCCTGCGCCGTCTGATACGCATCCACCGTGGCCTGATCCACCAGAGGATGCAGGCGGAGGTTGGTGTTATTGAACACGCCGGCAATCGCGTAATAATCCTTCGCGGTAACGGGATCGAATTTGTGGTCGTGACAACGCGCACAGGCAACCGTCAGGCCGAGAAAGGCGCGGGAGAAGGTATCCACCCGATCCGAAAGCGTCTCCGCCTGCGCTTGGGCGGTGGCTTCCGGATCACCACCATCGCCTTTGTAGGTGGGGCCAACCGCAAAAAATCCGGTGGCGACCGGATCGGGATCATCGAGCACATCGCCGGCTAGCTGGGCGGTCACGAAGCGGTCGTATGGCAGATCCTGATTGAAGGCCTGGACGACCCAGTCGCGAAATCGCCACGCTTCGGGGAGCGCAGCATTGTCGCCAAATCCACCCAATCCATCGCTGTAGCGGGCGATGTCGAGCCAGTATCGGCCCCAGCGTTCGCCGTAATGAGGAGAGGCCAGCAACTCGTCTACGACACGGGCAAACGCATCCGGACGCGTGTCGTCGAGAAAGGCCTGTACCTGCTCGACCGTAGGCGCGAGGCCGATGAGGTCCAGGTAGGCCCGACGCAGGAGGGTCCGTTGGTCGGCGGGTGCATTCGGCTTAAGGCCCTTGCGTTCAAGCTGCGCAAGGACGTAGCGATCAATCGCGCCCCGGGGCCAGGCCGTATCCTGAACGGCGGTGGGCGGCGTCTGCTGTACCGGTTTAAACGACCAATGCGTGGTGCGAAATTTTTCCCAGTCGTAGGGAGCTTCCTCCGTCTGGACCGCGAGCGATGCCGGGTCAAAGCCCGGCCAGGGCGTGCCCATGCTCACCCATTCACTGAGCGTGGCGATCGCGGCATCCGACAACTTCTCCTTGGGCGGCATCTCCAATTCGTTGTCGGTATACCGAACAGCCTTGATGATCAGACTCTCGTCCGAATTGCCCGGCACTATCGCCGTGCCAGAATCGCCGCCTTGGAGCATGCCGGCCAGGCTGTCCAGGTGTAACCCGCCCTTCAGCTTCTTTTTCGTTTCAGCGTCCTGGCTGTGACAAGCGAAACAGTGCTCAACGAGAATGGGTCGAACGTTTTCCTCGAAGAAGGTCACCTGTTCCGGGCTGGGTGAGGCTACCGGCTCTCCAGCGCGTGCGGGCGCGCACAGGAGCAAGCCCAGGAACAGGATGGAGGCCCGTTTCATTTGATTAGCCGCTCGCGTATGTGTTGAGCCGCCCTGATGCAGGCGGCGCCCATGGTGGGGAGTTGAGATGCGGCCATGCGGAACACCGGGCCGATGACTGTCACCGCCGCAACCGGATAATGATAGTCATCCAGGATCACCGCAGCGGCACACCGAATGCCTTCGATGCCTTCTTCCAGATCCAGGGCAAACCCGCTGCTGCGAATTTGTTCAAGGTCGGCCAGCAGCGATTTCGGCGTTGCTCGCGTCGTCGGGGTGAAGGCCTTCAGTTTTACTGTGTCCAGGTAACTCTGCATTTCCCCTTTCGGCAAGGCCGCCAGAATC